>NZ_JALKAS010000001.1:1596310-1915572 GCF_023015695.1 Jannaschia sp. S6380
CCCCACCTCGGGCGTGATGCCGGGAAGGGCCGGCACGTTCACGGCGATCGTCGACAAATCCTCCCACGACAAACGGTCGGCCAGGGTAACTGATTGGTGCGGGCGGCGGTCCATTTCGCGCAGCGCGCGCTGCAGCACCTCCTCGTCCAGGCGGACGAGGCCGCGAAGGTTGGTGATCACCTGATCGACGTCGTCGGCATCCTCGCGGATCATGCTGACGCGATAGATCTGCTCGTTCCCGGCCAGCGCGACGCCGTTTCGGTCGTAGATCACGCCGCGCGCCGGCGCGATCAGGCGCACCTTGATGCGGTTCTCCTCGGCCAGCAGAAGGAATTCGTCCGCCTGGTCGACCTGCAGATGGCGCATCCGGCCGAAAAGAAGTGCGCCAAAGCCCAGCTGCGCGCCACCCATCACCAGGGCGCGGCGCGTGATCCGTCGCGAAGACAACGTCATGTCCTGGGCGTTACGTTTCATAGGTCTCGGGCCTCCGGGCCGCGCCGGCCGTTGCGCGGCAGGTTGTCAGGCACGCGTGCCGAGGCTGTCCAACTCGCCGGGGGCGAGCCGCCTGACCCCGATCAACTGCGAGAATATCGCCGTCGGGGGGTAAAACACAATCGTCGCCAATGCATGCAAGGCCTGTCCGAGAAGCGGCGGCGTCTCGGCGAGAAGCAGCACGAGCGCCAGATGGTTCGCCACGAAAGCCGCGGCGATGCAACCCGAGACGAGCGCCACCTCCGACCAGAACGGCAGGGCCTCGGCATGGTCGACGCGGCGACGCAGATACTCGCTCATCAGCAAGACGATCAGCGTCCAGAGCCCCAGCGGCCGCATCAGCAGAAAATCGTCCAGCAACAGCATCAGCACCAGCAGCCAGACCGGCACGTAATCGGGCCGGCGCAGGGCCCAGGCCGCGATCAGGCAAACGGTAAGCTCCGGGCCAGGAATGGCACCCGGACCCGAGCCGAACGGCAGAAGGGCGAAGAAAAGGATCGCCGCCGCCAGGGCCGCGAAAATCAGGCGATAGGTCCAGACCGAACGGGTCTTCATTGCCTCAACCGTCCCGGTCGGGCGGCGGGGGTGGCCCTTGCATCGGTCCGGTCCGGGACGGCAGCAGCGTGCCGGTCGTGCCGATCTCGGTCGCCTCGCGGCTGCGCAGGACGCGAAGGAACTCGAGCCGCGAGATCTCGGCCGCCAACAGGACCCGCAGGCGCCCATCGCGCCCCTTGACGACCTGCCCCACGGTCAGGTCCGGCGGGAACACCCCGCCATCTCCGGAGCTGACGATCCGGTCGCCGGCCTGCACGTCCTCGGGGTTCTCGACGAAATCGAGAACGGGCGCCGCAGTCGTGTCGCCGGCCAGGATCGCGCGCTTGCCGGATGGCTGGATCGTCACCGGGATCCGGCTGTTGCCGTCGGTCAGCAGCAGCACGCGGCTGGTGTTCTCGCCCACGCCCGAGATCCGCCCGACCAGCCCCAACCCGTCCATCGCCGCCCAGCCGTCCTGGATGCCGTCGCTGGCCCCGATGTTGAGCAGCACCGAACGACGGAAGGGCGACCCGGAGTCGGTCAGCACGACGCCCGTGACATAGGTCAGGTCCGGTGACAGCCGCACCTGGTTGAGGTCGAGCAGCCGGGCGTTCTCCTGCTCCAGCTGGATGGCGGCCTCGCGGAAGACCTGCATGCGCTGCAACTCGCGACGCAACTCCTGGTTCTGCTCGTAGACGCGGGCGTAGCCTTCGAAATCCTCGATCAGGCGTCCCGTCCAGGTGACCGGCGCGAGGGCCCATTCGACGTTCGGCACCACGCGGTCGACCAGGGCCGCGCGGATGCGTTCGGCCCGCGGGTTGTCGATGCGCCACAGCAGGACCAGGCCCACCAGCAGAATGCAGGTCAGCGTCACCAGCAGCCGCCTCAGCGGACGGGCATAGATATCGTCCCCCGAGCGCCCGCGTGCCATGGTCCTAGCTGTCGTAGTCGATGACGTGGCTCAGCTGGCGCTCGTATTCCAGCGCCTTGCCGGTGCCGAGCGCCACGCAATTCAGGCTCTCGTCGGCGACGGAGATGCTCAGCCCGGTCTGCTCGCGCAGCGCAAGGTCCAACTCCCCCAGCAGCGCGCCGCCGCCGGTCAGCATGACGCCCCGGTCGACGATGTCGGCGGCCAGGTCCGGCGGCGTGGATTCCAGCGCGGTCATCACCGCCTCGCAGATCTGCTGCACCGGTTCGGCCAGCGCCTCGGCGACCTGGGCCTGAGAGACCTCGGTCTCCTTGGGCACGCCGTTCAGCAGGTCGCGGCCGCGGATCTGCATCACCTCGCCACGCCCGTTCTCGGGCATCCGTGCGGTGCCGATCTCCTTCTTGATGCGCTCGGCCGTGGACTCGCCCACCAGCAGGTTCTGATGCCGCCGCAGGTAGGAAATCAGCGCCTCGTCCATCCGGTCGCCGCCCACGCGCACCGAACGGGCATAGACGATATCGGCCAGCGACATCACGGCCACTTCGGTCGTGCCGCCCCCGATATCGACCACCATGCTGCCGGTCGGATCGGTGATCGGCATGCCGGCCCCGATGGCCGCCGCGATGGGCTCGGCGATCAGGCCCGCCTTGCGCGCGCCCGCGCCCAGCACCGACTGGCGGATGGCGCGCTTTTCCACCGGTGTCGCGCCATGGGGGACGCAGACGATGATCTTGGGCTTGGTGAAGGTCGACCGCTTGTGCACCTTGCGGATGAAATGCTTGATCATCTCCTCGGCGGTATCGAAATCGGCGATCACGCCTTCGCGCATGGGCCGGATCGCCTCGATCGAGCCGGGGGTGCGCCCCAGCATCAGCTTGGCATCCTCGCCCACGGCCAGCACTTCCTTGCGGCCGTTCTTCATGTGGTAGGCGACGACCGAAGGTTCGTTCAGCACGATCCCCTTGCCCTTCACGTAGACCAGCGTGTTCGCCGTCCCGAGGTCGATGGCCATGTCGCTGCTGAACAGCGATCCGAAGATAGACATTAGACGTCCCCCAAACCGTACCCGCCCCCGTGGCGGCCGGCCCGGGGGGTTCGGGTGCGTTTAGCCGAGGGTGGCGCCGGGGGAAAGGGCGGTGGCGGCCCTAATGCGCAAGAGGTCGCCACCCGTGTCCGACGTCGCACAGACCGCCTCAGCCGACATCCTTGTAGCTGATCTCGCGCCCGTCGTGGCCGCCCTTTTCGCGGCGGACCATCAGACGGTTGAGCGCGTTCACATAGGCCCGCACGCTGGCGACCACCGTGTCGGTGTCCGCCGACTGGCCGGAGACGATGCGGCCGTCCTCCTCCATCCGGACGGTGACGGTGGCTTGGGCGTCCGTTCCCTCGGTCACGGCGCTCACCTGATACAGCTGCAATTTCGCACGGTGGTCGACCAGCGCCTTGACCGCGTTGAAGGCCGCATCGACGGGGCCGTCGCCGGTGGCCTGCGCGGATTTCTCCTCGTCGTCGATCGATAGCGTCAGCTCCGCCACCTGCGGGCCGTCGGTGCCGCAGACCACGCGTAGGCGAACGACCTTGATGCGGTCTTCGCCGGAACGCTCCTCGTCCTGCATCAGCGCGATCAGGTCGTCGTCGTAGACCTCCTTCTTGCGGTCGGCCAATGCCTTGAACCGCACGAACACGTCCGACAGCTGATTGTCGGCCAGGTCGTATCCCAGCTCGGCCATCTTCGAGCGCAGCGCGGCCCGGCCCGAATGCTTGCCCATGACCAGCGAAGTGGCGTTCAGGCCGACATCCTCGGGCCGCATGATCTCGAACGTCTCGGGGTTCTTCAGCATGCCGTCCTGATGGATGCCACTCTCGTGGGCGAAGGCGTTCTTGCCGACGATGGCCTTGTTGAACTGCACCGGAAAGCCCGACACGCCCGCGACCCGGCGCGAGATCGCCATCAGCTTGGTCGTATCGATCCCGGTGGCATAGGGCATGATGTCGTGGCGCACCTTCATTGCCATCACCACCTCCTCCAGCGCCGTGTTGCCGGCACGCTCACCCAGCCCGTTGATCGTGCATTCGATCTGACGCGCGCCCCCCTCGACCGCGGCGAGGCTGTTGGCCGTCGCCATGCCCAGGTCGTTGTGGCAATGCGTGGCGAACACCACGTCCTCCGCCCCCTCGACCTCGGCGATCAGGCGGCGGATCAGGTCCGCGCTTTCGACCGGGGCGGTATAGCCGACGGTGTCGGGAATGTTGATCGTCGTGGCGCCCGCGCGGATCGCGATATCGACGGTGCGGCGCAGATAGTCCCACTCGGTCCGCGTCGCGTCCATCGACGACCACTGCACGTTTTCGCACAGGTTGCGGGCATGGGTGACGGCCTCGTGGATACGCTCGGCCATGGCGTCCTCGGACAGGCCATGCATATCGCGATGCAGCGGCGAGGTGCCGATGAAGGTATGGATGCGTGGCGACCGGGCGTGCTTCACGGCCTCCCAGCAGCGGTCGATGTCGCGCGGGTTGGCACGGGCCAGCCCGCAGATCGTCGCCTGCCGTGCATCCCTTGCGATGTCCGAGACGGCGGCGAAATCGCCTTCGGAGGCGATGGGAAACCCCGCCTCGATGATGTCGACGCCCATCTCGTCGAGCATGCCGGCGATCTCCAGCTTCTCGTCATGCGTCATGGTCGCGCCGGGCGATTGCTCGCCGTCGCGCAGGGTGGTGTCGAAGATGACGACCTTGTCGGGATTTGTCTGTGTCATGGTCCGGATCCTGTTGCTGGTGTCTGCCTTCGGCGCTGCGTCCCTCCCGAGCGGTCGCGCCGGATGGCACGCTCAGGAGCGGATAAGAAGGAGATCCAGGATCAGGAACTGCGACATGGGCCATACGATACGCAAAGCCCGGCCGATGTGAAGCCCCGATTTCGCCTCGGCGGCGGGCAACCTCAGAACATCATGCAATCGGCCCCTGGCGGCAGCGGGTCCGCCCCGTCCGGCAGGGTCGGCGTATAGGAGAAGGTCACGATCTCCGCCCCGCCGTCGAACGCGATGAAGAGTTGGCCGGAACCAGGGCGGATCGCGACCCCCTCGGGATCGTCGCCGTATTCCCAGAGGCTCGCCCGCCCAAGAAACCCGCCGGTCGCGTCGAATTCGTACAAGCTGTTGGTGCCCTCGCGGTCGTCCACGATCAGCAGGTGCCCCGTCCGCGGGTCGATCGCGATCCCCTGCGCCTCGCTCAGTGGGGGGTCCAACGCCATCGTGTCGATCCGTTCCGACAGCGTCCCGTCGGGGGCGAACCAGCTCAGCCGTTCGGGGTCGTCCTCGACCGTCACGAGGCGGCCGTCCGCCGCCAGTGCGATGCCCTCGGTATCCGCATAGCCGCCCTCCAGCGCGAACGGTGCGGCCAGGGCGATGCCGTTCTTGGAGAGACGCTGCAACCGGCCATAGCCGTCTCCGACGATCAGCGCGTCACCTTCGATGGCGATGGCCTTGATCCGGCTCAGGTCGCTGCGGATGCGGCGCAGCTCCTGCCCGTCCAGCGTCTGCAGTACCGCTTGCGGCCCTTCATTCGCGATCCAGAGGCCGCAGAAGGTCGGGTCGTAGTCGAGGCTCGCCGGCCGGTTCAGCGCATAGCGCCCCGTCTCCGTCAATTCCAGCGCGGCGGCGGGCGGGGCCAGCAGGACCAACATCGCCGCGAGGGGTCTGATCGGCGCCATGGACGACCTCCGGGAACGGGCATCTCGCCAATGCAGGAGATGACACTAGGTTCGCCCTCGTCAATGACCGCCGGAGATCACATGGACCACGCCCTCGTCATCGGCGCCTCGGGCGGCATCGGCGCCGCACTGGCCGACCGCCTCGCCGAGACACACCGCGTCACGCGTCTCAGCCGGTCCGGAGACGGGCTGGACGTGACCGATCCCGCCTCGGTCGAACGTGTCCTGGGCGGGGTCGACGGGCTGGTCCACCTCGCCATTATCGCCACCGGCATCCTCGCGCCAAAGGGCCACGCGCCGGAAAAGACGTTGGGCGCCGTCGACGCGGACGCGATGGCCCGCACCTTCGCCGTCAACGCCATCGGCCCCGCACTTCTTCTGCGGGCGCTCCTGCCACTCCTGGCCGAGGGCGCGCGGGTCGGCGTCCTGACGGCGCGGGTCGGGTCCATCGGCGACAACCGCATGGGCGGCTGGTACAGCTATCGCGCCGCCAAGGCGGCCGCGAACCAGATCGTGCATGGCGCGGCGATCGAGATCGGCCGGAGAAACAAGGACGCGATCGTCGTGGCCCTGCACCCGGGCACGGTCGAAACCCCGTTCACCGAAGGCTACAAGGCGTCCAAGGTTTCGCCGGACAAGGCGGCCGCGAACCTGATCGGCGTCTTGACGGGCCTGGCCCCGTCGCAATCCGGCGGCTTCTTCGACTATGCGGGCGAGGCCATCGAATGGTGACGCCCCGCCTGATCCTGGTGCTGGGCGACCAGCTTTCCGACGACCTGAGCGCACTGCGCGAGGGCGATTCCGCGCGCGACGTCGTCGTCATGGCCGAGGTCCAGGCGGAGACGGATTACGTGCCGCACCATCCCAAGAAGATCGCGTTCCTGTTTGCCGCGATGCGCAAGCATGCCGCGCATCTGCGCGAAATCGGCTGGCAGGTGCGCTACACAACGCTCGACGATCCCGAGAACACGCAGTCCATCCCGGGCGAGTTGCTCCGCGCCGCCGACGCGACCGGGGCGCAGGAGGCGATCGGCACGGAGCCGGGCGAGTTCCGCCTGATCGCGGCGCTGGAGGACGGGCCCCTGCCCGTCCACCTTTTCCCCGACGACCGATTCCTATGTGGCCATGCCGAGTTCGACGCCTGGGCCGAGGGCCGCAAGGAACTTCGGATGGAATGGTTCTATCGCGAGATGCGCCGCAAGACCGGCCTGATGATGGAGGGCGACAAGCCCGCGGGCGGCAGGTGGAACTACGACCAGGAAAACCGCAAACCGCCGCCGAAGGGGCTGTCGTGCGACGGCCCGCTGCGGCACGACTCCGACGACGTCACGCGCGACGTGCTGGCCCTCGTCCGCGACCGGTTCGGCAATCGCTACGGATCGCTCGACGGGTTCTGGTTCGCCACCGATCGCACCGGGGCGCTGGCCGCGCTCGATCACTTCATCGGGCAAAGCCTGCCGCATTTCGGCGATTACCAGGACGCGATGGTCAAGGGGCAGCCGTTCCTGCACCACGCGATCCTGTCGGTCTACATGAACGCGGGGCTCCTGGGCTGGCGCGAGGTCTGCGAAGCGGCGGAGGCGGCGTGGAAGGCAGGCGATGTGCCGATCAACGCGGCCGAGGGGTTCATCCGCCAGATCATCGGCTGGCGCGAATACATCCGCGGCATCTATTTCCGCGAGGGGCCGGATTACACGTTGCGCAACGTGCTGGGCGCCGACCGGGACCTGCCCGAATTCTACTGGTCCGGCGACACCGACATGCGCTGCATGAACGAATGCATCACCGCGACGATGGAGGAGGCCTATGCCCACCACATCCAGCGGCTGATGGTGACGGGCAACTTCGCCCTCCTGGCCGGGATCGACCCGCATCAGGTCCACGAATGGTACCTGGTCGTCTATGCGGATGCCTATGAATGGGTCGAATCGCCCAACGTGATCGGAATGTCGCAATTTGCCGATGGGGGCGTCGTCGGGTCCAAACCCTACGTCTCGGGCGGCAATTACATCAACCGGATGTCGGATTACTGCAAATCCTGCAGCTACGTCGTCAGCCGCAAGGCCGGCGAGGACGCCTGCCCGTTCAACCTGCTCTACTGGAACTTCCTCGACCGGCATCGGGACCGGTTCGAACGCAATCCGCGCATGGCTCAGATGTACAGGACCTGGGATCGAATGGACGACGACCACCGACGGACGGTCCTGTCCGAAGGCGATACGATCCTGGCGAAGCTGGATCGCGGGGACCGTGTCTGACGGGCGACATATCCGCCGACTTTTTCGCGTATCCGCCCCAATTCCGCCGTTTGGCCGGAATAGTGTCCGCTCAAGATCCGATGCTCCGAGGACACCGACATGCAACTCGACCGCCTAGTGGCCCGCACCATGAGTCGTTTCGCGAAAGGCGGGCTGGCCAGCCTGCGCCCCAGGCAGGCCCCGGCCGAGGCCACCGCGCCGCTGGCGGCGACCGGCCCGGACCGGCCGCGCGGCTCGGGCAGTTGGGCGAACGAATGGGTCGGCACCAAGGCCGCCGTCGAACGCGCGAAATCGCTGGCCCGTCCGGGTCGCAAGCGCAAGTCCGGCAAGGCCGCGGCGGATTCGATCCCCGAGGGCACGATCCGCACCAAGCCGCTGATGTCGGCACGCGGCGTTAAGCTGCACAACTGGATCTCCGACCGCCTGGAGGCCGAGGCCCCGACCTGCACCCTGCACGCCTGCGTTTCGCTGGGCGCCTTCCTGAGCGCGGACACGGCGCATGAGGGGCACGACCCGCTGGCCGGACTGGTCGCGGACCTTCTGATCGTGGACGAGACGGGCCAGCCCATCGCCGCGCTGATCCGCGAGAACGTGGCCGACCCGTCGCGGCACCTGCTGATGCTGGACGCGCTGCTGGACGCGGACCTTCCGATCATCGACCTGCCGGCCAAACCCACGCTCAGCATGCTGTGGGGCGAAATCGCCGAGACGCTTCCCGGCGCCTGAACCCTAACCGTCGCTGTCGGCAGCGGCCGGCAGTTCCGGCGTATCTTCGACGTCGGGAATCGTCGTCTCCGCCGCGGTCGCATCGGCGGGCGTGTCCTCCGCGACCGTTTCGGCCGTGTCGCCCGTGTCTGCCACAGGCGCGGCAGGCGCGCGTTCGGCCAGGGCACCGGCGGACCATTCCCCGCTTTCGACCTGCCCGGTGGCATAGCGCATTGTGCCCGGGCCTTCGCGCCGTCCGGCGGCGAAGCTGCCCTCGTAGACGTCGCCGTTGGCGTAGGTAGCGATGCCCTCACCCTCGATCTCGCCGTCGGCCCAGCCCCCCTCGTACGAGAAGCCGTCGGCCATGGTGATCTGTCCCTGCCCCTCGCGCTGACCGCGGATGAACCCGCCCTCATAGACGGTGCCGTCGGCATAGGTGGCGCGGCCCTGTCCGTGGCGCAGGCCCTCGGCCCATTCGCCCTCGTAGCGATAGCCGTCGGCGAAGGTCATCACGCCGAAGCCGTGGTTCTGCGCGTTCACGAAACCGCCCTCGTAGACCAGACCGTTTGGATAGACCGCGCGGCCCTCGCCGTGGATCACGCCTTCCTTCCAGTCGCCCTCGTACGTGGCGCCGTCGACATAGGTGATCTTGCCGCGCCCATGCGCCAGATCGTCCGCGAACTGGCCGACATAAACCGAGCCGTCGGGATAAGTGACCTCGCCCTCGCCCTCGATGCGCCCTTCGGCCCAGCCGCCCGCGTAGATGTAG
Source organism: Jannaschia sp. S6380 (assembly GCF_023015695.1). Lineage (NCBI taxonomy): Bacteria > Pseudomonadati > Pseudomonadota > Alphaproteobacteria > Rhodobacterales > Roseobacteraceae > Jannaschia > Jannaschia sp. S6380. The sequence continues at coordinate 1,605,709 of NZ_JALKAS010000001.1, forward strand.
CCGTCCGTGCCGGTGAACGTGCCCTGCCCGTGGCGTCGGTCGTCCCGGAACTCCCCCTCGTAGACATCGCCGCTGGCATAGGTGACCTTGCCGCGCCCCTCGCGCTTGCCGTCGACGAGCTGGCCTTCGTACACGTCGCGGTTGGGCTGGGTCAGGGTCCCGACCCCGTTGATCTGGCCGTTGGACCATTCGCCCACATAGGCCAGCCCGTCCGGCGTGCGCAGCGTGCCCTGGCCCGACCGGACCCCGCCCCTCATCTCGCCTTCATAGGTGGAGCCGTCGGGATAGGTGATGCGCCCCTTGCCCTCCTTCAGGCCGCCCGACCAGCCCCCCTCGTAGCGATAGCCGTTCGGCGCCTCCAGCACGCCCTGACCGTCATGGACGGCGTTGACGAACCCGCCGGTATACCGCGTGCCGTTGGCATAGTCCGCGACTCCGTGTCCCTCGATCCGGCCCTCGGTCCATCCGCCGGTATAGGTCGCACCGTCGGCGAAGGTGATCATTCCCTCGCCATGCGGCTCGCCGGCAGCAAAGGTGCCTTCGTAGATGGAGCCGTCGGCGAAGACGGCCCGGCCCTCTCCTCGGATCTCGCCCTCCACCCATTCGCCGGTATAGGTATAGCCCGAGGGCAGGGTATAGGTGCCGGTGCCGTGCTGCTTGCCGTCCTTGAACGTCCCCTCGTAGACGCCGCCGCCGTCGTACTGCTTGGTGATGACCTCCTGCGCGATCGCACCCTGCGCGATCATCGCCAGCACCGCCGCCCCGATCAGCCTGTTCATACGCCGTCCCCTCCGCGCGTTCTTGGTTTTGCGCAAGGCTAGGCAAAGCGTGCCGGACAGGCAACGGGCGATCAGGGGCACGGAGGGCATCGGCGCTTCCCCCCGGCGGCCCCGCGCGCTAGGTCACGGCCGATGCCGCGCCCCGTCCCGGAGACCGAGATGTCCGACACGTTCCGCCTGACGATGGCCCAGCTCAACCCGGTGATGGGCGATCTGGACGGCAACGCCGCCAAGGCGCGTGACGCCTGGGCCGCGGGCCGCGCGGCCGGCGCCGACATGGTCGCCCTGCCCGAGATGTTCCTGACCGGCTACCAGCCGCAGGACCTGATCCGCAAACCAGCCTTCGTCGCCCATGCCCGCCTGGTCCTGGAGGAGCTGGTGGCCGACTGCGCCGACGGCCCCGCCCTGGGCATCGGCCTGGCCCATTGGCCCGAAGGCGAGGAGAAGCCGTTCAACAGCTGGGTCGTGGCCCATAACGGCCGGATCGTGGCCGAAATCCACAAGCATCACCTGCCCAACTACCGCGTGTTCGACGAAAAGCGCTTCTTCGCCAGCGGCGACGTTTCGGGTCCCTATGCCATCGGGTCCGTGCGCATCGGGACGCCGATCTGCGAGGATGCCTGGTACGACGACGTCACCGAGACGCTGGCCGAGACCGGTGCAGACATCCTGCTGGTGCCCAACGGCTCGCCCTACTTCCGGGGCAAGCAGGACGTCCGCTATGGTGTCATGGTCGCGCGTGTGGTCGAGACGGGGTTGCCGCTGGCTTACCTGAACCTGATCGGAGGCCAGGACGACCAGGTTTTCGACGGCGCCAGCTTCGTCCTGAACCCCGGCGGCCGGCTGACGCATCACCTGCCGAGCTTCAGGGAATGCCTCGCGCATGTCGATTTCGAGCGGACGAAGGCAGGCTGGCGCGCCGTCGAGGGCGAAAAGGCCCCGCAACCCGAAGGGCCCGGCGCCGACTATCGCGCGATGGTGCTGGCGCTGCGCGACTACATGACCAAGGCGGGGTTCTCGAAGGCCCTGCTGGGGCTTTCGGGGGGTGTGGATTCTGCCATCGTGGCGGCGATCGCGGTCGATGCACTGGGCGCCGAGAACGTCCGCTGCGTCATGCTGCCGTCGGAGTACACCTCGGAGCAATCGCTCGACGACGCGCGTGGCGTGGCCGAACGCCTGGGCTGCCGCCTCGACACCGTGCCGATCGGCCCCGCCCGCGCCGCCGTGACCGAAACGCTCGCCCCGCACTTCGATGGAACCATGCCGGACCTGACCGAGGAGAACATCCAGTCGCGCCTGCGCGGCCTGCTGCTGATGGCGCTGTCGAACAAGTTCGGCGAGATGCTCCTGACGACGGGCAACAAGTCCGAGGTCGCCGTGGGCTATGCCACGATCTACGGCGACATGGCCGGCGGCTACAACCCGGTGAAGGATCTGTACAAGACGGCGCTTTTCGACGTCTGCCGGTGGCGCAACGCGCACCATGCCGACTGGTTCAAAGGCCCGGCATCCGAGGTCATGCCCCCCCGTGTCATCGAAAAGCCGCCCACCGCCGAGCTGCGCGCCGACCAGAAGGACGAAGACAGCCTGCCGCCCTATCCCGTTCTCGACGACATCCTGGAGCGTCTGATCGACGAGGACCAGTCCGTGGCCGAGATCGTCCTGGCTGGCCACGATCGGGAGGTCGTCAAACAGGTCGAAAAGCTGATCTATCTTAGCGAATACAAGCGGTTCCAATCCGCCCCCGGCACGCGACTGTCGGAACATGCCTTCTGGCTGGACCGGCGCTATCCGATCGTGAACCGCTGGCGCGACCCCTCGGGCAAGACCTGACGCGATGGCGACGATCCTGTTCATCGTGCCCCGGTTCCATACAAACCTGTGGTTCGCGACACGCGCCTTGGTCGAGGCCGGGCACGACGTGGAAATCGCAGCAGCCACGGTTGCGGATGGCGAGGATCACAGCTTCGTCGCCCCGACCGATATCGGCACGACGCCGGATGCTGCTGTCGTCGCCGAACTGATGCACCGCGTATCCCCGGAACTGGTGATCGTGCGGGGCGACGAGGATCTGTTGCAGAACGTCGCCCGTGCCGGCAGACGGATCGGCGCCCGCGTCCTTAGCTACAACCTGCGGCCGATGACCCGCGTGACACCGGTCATGCGGCGGATCAAGAACCTGTGGCAGGGCAGGCCCCGACGCCGCATCACGCCCGTTCCCGGCCTGGACGCGAGGGCACGGCGCGATCCGACGGCATTCCATGTCCCGTTCCCTGTGGCGGCCCTGCCGCATACGGCAACCGCGCGGGACGCAGACGGGGGGCCGCGCATCCTCTGCGTGGGGAAAATCGCGCAGCGTCGCAAGAACCAGCATCTGCTTATCGATGCGTTGCGGCCCCTGGCATCGGCAGGGCGGCCTTTCCGGCTGACCCTCATCGGCTCCAGCGACCGGGCGATCAACGGGCTGGACGATGACCACTCCGAAGCACTGCGCGCCGCTGCGCGCGACGAGCCGTGGATCGATCTCCATCAGGATATACCGTTCGAACGGATGGCCGACCTCTACGCCGCACACGACATCTGCGTCCTGCCTTCGGTGGGCGAGCCGCTGGGCGCCGCGCCGCTCGAGGGGATGCCCTATGGCACGATCCCCGTCGTCTCGACGCAGGCGGGCGCCGCGGGGCTTATCGTCGATGGCGAGACCGGTCTGCGTGTCGACGTCACCCGCGACGGCGACCTGCAAGAGGCCATGCGGCGCCTGCTCGACGATGGCGAGTTGCGGGGCAAGCTCTGCGCCGGTGCCCGCCGTTTCGCCGAGACCGAACTCTCGCCCGCCCGATACGTCGCCCGGATCGAGGCGCTGCTGCCGAAGGGCAGATAGCCGGCGGAAGCGCGAGCTTTGGGTTTGCCCCCGCCCGGTCAAAGGGTACATCCGGGGGCATGAGCATTTTTCATCTCGCCTACAACGTCACCGATCTGGACGAGGCCCGGCGCTTCTACGGCGAACGTCTGGGTTGCGTCGAGGGGCGGAGCACCGACACCTGGGCGGATTTCGATTTTTTCGGCCACCAGATCAGCCTGCATCTCGGGCCACCCTTCGACCACGCCCCCACGGGCCGCGTCGGCGATCACATGGTGCCGATGCCCCATCTCGGCGTCCTTCTCGGGATGGAGGATTGGCGCGCCCTGGCCGAACGGCTGCAGGCGGCGGGGCAGGAATTCGTGATCGCCCCGACCCTGCGGTTCGAGGGACAACCGGGCGAGCAGGCCACGATGTTCCTGTTCGATCCCTCGGGCAATCCGATCGAGTTCAAGGGCATGCGTGACCCGGCCCAGGCGTTTGCGACGTGACACGCGTCCTGATCGCCGCCAAGCCCGCGACGCGCGCGCGGTACCGCGACCTGCTGCCGGCGGCCCTGTCGGACGCGGGCGTCCGAGCCGATGTGATCACCGAAGGGGAGGCGCACGAGCCATCCGCCGTCGACTGGATGGTCTATGCCCCGTCCTCGGACATCAATGACTTTACGCCCTACACGCGGCTGAAGGGATGCCTGTGTCTCTGGGCCGGGGTCGAGAATATCGAGGGCAATGCGACGCTCGCCGCGCCGCTCACGCGGATGGTGGACCCCGCCCTGACGCGGGGCATGGTGGAGTGGGTGACGGGGCACGTGCTGCGACACCACCTCGGCATGGACGCCCATCTCGACAACCCGGACCGCGCATGGCGGTCGGCGGTTCCGCCACTGGCACCGGGCCGGCCGGTCACGGTCCTGGGACTGGGCGCGCTGGGCGGTGCCTGCGCACGGGTGCTTGCGGCGCTGGGCTTTCCCGTCACCGGCTGGTCGCGCGGGCCCAAGGACATCCCAGGCGTGCGGGCTCTCTCGGGGTCGGATGGCCTGCGCGAGGCCCTCGGCCGCGCGCATATCGTGGTGCTGCTGGTGCCGCACACGCGGGCGACCGAGGATCTGATGAACGCCGAGACACTCGCGATGATGCGCAAGGGCGCCGTCCTGCTGAACCCCGGGCGCGGCGCGCTGGTGGACGAGGCGGCGCTCCTCTCGGCGCTGGACGGGCATCTGGGACATGCGACCCTGGACACGTTTCGAACCGAACCATTGCCGCGGGATCACCCGTTCTGGGCCCATCCGCGCGTGACCGTCACGCCGCATATCGCGTCGGCCACCCGGCCCGCCTCGGCCGTGCGCGTCATCGCCGAGAACATCCGGCGGGGCGAGGTCGGGGAGCCGCTGCTGCACCTCGTCGACCGGTCGGAGGCGCTGACGTGAAGTTGACCCCGCTTGCCCGATCGCTACCCGCTTCCGTCCCCTTCGTCGGGCCCGAGGCACAGGAACGCGCCCGCCGCGCCCCCTTCGCCGCACGCCTCGGCGCCAATGAAAGCCCGTTCGGCGCTTCGCCCCGTGCCCTCGCCGCCATCGCCGAGGCGGCATCCGACGCCTGGATGTACGGCGATCCGGAATATCACGATCTGCGCCACGCCCTGGCTGCGCATCATGGCGTGGCGCCTGAAAACATCGTGGCCGGCGAAGGGATCGACGGCCTGCTGGGCTATCTGGTGCGATTAACGGTGGCGCCCGGGGATGCGGTCGTCACCTCTGCGGGCGCCTATCCGACCTTCGACTATCACGTGACGGGCCATGGCGGGGTGCTGCACAGGGTGCCCTACCGCGGCGATCACGAAGACCCGGACGCCTTGGCGGACGAGGCGAGGCGCGTGGGCGCCGGGCTCGTCTACCTTGCCAATCCCGACAACCCGATGGGAAGCTGGCACCATGCCGACCGCATCGGCGCGATGCTGGACGCGCTGCCGGCGGACGCGCTCCTCTGCCTGGATGAGGCCTATGCCGACCTCGCCCCGCCCGAAGCGATCCCGCCCATCGCGCCGGACGACGCGCGCGTCATCCGCATGCGGACGTTCTCCAAGGCGCATGGCCTCGCCGGACTGCGTGTCGGCTATGCCATCGGTCCTGCGGCGCTGATCGCCGCGTTTGATCGGGTGCGCAACCATTTCGGGCTGGGGCGCGTCGCGCAGGCCGGCGCATTGGCGGCGCTGCAGGACCCGGACTGGCTGGCCGAGATCCGCGCCCGGGTGATTCAGTCGCGCGACGCCATCGCGGCGATCGCGCGCGAGAATGGCCTGACGCCCCTGCCCTCGGCCACGAATTTCGTGATGATCGATTGTGGCGGCGACGGCGACCATGCCCGCGCCGTGCTGGCCGCGCTGGTCCGGCGGGACGTGTTCGTGCGGATGCCCGGCGTGGCCCCGCTCGACCGCTGCATACGTATTTCCTGCGGGACGGCAGCCGATATGGACGCCTTGCGCGCCGCCCTGCCGGATTCGCTACGGGACGCGGGTTCGTGACTTCTCCTCCGACCGATCCACGCTAGGATTGGTCGGAAAGGAGGACGACATGGACGAACATCGCGTCAGCACGGTGGAGGACTACACCAAGGCCTTCCTCGGCATGGCGTATCCGGTCCTGCTGATGGCGCTGATCTTCATCTGGGCCCTCTGGGCCTATGCGGCGGCCCTTTCGGTCTGTGTGGCCCTGCACTGGACGATCCGGCGGCTGGCCCTGCGTCGTGCCCGCGCGGAGGCCGCCTGGGACGCCCGGGTGGCGCGCGCCATCGCCAAGGGGCGATCCGGGCCAGCGGCGGCCGAGCGGCGCGGCTAGCCCACCCCTCGCCTGCCAGAGGGGAACGGCGGTAATAAAGATCGTTGCAAGACGCCAGAGAAGCGCCGCCGAAACAGCGCGGCCGACTAGGGCAGCGCGAGCAGTTCCATCAGCGAAAAGCCCCCGAACAGAAACGGTGCCCAAGCCAACAGGCCGATGGCGATGATGAAGGCGGTGCGAAACTGGTCCGGCATGATCTCTCCTCCTGATGTCCCGTAGGCACGTAGACCGCGCCGCCGAAGTTTCGGACATCAGGCCGATCGTTCATGCAATACCACCTGTGCAGAAATCAAGCCCCCGCGATGGCTTTCGCCGCGCGGTCCAGCGCGCCGGCACCATGCGGAATGCCGAGCGCCTTCAGCCCGGCATCCATCGCGGCCAGCGTCCCCAGCAGCGAGTGCGCCGACACGTGCCCCATGTGGCCGATCCGTAGGAAGTCGTGCCAGATCGGGTCGTCGGGCGGGGCCATCCCGATGCCGATGCCCAGGGTCAGGCCGGCTTCGCGTTCCACCCATTCGCGAAGGGCCGTGCCGTGTTTCGGCAGGCGCACCGCCGTCACGGCATGGCTTCGCGCCTCGGGCGTGCGGACATTGCGCTCCATCCCGCCCGGCACCTCCCACGCGTCGAAGGCGGCGTGAATCGCACCGGCCAGGGTGGCATGACGGGCCCAGGCGTTCTCCACCCCCTCCTCGTGGACAAGCATGTCCAGCGCTTCACGCAGGCCATAGAGGTGATGCGTCGGCCCGGTCCCGTTGAAATAGCGGTAGTAGATGGCAGGCTCGGTTCGCGGAACCCAGTCCCAATAGGCGGTGACGCAGTCGGCCCGGTCCCGCGCGCGGGCGGCACGGGCGTTGTAGAACACGAAGCACATGCCGGCCGGGGTCATCAGGCCTTTCTGGCTGCCGGTGATGGCCGTGTCGGCACCCCATTCGTCCATCTCGAACACGTCGCATCCCATCGAGGCGATGCAATCCGCCTGCAAAAGTGCCGGATGGCCGGCGGCGTCCATTTCCGCCCGGATGGCGCGGGTGTCGGACCGGACCGAAGAGGACGTGTCGACATGAACCAGCAGCACCGATCTGATTTCATGCGTCGGGTCGTCGCGCAGGCGCTGGCCGATGGCCGCCGCGTCCATCGCGGTCCGGTTGCCGAAATCGAGGAACTCGACCCGCAGACCCAGCCCCCTGGCCACGTCGGCCCAGCCGTCGGCGAAACTGCCGGTGCGGGGGATAAGCACCAGATCGCCCCGCGAATGCGTGTTCGCCAGAACGGCTTCCCATGCGGCATGGCCGTTGCCGATATAGATCGCCACGTGCCCCTCCGTCCGCGCGACCTTGCGAAGATCGGGGATCAGCGAATGCGTCAGGTCCACCAGCGGACCGGTATAGATGTTGGGCGACGGACGGTGCATCGCGCGCAGAACCCGTTCGGGAACGATCGACGGGCCGGGGATGGCGAGCGTCTGGGGCCCATGGGCGAGCGACATGGCGGACTCCGGCGGAAAAGGTCCCGGGCATCGCTACTTGGCGGCTTCGCGGGGGTCAATCGGGGCTTGGCACGCTTGCGGGATTGCCTATCTGTATCGATGATGACCGCACGTACCGTCCTCCGCATCTCGGGCCCCGACCGCGAGAAGTTCCTCGCGGGCCTTCTGACGCGGGACGTGCCCGCGTCGGGCCTGGGTTATGCGGCCCTGCTGACGCCGCAGGGCAAGTACCTGGCCGACTTCATCACCTTCCGCGACGACGACGCCTGTTATCTGGACATCGCCGCCGACCTGGCGCCGGCGCTGGCGCAGCGCCTGAATATGTATCGTCTGCGGTCCAAGGTGGAGATCGCGGATGCCGGCCTGACCGTCGGTCGCGGCACTGGCGATGCGCCGCCAGACGCCCTGCCCGACCCGCGGCCCGGAATGGGCTGGCGCGTCTATGGCGGCCCGGGCGATGACGGCACCGACAGGCATGCCTTGCGGGTGGAGGCGCTGGTCCCCGCCTTCGGCCGCGAGCTCATTCCGAACGAGAGTTATATCCTCGAGATGGGATTCGAGCGGCTGAACGGCGTCGATTTCCGCAAGGGCTGCTATGTCGGGCAGGAGATTGTGGCCCGCATGAAGCACAAGACGGAGCTGCGAAAGGGCCTGGCTCGGATCACCGGACCGGATCTGGAACCGGGGGCCGCGATCACGGCAGGCGGCCGGGCGGTCGGCACCGTGCATACCGTGTCAAGGGACCGCGGCCTTGCCTATCTACGTTTCGACCGGGCCGAGGGGATGGAAGCGGCGGGACACCCCGTGCGCCTGGATATCCGCGGCATCTGATTGGTTTCGCCACCACTTTTTACGACGATCTGACCCAGTTTGACGCGATTGGTTGCGATTGCGGATTCGGTGAACGACACCGATGCTCCGCGACATGCGGAACGACGACGAGCTGGCCTTCGTACTCGGCCATGAATACGGCGACCTGGATGGCCAGCACATCCAGAAACCCGAACGGCAGGCGCGGGCCGGCGCCCCTCTGCTCGGCGTCGTCGTGGCGGCGGCCACCCAGCGGGCCCAGAACAGCGGCCAGATAGTCGGCGACAGCATGGAAATCGGCAGCGTGATCGGCCAGCGCGCGCTCTCGCAGACCTATAAGCTGGAAAGCGACACGCCGGGCACGCTCATCACGCATCGGGCCGGATACGACCCCGTGCGGGGGGCCGCGTATCTCGCCCGTCCAGACAAGACCGGATCGGGGCAGGGGCAGCTGTCGTTCTGGGACGCGCATCCGCCCGACGCGACGCGCTTGGCTACCATCATGGCCACCGTCCGCCAGATCGAATCCCGGGGCGGGATCGGGCGCAAGGCAACCCGCTGAGGCGTCGCGGGGCGGGGGAACGGTTTGCCCCCGCCCCGCGGAGCCCTTACCTGTGCCGGGATCAATCCAGACGAGGCCCGCGAATGACCCCCCTGCACGACGCCAATGCCACCCCCGCCGCCGGTGATCCCATGGGCGATCTGCCGGAATGGAACCTCGACGACCTCTATACCGCCGAGGATGCGCCGGAACTGCTGGCCGATCTCGACTGGCTGGAGGCGGAGTGCCGGACCTATGCCGCCGATTACGAGGGCAAGCTGGCCGGGCTTGACGCCAACGGCATGCTGCGCGCGATTGAGAGGAACGAGAAGATCGATCAGGTCGCCGGCCGGATCATGTCCTATGCCGGGCTACGCTACTACCAGAAGACGACCGATGGCGGCCGCGCCAAGTTCATGTCCGACATGGAGGGGCGGATCACCGACATGACCACCCCGCTGGTGTTCTTCGGGTTGGAGTTCAACCGCCTGGAGGACGACCACCTGAACGCGCTCTATGCCGAGAGCGACGCATTGGCGCGCTATCGCCCCGCGCTCGACCGCCTGCGCGCGATGAAGCCGTATCAGCTTTCCGATGAACTGGAGCGGTTCCTGCACGACACCTCCGTCGTGGGCGCGTCGGCCTGGAACAAACTTTTCGACGAGACGATCGCGGGCCTGACCTTCGACGTGGACGGCGAGCAGCTGGGCATCGAGGCCACCCTGAACCTGCTGACAGATCCCGACCGCGCCCGGCGCGAGACCGGCGCACGCGCGCTGGCCGACGTCTTCGGCCGCAACGTCCGCACCTTCGCCCGCGTCCACAACACGCTGGCCAAGGAGAAGGAGATCACCGACCGCTGGCGGGGCCTGCCCTCGCCGCAGGCGTCCCGCCATCTGGCCAACCATGTGGAACCCGAAGTCGTGCAGGCCCTGCGCGACGCGGTCGTCGCCGCCTACCCGCGCCTGTCGCACCGCTACTACAAGCTGAAGGCGACATGGCTGGGGCTCGACACGCTGCAGGTCTGGGACAGGAACGCACCCCTGCCGATGGAGGAGACGCGCACCATCGGCTGGGATGAGGCGCGCAAGACCGTCATGGATGCCTATTCGGGTTTCTCGCCGGACATGGCGAAGCTGGCCGCGCCCTTCTTCGACCAGGGGTGGATCGACGCCGGGGTCAAACCGGGCAAGGCCCCCGGCGCCTTCGCCCACCCGACGGTCACGAACGTGCATCCGTATGTGATGCTGAATTACCTGGGCAAGCCGCGCGACGTGATGACCCTGGCGCATGAACTGGGCCACGGCGTCCATCAGGTCCTGGCGGCCGACCAGGGCGAGATGCTGTCATCGACCCCGCTGACGCTGGCCGAAACTGCCAGCGTGTTCGGTGAGATGCTGACCTTTCGCGCCATGCTGGACGGGGCACGCGACGACGCGCAGCGCAAGGTGATGCTGGCCGGCAAGGTCGAGGACATGATCAACACCGTCGTCCGCCAGATCGCGTTCTACGATTTCGAGTGCAAGCTGCACGAGGCGCGCCGCGCGGGCGAGATGACGCCCGACGACATCGACGCCCTGTGGATGAGCGTGCAAGCCGAAAGTCTGGGCCCGGTGTTCGAGTACATGGACGGATACGAGCATTTCTGGGCCTACATCCCCCATTTCGTCCACTCGCCCTTTTACGTCTACGCCTATGCCTTCGGCGACGGTCTGGTGAACGCGCTCTATGCCGCCTACGAAGACCAGCCCGAGGGATTCCAGGAGAAGTATTTCGACATGCTTCGCGCAGGCGGATCCAAGCATCACAAGGAACTGCTGGCGCCGTTCGGGCTCGACGCGTCCGATCCGTCCTTCTGGGACAAGGGCTTGGCGATGATCGAAGGGTTCATCGACCAGTTGGAGGCGCTGGAGGACTGAGCTAGCTGCCCCGACGCATCGCGGCGAGGACCGCACGCGGGCCGGACGCCTCCGCCGGCTCGGCCCGCGCGATGGCGGGTGTCTCGCGGATGTGCAGGTCCTCCTCGGCGCATCGCAGCATGAACGCCGCCAAATCGCCCGTCCGCGTGCGGATCAGATGGCGCGGAATCACGTCGGCGAAGATCTCGAAATCGCCGCTGGGGCCTTCGTCGAGGAGCCAGCCGGGACGAACCGCCGTCCAGCGGATGTCGCCGGCTTCGCGCAGGATGCCCTCCATCCTGGCCATGTCGGCCACGATCGTGGACAGCGCCATCCGGGCGGCGAGTTCGAACCAGATCGGCCCGCGCGCCATGGTCCGCACGAAACTGGCCGAGATGGTGATCAGGCGGTCCACCCCCGCCCCGCGCATCGCGGTCAGTATGTTCCGCGTGCCGTCGGAATGAAGCGGCGGCGGCGACCAGGCGGCGCGCGACGCCGCATGGATGCCCACTGCGTTAAGGACCACGTCCACATCCGCCATGTCGCGCTCGGGGGCCCCGGGGTTCAGGATGTCCGTCTCGGTCCATTCCAGATCCGCGGCCTGCATCGCATCCCTGTCGTGTCGCAGGACCGAGGCGCGCACGCGGTGCCCGCGGTCCAGCGCCTGCCGCACGATCCGGCGACCGGTCGCGCCGTCGGCGCCGTAGACGAGAATGTGCATCGCGACCCCCGCGTCCGAGTTCCGCCGGTCAACCTTCGCCCGTCGATCCGGGTTCCGCCACCACTGGCCCAGCGCCCGCGATTGGCCTAGCTTGCCGCGCGCGAGGATCGAAAGGCGGCGCGATGCAACTCTGGGTTGGGCTGGGAAACCCCGGCGCGAAATATGCGGGCAACCGTCATAATATCGGCTTCATGGCGCTGGACCGGCTGGCCGAGGATCAGGGGGCTACGTGGCGGTCCAAGTTTCAGGGAGAGCTGGCCGAACTGCGTTTCGGACCCGAACGCGTCTGGCTGCTGAAACCCGCCACATTCATGAACCTGTCCGGTCAGTCCGTCGGAGCGGCGATGCGTTTTCACAAGCTCGAGCCTGCCGATGTCACCGTCTTCCATGACGAACTGGACCTCGCACCCGGCAAACTGCGCCTGAAGCAGGGTGGCGGGCATGCCGGGCACAACGGTCTGCGGTCGATCCATCAGCATATCGGCCCCGATTATGCCCGCGTTCGACTGGGCATTGGCCATCCGGGCCACAAGGATCGCGTCTCGGGTTACGTACTGTCGGATTTCGCCAAAGCCGAGGCGACGATGCTCGACGATCTGCTGCGCGGCATCCTCGACGGTGCCCCGCATCTTGCAGCGCGCGATGGCGCCGGCTTCAGCAACGCCGTTGCGCTGCGCATGAACCCGCCGCGCACCGCCGCGAAGACGGCGCCGCAGACCCCGACCGCACCGCCCGCGAACAATTCGAGCGATGAGGAAACCGAAAGCGAACATCTGTCGCCGCTGCAGCGATTGGCCCGGCGCTTTCGATGACACGGGCGCTGACGCGGGCATTCCACTATCAGGCCCGCGCCTGCGCATCGCTCGGATCGCCCTTCATGGCCCGCCTGATGACGCTTCTGGGCGACAGGCTGGACCCGGTGCATGGCACCGTCGCCGCAAAGCTATTCGCCTGGACGGGCGAACCGGGGCCGTCGAGCGCATCGCTGCCGCTGCGCCTGGCTGGCGGGCTGCATGCGCTTCGCCTGGCCGGTGATCGGACATTGGCCGATGTCTATCCGCCCGAGGTGGTGGAGGATGACGCGCTCTGGCGCGTCGCGTCGGACGCCATGCTGCGCGAATCCGATTTCCTGCTGGACTGGATCGCCTCGCCCCCGCAGACGAACGAACTCGGGCGGGCCGCCGTCCTGCGCGCCATCGGCCATTGGCTGGCGGCGCGTCAGGATCTGCCACTCGACCTGTGCGAACTGGGGGCGTCCGCCGGTCTTAACCTGCACTGGGATCGCTATGCCCTGCGGATCGGCGACTGCAGCTTCGGCCCGACCGACGCGGCCGTCGAACTGACGCCTGACTGGTCCGGTCCGATGCCGCCCGCGATCGAGCCGCGCATCGTCGCGCGCCGGGGGGTCGATCTGAACCCGCTGTCGCCGCGGGCGGACCGGCAACGCCTGATGGCCTATATCTGGCCCGACCAACCCGATCGCCTTGCCCGGATGGAGGCGGCCCTGGCCTCGCCCTCGACGCCGGTCGACCGGGCGGATGCGGCCGACTGGCTGCGGCGGCTGGTCCCGCAGCGATCCGGCACCACGCGTCTCATCTGCCATACCGTTGCATGGCAATATTTCCCGCCGCCGACCCAGGCCCGCGCGACCGACGCGATCGAGCGCGCCGGACGCGCCGCGACCGATGCCGCGCCCCTGGCCTGGTTCGGGATGGAGGCGGACGGGAACGGCCCCGGTGCCGCGCTGACGATCCGCCTCTGGCCGGGCGATACGCACGTGGAAGCCGGGCGCGCCGACTTCCATGGCCGCTGGGTGGATTGGCGCCTGACGTAGCGGCGCGCTGGACCGGGCACGGGCCACGTGATCACCTGCGCGCCAAAAAGGGGGGATACATGCGCCGCTGGATCGTACGGACGGGATTGGCGCTGCTGGCCTTGCTGGGGCTGGCGGTGGGCGCGGCCGTCTGGAAGCACGAGGAAATCTTGCGTCTGATGGCGGTAAACACGCTGTTCGACGCCGATCGCATCGTCGCGAATTTCAGCGAGATGGACCGGGCCTTCCTGACCGTGCCCGTCGTCGCCGAACCCGGGCGCGCGCTTCCCGAGGGGCCGGGGGTGCCGCTGCCGGCCGGCGCCCAGAAATGGATCGACGAGCGATCCGTCACCGGCCTTGTCGTCCTGCATGACGGTCAGGTCACGCATGAAAGCTATCACCTGGGGACCGGGCCGGACGACCTGCGGATGAGCTGGTCGGTCGCCAAGTCGTTCCTGTCGCTGCTGACGGGCATCCTGATCGACGAGGGGTTCGTGGCACTCGACGATCCCGTCACCCGTCATGCGCCGGAACTGCGCGGCACGGCCTATGACGGTGCGACACTGGAGGACGTGCTGCAGATGGAAAGCGGCGTCGCCTTCGACGAGGACTATTTCGACCGTGCCAGCGACATCAACCGGATGGGCCGCGTCATCGCGCTGGGCGGGGCGCTCGACACGTTCACTGCGGGGCTCGGCGCGCGGGACCGCGTGCCGGGTGGCCCGATGAAATACGTCTCGATGGATACGCATGTCATCGGCATGGTGCTGCGGGGCGCCACGGGACGCACGATCCCCGACCTGATGGCGGAAAAGGTGATCGGCCCGCTGGGCATCGGTCCGGCCTTCTATCTGACCGATGGGGTGGGGGCGGCCTTCGTCCTGGGCGGCCTGAACCTGACCACGCGCGACTACGCGCGCATGGGCCTGGCGGTGGCCCGTGGCGGGCGGCTGGACGGGCGCCAAGTCGTGCCCGAAGCGTGGGTCGACCAGTCAACGCGCCCTTCGGCCAACACCGAACCGGGGTCGATGAGATACGGCTATCAATGGTGGATGCCCGCCGACATGCGACCGGGCGAGGTCATGGCCCAGGGCGTCTATGGCCAGTTCGTATATATCGACAGGGTGCGCGACGTGGTGATCGCCGTGAACTCCGCCGATCGCGGGTTTCGCGAACCGGGCGTATCGGCCGCGAACATCGAGATGTTCCGTCGCATCGCAGCGGCGCAGTAGACCGCGGGCGTCCCCGTGCTACCTTCGACGCGAAAACAGGAGGAGGCGATGACCGGCCCCGAGAAACTGCCCGCGCGCAATGTAGACGGCGAACCGCTGGCGCCCTGTTCCACCGATCCGGTGACGGGGTTCTTCCGCGACAGCTGTTGCAACACCGGCGCGATGGACGCGGGCGTGCACACCGTCTGCGCCGTCATGACGGCGGAATTCCTGGCCCATTCCAAATATCTGGGCAACGACCTGTCGACGCCGCGCCCGGAATACAGCTTTGCCGGCCTGTCCCCCGGCGACCGTTGGTGCCTGTGCGCCGCTCGGTTCCTGCAAGCACATGACGAAGGCGTGGCGCCGCAAGTCGACCTCTCGGCCACGCATGAGCGGACGCTGGACATCGTGCCGCTGGATGTGCTCCGGCACTACGCGCTGCCCTGATCCGGCATCGAAACCGACCGGGACGACCGATGATGCGCCATGTCCTCGCACTGCTCGCCGCCCTGCTGATCGGCCCGGCCGTCCAGGCGGACGAACTTCGCGCCCCGGATGTCACGCGCCTGACCGAACTGGACGTCGCCTTCGGGCAGGCGTTGCGCCAGGCGCTCGCCATGGGGGATTCCGGCGATGTCGCGGTTCTGACCGGGGCGCTGACGGGGCCTGCCATGTCCATTGCCACGATCGAACCCGCCGGCGACTGGTCCTGCCGGACGATGAAGATGGGCGAACTCCTCCCCCTGGTCGTCTATCGGCCGTTTCGCTGTCGAATCGCGCCGGCGGGGGCGGGGCGATGGCGCATCGACAAGCTGACCGGAAGTCAGCGGCTGGCGGGTCACCTGCAGGCGGCGACGGACGGACGGGTCGTCTATCGCGGCGTCGGCCATGTCGGTGACGGCCCGGCGGTCGCCTATGCCGACCTCCCGCCCATCGACCAGACCCCGGTCGAGCCGAACCAGACCCATGCCCAGGTCGGGCTGTTCGAGCAGATGTCACGGGATCGCGCGCGCCTGCTGCTGCCGGCGCCGATCCTGGAATCGGGCTTTGACATCCTGTATCTGACGCGCTGATGCTGACCGCCGGTTTCCACGACGTGCCCGCCGGCCATGTGGCCGCGATCGTGACCCATCTGCGGATGGACAGTCGCCCGTCCGGCACCACCGCGCCCTTTCCTGCCGGCGTGGCACTGGAGCCTGTCGAAGCGCCCGACCCGGACTGGTACCGGGATCTCTTCATGCGGGTCGGCGGCCGCGATTGGCTCTGGTCGTCGCGTCTGCGGATGGATCGCGCGGAGCTCGGCCGGACACTGAATCACGAGGGCGTGGAAATCTTCGCCCCGACGGTGGATGGTCGGGCCGAAGGCTTGCTCGAACTGGACTTCCGCGATGACGAGGCGTGCGAACTGGCCTTTTTCGGTCTGACATCCGCGCTGCAGGGGTCGGGCGTCGGCCGTGCCCTGATGGGCGCCGCGCTGGACCGCGCCTTCGCCCGGCCGATCACGCATCTGGAGGTGCATACCTGCACCCTGGACAGCCCGGTCGCGCTGCCATTCTACCTCCGCGCGGGGTTCGTGCCGGTGCGTCGGGAGGTCGAGATCATGCCCGACCCTCGCCTCGACGGGACACTGCCGACCGAAGCCGCGGACCATCATCCGGTCCTGCGCGGCACGAACTGACCGCAAGGCACCGACGCGCATGGCCGGCGAAGGGTGCGCCCGCGTCGCAATGCGACGCCGCTACTGCACGTCGCCCATCTGCCATCCCAGGGCGCGCGCGACGGTGAAGATGTCCTTGTCGCCCCGCCCGCACATGTTCATGCAGATGATGTGATCGGCCGGCAGGTCCGGCGCGATCTTGACGACGTGGGCGAGCGCGTGGCTCGGCTCCAGCGCGGGAATGATCCCCTCCATCTCGCAGCAGAGCTGGAATGCCTCCAGCGCCTCGACATCGGTGATCGACACATATTTCGCGCGCCCGATCTCGTGCAGCCAGGCATGTTCCGGCCCGATCCCGGGATAGTCGAGCCCCGCGCTGATCGAGAACCCTTCGAGGATTTGCCCATCGTCGTCCTGCAGGAGGTACGTCCGGTTGCCATGCAGCACGCCGGGCCGCCCACCGGTGAGCGAGGCGCAATGCTCCATCCGGTCGTTGACGCCCTTGCCGCCCGCCTCGACCCCGATGATCGCGACCTCCTTGTCGTCGAGAAACGGGAAGAACAGACCCATCGCGTTCGACCCGCCGCCGATGGCCGCGATGATCGTGTCGGGCAGGCGCCCCTCGGCGGCCTGCATCTGCTCCTTGGCCTCCTTGCCGATGATGGCCTGGAAATCGCGCACCATCGCCGGATAGGGATGGGGCCCCGCCACGGTCCCGATGCAGTAGAACGTATTGTCGACATTGGTCACCCAGTCGCGCAGCGCGTCGTTCATCGCGTCCTTCAGCGTGCCGCGCCCGGAGGTGACGGGGATCACCTCGGCACCCAGCAGCTTCATGCGAAAGACGTTGGGGCTTTGCCGTTCGACGTCATGCGCGCCCATGTAGACGACGCATTTCAGGCCGAACTTGGCGCAGACGGTCGCGGTCGCCACGCCGTGCTGGCCCGCGCCCGTCTCGGCGATGATCCGCGTCTTGCCCATGCGCCGCGCCAGGATGATCTGGCCCAGCACGTTGTTGATCTTGTGCGCGCCGGTATGGTTCAGTTCGTCGCGCTTGAGGTAGATCTTGGCTCCGCCCAGCCGCTCGGTCAGGCGTTCGGCGAAGTAGAGCGGGCTGGGCCGGCCGACGTAATGCGTCCAGAGGTCGTGCATCTCGTCCCAGAAGCTGTCGTCGGTCTTGGCATGCTCGTATTGCCGCTCCAGCTCCAGGATCAGCGGCATCAGCGTCTCGGACACGAAGCGTCCGCCGAAATCGCCGAAACGCCCGTTTTCGTCGGGGCCGGTCATGAAACTGTTCAGAAGATCGTCGGGCATGATCGCCTCCGCTGCCTGTGGCTTCGGTCTAGAACGGCGTCCGCCGGGCCGCAACGGGCCTAGGACCGGACCGCCGCGGCAAACGCCGCGATCAGGTCCGCATCCTTTACGCCCGGGGCGCTTTCCACACCGGAGGAGACGTCGACCTGACGCGCACCGGTCATCCGCACCGCCTCGGCCACGTTGTCCGACGTCAGCCCCCCGGCCAGCATCCAGGGCACGGGCCAAGATCGCCCCGTCAGCAGCGACCAGTCGAACCCGATGCCGTTTCCGCCCGGCAGGGCACCCGGCGCCGGCTTCGCGTCGATCAGCAGTTGGTCGGCGACTTCGGCATACTGCCCGACCTCCGCCAGATCGGCACGGGTTCGCAGGCCCACCGCCTTCATCACCGGCAGCCCCATGCGCTCGCGCACGGCGGTAACACGCGCCGGCGTCTCCGCGCCGTGCAGCTGGATCATGTCCAGCGGAACCGCGTCGCAGATCGCATCCAGTTCGGCATCGTCCGGGTCGACCAGCAATGCCACCTTGGCCAGCCCCGGCGGTGCGGCCAGCGCCAGTTCGCGGGCCTGATCCATATCCACGTGTCGGGGGGACCGGCGGAAAAATACCATACCCATATAGGCGGCACCCGCCCGCGCCGCCGCGTCGACGTCGGAAACCGTGCGAAGGCCGCAGATCTTGACCCTGACATCACTGCCGGGCCGCGTCACGCGAAGCATGTCAGCGAGGGTTGTCGACCAGCGCCAGCACCTCGTCCTGCTCGGACGTCGCGCGGGTGCGGGCGAGTTCCTTTTCGAGGCGCTCCTTCTGTGCCCGCTCGGAACGCGCTTCGGCCCGGTGCTTGTGCTCGCGCAGCCATTCCCAGAAGAACCCGATCATCAGACCGACCGCCATGGCCAGGAAGATCACCACGAAGAGCGGGGCCGTGAAGCCCTGCCCGAAGCCGATATATGTTCCGACATCCTCGGGCAGGAGGCGCAGGGTGACCGCGCCGCGATTGGCCAAGGCAAGGATCAGCAGGCACAGGGCCAGGAGGCCGAGAAAGAGATAGCGCAGAAAGCTCATGCGTTTGAACTAGCCCCGCCGTGCCCCGCTGTCCAGCGACCACGACATATGCCGATGCCCTACGCCCGGCCGTTCAACCGGTCGCGGAGGAGCTTGCCCGCCTTGAAGAACGGCACATGCTTCTCCTCGACCTGAACCGCCTCGCCGGTGCGGGGGTTGCGGCCGGTGCGGGCATCCCGCTGCTTGACGGAAAACGCTCCGAAGCCACGCAGTTCTACGCGGTTGCCATCGGCCAGGGCATCGATGATCTCCTCGAAGATCGTGTTGACGATCTTTTCGACATCCCGCTGGTAAAGATGCGGATTTTCCTCCGCAATCTTCTGGATCAGCTCCGAGCGTATCATCTTGTCCCTTTCCTGCCGGGCGTCGTTTCACGTCATTACTTGCAGGTGTCTTAGAATATAGCCGAAAACCCCGGTCGGCATAAAGAGGGGATACCTGTCGAAAGCGCTTTGGCCCTTATATTATGCGTTACAGGCAGGTTCAGACGGACGCCGTTCGGGCTTCACTGGGCGGAAGTCACTTCCAGCCCCTTCATTCGTCGTGGAAAAAACGGGAACGACATCATCGCAATCCCATGGTTGCAACGACCTCGAGATCCGAGTGCTGTGGCCCAATTATCGCATTGGGCTGCCGTATTTCGACGGCAGATGGTCCTGTTAATGTCCTGAGACGCAATCGGCCCCGCTTCTTCTGCGGGGCCGTTTTCGTTCGTATCGGACCGAGTCGCGCTCAGTCGTCGTCACCCTTGAGCGCGGCGCCCAGGATGTCGCCCAGCGACGCCCCAGAGTCGGAAGAGCCGAACTGTTCCACGGCTTCCTTCTCCTCGGCGATCTCGCGTGCCTTGATCGACAGGCCCAGACGACGGTTCTTCGAATCGACGTTGGTGACCCGGACGTCGATCTTGTCGCCGACGCCGAACCGCTCCGGCCGCTGGTCGGCCCGGTCGCGCGCCAGGTCGGAGCGGCGGATGAACGACTTCATTCCCTCGTACTCGACCTCGATGCCGCCATCCTCGATCTTGGTGACCTCGACCGTGATGATCGAGCCGCGCTTCACGCCGCCGATCGCCTCGGCATAGGGGTCGCCACCGGCCGCCTTGATCGAGAGCGAGATACGCTCCTTCTCGGTGTCGACCTCGGACACGACCGCCTGGACGATATCGCCCTTGCGGTAATCGCCGATGACGTCTTCGCCCCGGCCTTCCCAGGTCAGGTCGGACAGGTGGACCATGCCGTCGATGTCACCGGGCAGACCCACGAACAGGCCGAACTCGGTGA
Source organism: Jannaschia sp. S6380 (assembly GCF_023015695.1). NCBI lineage: Bacteria > Pseudomonadati > Pseudomonadota > Alphaproteobacteria > Rhodobacterales > Roseobacteraceae > Jannaschia > Jannaschia sp. S6380. Next base: position 1,625,980 of record NZ_JALKAS010000001.1, read on the forward strand.
TGTTCTTGACCTCGCCCTCGACCTGCGTGCCCTCGGGATGGGTCTCGGCAAAGACTTCCCACGGGTTGCGCATCGTCTGCTTGAGGCCCAGCGACACGCGCCGCTTGGCGGTGTCGATCTCGAGGACCATGACCTCGACCTCTTGCGACGTCGACACGATCTTGCCGGGATGGACGTTCTTCTTGGTCCAGGACATCTCGGAGACGTGGACCAGCCCCTCGACGCCCGGCTCCAGCTCCACGAACGCACCGTAGTCGGTGATGTTCGTGACCCGACCCGTATGCGTCGAATCCAGCGGATACTTCGCGATCACGGTATCCCACGGATCGTCTTGCAGCTGCTTCATGCCGAGGCTGATGCGATGGGTTTCCTTGTTGATCTTGATGACCTGCACCTTGACCGTCTCGCCGATCGACAGGATCTCGCGCGGGTCGTTGACCCGGCGCCAGGCCATGTCGGTGACGTGCAGCAGGCCGTCGACACCGCCCAGGTCAACGAACGCACCGTATTCGGTGATGTTCTTGACCACGCCGTCGACGTTCTGGCCCTCGGCCAGGTTGCCGATGACCTCGGCGCGCTGTTCGGCGCGGCTCTCCTCCAGGATGGCGCGGCGCGAGACGACGATGTTGCCGCGGCGGCGATCCATCTTGAGTATCTGGAACGGCTGCTTGAGACCCATCAGCGGGCCCGCGTCGCGCACGGGGCGCACATCGACCTGGGAGCCGGGCAGGAAGGCCACGGCACCACCGAGGTCGACCGTGAAGCCACCCTTGACGCGGCCGAAGATGGCGCCCTCGACGCGCTCTTCCTTGCCGTAGGCTTCTTCCAGACGGTCCCACGCGGCTTCGCGACGGGCCATCTCGTGGCTGATGACGGCTTCGCCACGCGCGTTCTCGACGTTGCGAAGGTAGACTTCCACCTCGTCGCCGACCTCGACCTCGGGCGCCTCGCCGGGCTGTGCGAATTCCTTCAGATCGACGCGGCCTTCCATCTTGTAGCCGACGTCGATGATGGCCTGGCCGGCTTCGATCGCCAGCACCTTGCCCTTGACCACCGACCCCTCGGTCGGCGTGTCGATTTCGAGGCTTTCGTTCAAGAGGGCCTCGAACTCCTCCATGGATGCATTTTGCGCCATATGGCTGTGTCTATTCCTTTGTTTGGTTTGCTGGCCGTGCGGTTGTCTCCGCCGGTCTTGGATTGGTCTGGAAAACGCGGTCAGGTTCGGCTTGCCCTGTGGGGGCCGCATCCGGGACGCGCTGTCGGGTGACGCGCGGGGACTTAGGCGAAATGCCCGCCCACCGCAAGGGGAACGCGCGGACGGGCCCGCTCCGCCCGGGCGACCGTGCTGAGGATTTCCGCAATCGCCGAACGGAGGCGGATCGGCCATATTTGGATTGCGCTGGGGGGAAACCGAAAAGGGGCCGGCGCGCGCGTGGCCGATGTTCCCTGCATCGACTGTCCGTCCCTGCCACGCGTCCCCGCAAGGTCGCGGATGCCGACATGGTTCGGGCATCCGCGGCCGGCGCGGCGTCAGGTCAGATGCGCCGACAGAAACGCCTCGGTCGCGGCCCAAGTCCGGCGGGCCGAGACCTCGACATATCCCATGCCGGGGGCGCGCCCCGCCTGGTCGGGGTTGGTGAAGGCATGGCCCGTCCCGCCGAAACACAACGCATGCCAGTCCGCCGAATGGCGCTCCAGCTCCGCCGCCATCTTCTCGAAATCGTCCGGCGTGGCCAGCGGGTCGTTCCAGCCGTGGCACAGCAGCACGGGCGGCATCGCGACCGTCTCGAACGGGGGCGCGTCATAGATGCCGTGCAGGCTGACGGCGGCGTCCAGATCGCCCGCGCGCGCCATGTCGAGTACCGCCTTCGCCCCGAAGCAGAACCCGATCGCACCGACCTTGCGCCCCGCCTGGCCGATCTCGGCCAGCGCCGCCTCGGTCCGCGCGAGCAGGGTCCGGCGGTCGTCGTTCAGCCGCCCCATCGCGGCCCCCGCCTCGGCCATGTCGGCAGCGGTCCAGCCGTCGCCGTAATAGTCGACCCCCAGCACGTCATAGCCCATGGCGGCGAAGCGATCGCACTGGGCCATCTCGAACGCGCGCAGCCCGGCGAAGGCCGGAATCACCAGCAAGGCCGCGCCGTTCGGCGCCTCCGGCCGGGCGCGATAGCCCAGCATGCCCTGCCCGCCAGCGTCGTAAGCGTGTCGTTCACCCATCTCTTTCCTCCCGTCCGGGGGCCGACATGCCCCGCGGGCGGATCAGATCAGATATCCTGCCCGCGATCCAGAAGCCGCTCCAACAGCTTTTGCTGCTCGCCCGCGCTGTCGCCGCGGCCGAACTGCATCGCCCCCGAGCTGTAGAGCGTCCCATAGCTCAACGCGACGTTCACCGTCTGCCCGATCCCCGAGATGAGTTGCGTCCGGCGCAGCGATTTCAGCGGGTGAATATAGACGGCCCAGACCCGGCCTTCGGCGACCGCGTAACGGGCGTCCAGCGCGCTGTCGAAATTGGCCTGCATCATCCGCAACATGTCCTCGGGCGCCAGTCCCTCGGCCGAGCGGATCGGGACCATCGCGCGCATCCGGTCGGCACGCGGATCGGTCACGATCAGCACCGGCACATCCTCGACCGTCAGGCGGAAGGATGCGCCGGCGCGCTCTGCCGCCGGATCGAGCGCGCGCAGAACGGCCTCCATGCGGGCCAGGTCCATGTCGCCCTCGACGGCGGCGGCGGGCGGCGCGCCCGGCCGCGACTGACCGGACGCCACGTCGGTCAGGCCGAACCCCATCAGCACGACCGCGAAGATCAGGATTAGCGGACGCAGGGCGGCGACCCTGTCCGTGCGGGAACGGACGATCGAACGGCGGGCGGTACGCGACGGAGTCATGGCCACATCCTTCCAGGCAATTGCCCGGAGCTTAGGCCGACCTTCGCGTTCCGTGCCAAGCACCTTTCGGTGAGCGTGTCGCGACCGGCGGCCGTCAGCCGCCGCGCGGGCCCAGGACGCGCGCGACCTCGTCAATGGCGGCCTGGACGGCCTGGCCCACATCCATCTCGGACGTGTCGATGACGATGGCATCGGGCGCCGCGACCAGCGGGGCGGAGGCCCGCGCCATGTCGCGGGCATCGCGGGCGCGCACATCGTCCAGCACCTCGTCCCGCGACACGTCCGTTCCACGGGCGACGAGTTCCTGATACCGGCGTTCGGCCCGAACCTCGGGCGAGGCGGTGACGTAAAGCTTCACCTCCGCATCCGGGCAGATCACGGTGCAGATGTCCCGCCCGTCCAGGACGGCCCCGCCCTCGGCGCGGGCGAACCGCCGCTGGAACGATGTCAGCGCCGCGCGCACCTCCGGGTCGACGGCGACTTGGCTGGCCGCATCCGCCACGGCCTGCGTACGCAACGTATCGCCCTGCAGGTCGTCGGGCACGAGGCTGCGCGCCGCCGCCCGCGCCTCGGCCCCGGCCAGCACCTTGGCCCCGACCGCCCGGTAGAGAAGCCCCGTATCCAGATGACCGAAGCCGAAATGCCCGGCCACCGCCCGGCTGATCGTGCCCTTGCCGGCCGCCGCCGGCCCGTCGATCGCCACGGTAAAGATCATGTTCCCGCCTTCGTCGTCAGCTTGGCATCACAGCCCGGCACCTGCCGTTCGGTCGCGGGCAGGTCGTACCAGTCGCCCCTGTCCGCGCAGAAGATATGGCCCGCCAGCGCCAGGCCCGTGGGCCCGTCCAGCGCGCCGGCCATGATCGACAGGTTCGCGCCGGGTCCGTCCCAGAACAGCTGGCTGCCGCAGGTCGGGCAGAACCCCCGGCGGGCCTCGTCGCTGGACCGGAACCAACGGACTTCGCCCGCGACCGTCAACGCATCGCGCGGGGCGGAGGTGGCGGCGACGAAGTTCCCCGTGGTCCTGCGGCATTGTCCGCAATGGCACGCGACGACCGGGCGCATCGGGCCGTCCACCGCGAAGGTCACCGCGCCGCACAGGCAGGATCCGGCACGCCTCATGCCGGCACCTCGGCACCGGATCGACCGGCCGCGAAACACGGCAGCCCGTCGCCCGCACGGTAATAGTCGCCCCGGTCGGCATAGAAGATATGCGCGTCCATCCGCAGGCCGGTCGGCAAATCCAGCGAACCCGCCATGACATAGGCCAGCCCGTCGCCCTCCTCCCAGAACAGATAGCTGCCGCAGGTGCCGCAGAACCCGCGCCGCGCCATCGGGCTGGAGCGGTACCACGTCACCTCGCCCCGAAGCGCGATGCTGTCCCACGGCGCGGGCGTGGCGGCGGCGTAATGGCCGGTCTGCTTGCGGCACTGGGTGCAGTGGCAGGCCGTGACCGGACCCAGCTCGTGGTCGATCTCGTATCGCACCTGCCCGCAAAGGCAGCCTCCGGTCCGGGTCATCGCGCACCTCCCTTTTCGGTCTGACTAGCCGCCCGGGCGGCGCGCGTCCACTTGACCCGCCCCGCCGGGCCGTCAGGGTGGCGGCCATGCGGCGCGTCATGATCATCGGCCAGCCCGGTTCGGGCAAGTCCACCCTCGCCCGCGCGATGGGCGAGATCACGCATCTGCCGGTCGTGCACATGGATCGGATCCAGTGGCGCCCCGGCTGGGTCGAGACCGACCGGGCGGAGCGGACCGAACGCACGCTGGCCATCCACCGCCGCCCGACCTGGATCTTCGAGGGCGGCCATTCGCAGACCTGGCCCGACCGGCTGGCCCATGCGGACACGCTGATCTGGCTGGACCTGGGCATCGGTCTGCGGCTTCGTCGGGTCACGCTGCGGTCGTTGCGTTGGCTGGGGCGGACACGGCCCGACATTCAGGACGCCTGCCCCGAACGCATCTCGCCCGGGTTCTACCGCTACATCTGGCGCACGCGCCACAGCTCGCGGGCGCGGATGCGGGCGACCTTCGACGATGCCGGCCCTGATGTCGCGCGCCATCACCTGCAAAGCCCCCGCGCGGTCGCGACCTACCTCGACGCGCTGCGGCGGGCGGTGGCGGTTGGCAACCTCGGCATTCCGCACCGCTGATCCCGCAGGATACGGGTCGGGCGCGCCGCGTCGCCGTGACACGCTCGGGCCGTCACCCAAGCCGAAAGGAGAACGCCATGACGTTTCAGGTTCATCCCCTGCCCTATGCCCCCTTCGCCGACCTGTTCGATCGCAGCGATGCCGAACTGGCGACCATCGGCGCGCGGCGCAAGGTCGTGGCGGAAAGCGCCGGCACACCTTGCCGCGTCAGCCTGATCGACGCGGAACCGGGCGAGACGGTGATCCTGACGAACCACGCGCATCTACCCGACCGCTCGCCCTACCGCGCCACCCATGCGATCTATGTCCGCCACAACGCCGAAGCCCTGCATCCCGCCCCGGGCACGCTGCCACCGGTCATGCGGAACAGGACGCTCTCGATCCGCGCCTTTGACGCGGATCACATGATGCGCGGGGCCGGGATCGCGGAAGGCGCGGCCGTCGCACCGCTTCTCGACCGGATGCTCGCCGATCCCGACATCGCCTATATCCATGTCCATTTCGCCGCGGCCGGCTGCTTCTCCGCCCGCGTCACGCGCGCCTGAACCTCAGGACAGGGTCGCGCCCAGCCCCGCCATCAGGTTGCGGAAGATCGGGAATGACGTCGCGATCGGCCCGGCATCGTCGACGGTGATCGCCGCCTGCGCCGCCATTCCGGCCACGAGGAAACTCATCGCGATCCGGTGGTCCAGATGCACCGCCACCGTGGCGCCACCGGCAATGCCGCCGGGGCCGCGCCCGTCGACCTCCCACCAATCGTCGCCGTCGCGCACGGTGATCCCGCAGGCGCGCAGCCCCGTGGCCATCGCGTCGATGCGGTCGCATTCCTTGACGCGCAATTCGGCCACGCCGCGCATCACGGTCGTCCCCCCGGCGCAGGCGGCCACGACCGAAAGCACCGGATATTCGTCGATCATGCTGGCGGCCCGGTCGGGCGGCACCTCGATCCCCTTCATGTCGGGCGAGAAGCGCGCGCGCAGGTCGGCCACGGGTTCTCCCCCTTCCTCGCGCGGGTTCTCGTAGGTCAGGTCCGCGCCCATGTCGCGCAGCGTCTCGAACAGGCCCGCCCGCGTGGGATTCAGCCCGATATTCGGCACCAGCACGTCCGATCCCGGCACGATCAGCGCCGCACAGACGGGGAACGCGGCCGAGGACGGGTCGCGCGGCACGGCGATCGTCTGGGGCCGCAGCTCGGGCCGGCCGACCAGCGTGATTTCCCGACCCTCGTCCGTCTCGCGCGTCTCGATCTGCGCGCCGAACCCCGCCAGCATCCGTTCCGAATGGTCGCGCGTCGCCTCGCGCTCGATTACCACGGTCTCGCCCGGCGCGTTCAACCCGGCCAGCAGCACCGCCGATTTCACCTGCGCCGACGCGACCGGCGTGACGTACCGAACCGGCACCGGATCGGCGGCACCCACCAGGGTCATCGGCAAGCGCCCGCCCGAGCGTCCATGCGCCACCGCGCCGAACAGCGCCAGCGGGTCCGTCACCCGCGCCATCGGCCGCGCGCGGAGCGACGCGTCACCCGTATAGGTCACCGAGAACCCATGCGTCGCCGCCGCCCCCATCAGCAGGCGCACGCCAGTGCCCGAATTGCCGCAATCGATCACGTCCTCCGGCTCCATCAGGCCGCCGACACCGGCGCCATGCACGACCCAGGCGTCGCCGTCGCGCGCGACCTGCGCCCCGAAGGCCCGCATCGCGGCGGCGGTATCCAGGACGTCCTGCCCCTCCAGCAGACCGGTGATCCGCGTCTCGCCCACCGCCATCGCGCCCAGGATCAGGGACCGGTGGCTGATCGACTTGTCGCCCGGCACATGCGCGGTGCCCGTCAGCGGGCCGCCCGGACGGGCCGTCAGGGGGGTTGCGGGGCCGTGGCTCATGGGGCTCTCCTCGTCGGTCGCAGGCGGGCATAGACCGCAGACCTTCGCGCGTCCATGCCTCTGATTGCCGATCCCCTGTCATCGCGGACCTGCATCCGCTATCGAATGCGGCATGAAGCGCCGCACCCTCCTCGGTCTCGCCGGAATGCTGGGCATCGGCGCCTGTGCCACGCGCGAGGTCGCGCGCGGCAACCCCTACTACAGCGGGCCGATCTCCGATCACTTCGACGGCACGCGGTTCTTCAATCCGGGTGGCGCCCCGCCCCGTGGCTTTACCGACCTCCTGCGCTGGCATTTCGGCGAGACCGGGGCCGAATGGCCCGACAGCGTTGCCGTCACGCCCACCGTGCCCCAAACCCGCGTCGCGGGGCTGCGCGTGACGATGGTCGGCCATGCCACGGTGCTGGTCCAGGCGGGCGGGGCGAACATCCTGGTCGATCCGGTCTGGTCACGCCGGGTCAGCCCGTTCAGCTTCGCCGGTCCCGCCCGCGTTACCGCGCCCGGCATCGCGTTCGACGACCTGCCGCCCATCGATGCGGTCCTCGTCAGCCACAATCACTACGACCACATGGACATCGCCACCCTGCGCCGCCTGCATGCGCGCGATCGCGTGCCGATCGTCACGCCGCTGGGCAACGACACGATCCTGCGGGGCGCGATCGACGGCGTCAACGTCCGCGTGGGCGACTGGGGCGACCGGGTGGAGGTCGCCGGCGTGGCGATCCGCCTGCTGCCCTGCCATCACTGGAGTGCGCGGGGCACGCGCGACCGGTCCTTCGCGCTGTGGTGCAGCTTCGCCGTCGAGACGCCGGCGGGGCGCGTCCTGGCCTGCGGCGACACCGGCTATGACAGCGGCCGTCCCTACGCGGCGGCAGCAAGGCACGGGCCTTACCGCCTGGCGATCATCCCGATCGGGGCCTACGCGCCCCGCTGGTTCATGCGCCATCAGCATCAGAACCCCGAGGAGGCGGTGGCCGGCTTCGCCGCCTGCGGTGCAGAGAACGCCCTGGCCGCGCATTGGGGCACGTTCCAGCTAACGAACGAGGCACGGGAGGAGCCGCCGGAACGCCTGGCCCTCGCCCTCCGTGCCGCGGATGTCGAACCCGACCGGTTCCGCGCCCTGCCCCCCGGCGGGGTCTGGGACGTTCGGGCCTAAGACCCCGTCAGTCGCGGCGGAACGTCAGGTAATGCGGCACCCGCCCCTCGCGGATCGCCTTGGTCTCATAGCGGGTGCGCGTCCAGTCGGACCAAGGGTCGCGCCAGTCCGAAGGCCCCTCAGCCATCCAGGTGAAACCGTGGCGTGGCACCTCCTGCAGGGTCTGGCGGACATAATCGGGGATGTCCGTCGCCACCCGGAACTCCGCCCCCGGTCGCAGGGCGGCGGCCAGCGGCACCAAGTGCTCCCCGGTCACGAAACGCCGCCGATGGTGGCGCGTCTTCGGCCATGGATCGGGATAGAGCAGGAACGCCTTCGAGATGCTGCGCGCCGGCAGCACGTCGAACAGGTCGCGCACGTCGCCTGGATGGATGCGCACATTGTCGGCCCCGGCCCGGCGCAACTTGCCCAGCAGCATGGCGACCCCGTTGATGTAAGGCTCCGCCCCGATGATACCGACATCGGGGTTCAGGTTGGCCTGGTGCACCATGTGTTCGCCGCCGCCGAACCCGATCTCCAGCCAGACGTCGCGCCCGCCGAACAGCGCATCGAGGTCCAGCGGCCGCCGGTCGGGATTTTCGTCCCAACCAACCGGGCCGGGCGACAGCGCCGTCAGATCGGCGTCGAGATAACCCTGGTGCGACGCCTTAAGGTGCTTGCCCTTGATGCGGCCATAGAAATTGCGATGCGGTCGTTCGGTCATGTCTCACTTGCGGTTGAGGGTCGGTCGGATCGTTTCAGCGAACGATGCGGTTGATATGGCCCATCTTTCGGCCCGGTCGGGTCTCGGCCTTCCCATAGAGGTGGATCTGCGTGTCCGGTGACGCCAGCAGCGCGGGCAGCTTGTCCATGTCGTCCCCGATGAGGTTCTCCATCACCACATCCGCATGGCGCCGTCCGTTGCCCAACGGCAGACCCGCGACGGCGCGAATGTGCTGCTCGAACTGGTCGACGGCGCATCCGGCCTGCGTCCAGTGGCCCGAATTGTGCACGCGGGGCGCGATCTCGTTCACGACGAGGCCGTCCGCGGTCACGAACAATTCCACCCCCATCACGCCGACATAGTCCAGCGCGTTCAGGATCCGCCCGGCCAGCAGGGCCGCATCCGCGCGCAGGCTGCCGGGAATGGCGGCGGGCACCGTCGTCGTTCGCAGGATCCCCGCTTCGTGGACGTTCTCGCCCGGGTCGAAGCAGACCACCTCGCCGGACAGGCCGCGCGCGGCGATCACGCTGATCTCGCGGCTGAACGCCACGAACCCTTCCAGAATGGCATCCTGCCCGCCCATCTCGGCGAACGCGGCCTGCGCCTGGCCGGGCGCGTCCAGCCGGACCTGGCCCTTGCCGTCATAGCCCAGCCGTCGCGTCTTGAGGATCGCGGGCGTGCCCAGCGCCATCAGCGCCGCCTCCAGCACCGTCAGGTCGGGCACGTCGCGGAAAGGCGCGACCGAAAGGCCGAGGCCGTCCAGGAACGTCTTTTCCGTCAAACGATCCTGGCTGACGGCCAGCGCCTGCAATCCGGGGCGGATCGGCACCAGGGCGCCCAGCAGGTCCAACGCGTTGGCCGGCACGTTCTCGAACTCGTAGGTCACCACGTCGCAGGCCCGCGCGAAGCCCTCCAGCGCGGCGATGTCCTCGTAGCTGGCCTGCGTGACCACACCCGCGACCTGCCCCGCCGGCGCCGCGCCGGGCTCGAAGACATGCGTGCCATAGCCCAGCCGGCTGGCCGCGACCGCCAGCATCCGCCCCAGCTGTCCCCCGCCGAGGATGCCGATGGTGGCGCCCGGCGGCAGCGCGCCCATCATTCCGGCACCTCGGGGATCGCCGCCGACAGGTCCGCCCGCCACCGGTCCAGCCGCGCGGCCAGATCCGCGTCGCCCAACGCCAGGATCGCCGCCGCCATCAGCCCCGCGTTCGCCGCGCCCGCCGCGCCGATCGCCATCGTCGCCACCGGAAATCCGCGCGGCATCTGGACGATGGAATACAGGCTGTCGACGCCCGACAGGGCCTGCGTGCGCACCGGCACGCCGATCACGGGCAGCCGGGTCTTCGATGCCATCATGCCGGGCAGATGCGCCGCACCGCCCGCGCCCGCGATGATGACCCGCAGCCCCCGCTCGGCCGCCGTGCGGCCGTAGTCCCACAATCGGTCGGGCGTGCGGTGCGCCGATACGATCCGCGCCTCATGCGCCACGCCGAGTGCGTCAAGGATACCGGCCGACTCGCGCATCGTCGGCCAGTCCGAGTTGGAACCCATGATGATGCCTACCGGCGGGGCGTCGGTCATTCGGATAGCCTCAGGCGATGATGTCGGGGGTCAGCTCGTCCTCGATCCGCGCGATGCGGTCCTTCAGCGAGAGCTTCTGCTTCTTGAGCCGCTTTATCACCAGCAGGTCGGGGTTCCGGCTATCCTCGATGGCGCGGATCGCGGTGTCGAGGTCGCGGTGATCCTGCCGCAGAACCTCCAGGCGCATCCGCAGGATGTCCTCGTGGCTCAGTTCTTCGGGGGCATGGGTCACGTGCGGCCTCGCGCGGTTCGTGCCGCGTCCTACACCGCCCGTGCCCGCGAATCCAACCATCTTGCGTCCCGGTTGGCCAAACCCCACATAAACCCTTGACCGACGCCGCTTACGGGTCGGGACATCATCGGATCGCTTTGCGAAAGGACCCGAGCCATGACCAAGCCGACCTTCGGCACACATCCCTTCCTGCTGGGCTTCGATGAGCTGGAGCGTCTGGTGGAACGCACCGTTCGCACCGGCAACGACGGCTATCCGCCCTACAACATCGAACAGACCGGCGAGGCGGGGTTCCGCATCACGCTGGCCGTCGCCGGCTTCGCCGAGGCCGATCTGTCCATCACGCTGGAGGATCGCCAACTGGTGATCCGCGGCCGGTCGCAGGACGACGACGCCCGCGTGTACCTGCATCGGGGCATTGCCGCGCGTCAGTTCCAGCGCGCCTTCGTGCTGGCCGACGGGGTCGAGGTGTCGGGTGCGACACTTGAACACGGCCTTTTGCATGTCGACCTGCAACGATCCGCGCCGGAGAACGTTGTCAAGACGATCCGCATCGAAACCGGCGCCCAGTCGGACGCCCGAACCTCTCGGAAGGAATGACCATGCCACAGCATATCGACTTCGAAACGGTCGGCGGGTCGCTGGTCTATATCCGCAAGGTGGATGTCGAGGATCTGCCCGATGCGGTGCAGGAGGAGGCGCGCGAAGGGGGGCTGGACGAACTCTACGCCCTGCACCGCGCCGATGGTGAACAGGTCGCCCTGGTCGGCGACCGCAGCCTGGCCTTCAATCTTGCGCGGCAGAACGACCTGCACCCCGTCAGCGTCCACTGACCGAATTCCGGCCGGGGCGCACCCGGCCGGTCACGACGACATCGCATGTTCTAAAACGACGTCCCGCCTCAGCGGCAGGCTTTCGCTATGAGCGATGCCACCTCGGCGACGATCTCGGCGCGCCGCGCGGGCTTCTCCACCATGCGTATGTCACGGCCATAGCGGCGCATTAGGGTTTCCCTGTCGCCGCTTCCGGTATGGAACAGAAACGGCTTCCGCGATGCCATCAATCGATCGGCCACCGGATAGACCTTCTGGTCCCAGAGATCGACGTCCAGAACGGCGCAGTCGACATCCTCGCAAGCGGAGAGCGCGCTTTCGACCGTGGCGAATGGCCCGGCGACACGCGCGCCCGCGTCCTCCAGAGTCAGGGACAGATCCAGCGCCAGCAGCGCCTCGTCCTCGACCAACATTACGTTGCAATCATCCAGCATTGCGGCCTCTCGGGTTCCTGCTCGGGGCGTCTGCGCGCCCTCTTGCTCGGTCGTCCATCCTTCACGAGACGACACCATCCGTTCCGAGAACGGCAGGATCGGGCGGATGGTTCCGCCCGGACTGCGCAACACTTGATCGCATTGTCGTGAAGGCCGATCCCTGTGCCCGGGCAGCAACAGCCGGTCAGCCGGAAATCAGACCCATGCCCTCCAGCTTCAGCAGGACCTGCTGGGCACAGGTATCGACCTCATGGCCTTCGGTATCGACGACCAGCTCGGCATTGGTCGGCGCCTCGTAGGGGTCGGAGATGCCGGTAAATTCCTTGATCTTGCCTTCACGCGCCAGCTTGTACAGGCCCTTGCGGTCGCGACGTTCGCACTCCTCGACGCTGGTGGCCACGTGGACCTCGACGAAGGCGCCATAGGCCTCGACCATCTCGCGGACGGCCCGGCGGGTCGAAGTGTAGGGCGCGATCGGCGCGCAGATGGCCAGACCGCCGTTCTTGGTGATCTCGGACGCGACATAGCCGATGCGCTTGATGTTGATGTCGCGGTGTTCCTTGGAAAAACCAAGCTCGCTCGACAGATGCTTGCGCACCACGTCCCCGTCCAGAAGCGTGACCGGACGGCCGCCCATCTCCATCAGCTTGACCATGATCGCGTTGGCGATGGTCGACTTGCCCGAACCCGACAGCCCGGTGAAGAACACCGTGAACCCCTGCTGCGACCGCGGCGGCGAGGTGCGGCGCAACTCCTTGACCACCTCGGGGAAGGAGAACCAATCCGGGATCTCCAGCCCCTCGCGCAGACGGCGGCGAAGCTCGGTGCCCGAGATGTTCAGGATGGTGACGTTCTCACGATCCTCGATCTCGTCGTTGGGCTCGTACTGGGCGCGCTCCTGCACATAGACCATGTGCTTGAAGTCGACCATCTCGCAGCCGATCTCGTCCTGGTGTTCGCGGAACAGGTCCTGCGCGTCGTAGGGGCCGTAGAAATCCTCGCCGGCTGAATTCTTGCCGGGGCCCGCGTGGTCGCGGCCGACGATCATGTGCGTGCAGCCGTGGTTGCGGCGGATCAGGCCGTGCCACACCGCCTCGCGCGGGCCGGCCATGCGCATCGCCAGGTTCAGCAGCGACATCGTCGTGGTCGCCTGCGGATACTTGTCCAGCACCGCCTCGTAGCAGCGCACGCGGGTGAAGTGATCGACGTCGCCCGGCTTGGTCATGCCGACGACGGGGTGGATCAGCAGGTTCGCCTGCGCCTCGCGCGCGGCGCGGAAGGTCAACTCCTGATGCGCGCGGTGCAGCGGGTTGCGCGTCTGGAACGCCACGATCCGGCGCCAGCCCAGCTTGCGGAAATATGCGCGCAGTTCGTTGGGCGTATCGCGGCGCGCGCGGAAATCGTAATGCACCGGCGGCTGGATCCCGGTGATCGCGCCCCCGACATAGACCGGACCGGCCGTGTTGTGCAGATAGTTCACCGCGGGATGCGCCAGGTCGTCGGCGCCGAACACCATCTCGGCCTCGCGCGCCTTGTCGGGGCGGTAGATGTCGGTCACCGACAGCATCGCCAGGATCACGCCTTCCTGGTCGCGCAGCGCGATGTCCTGCCCCTCCTCCAGCGTGCCGGCGAACTCCTCGGAGACGTCCAGCGTGATCGGCATCGGCCAGAGCGTCCCGTCCGCCAGGCGCATCTTCTCGACCACGCCTTCGTAGTCGTCCTTGCCCAGGAACCCCTTCAGCGGGTTGAACCCACCGCTCATCAGCAACTCAAGGTCGCAGATCTGCCGGGGCGTCATGTCCCAGCTCGCCAGATCCGCCGCCTCGCGTTTCAGCTTCTGGGCACTGTCGTAACTCACGTATAGCTCGGGAATGGGGGCGAGGTTGGGAATGGCGCTGGGCATCTGGCTTCTTTCGCAATCGGAACGGACATGCCCCGAAAACAGGGGCTCGGGCGCCTCTAGACGCAAGACCGTCCGCGTTTCAAGCCGTCGCGCGCGCAACACGGTGTTGACGCCCCCGCATGGCGCCCGCCGGCACCGCGACGGGGCATCACCCGGCGCGCGGCGGCGTCATCCCCTATTCCGCCGGCTCTTCGACCGGGGCGCCATAGCCCAGGGGCGCTGTCTGGTCCTGCCCGGGGCCGCCATCCTGCCCCTGCTCGGCCAGGAACCGCTCTGCCTCCAGCGCGGCCATGCAACCCATCCCGGCGCTGGTCACCGCCTGGCGATAGATGTGGTCGGTCAGATCGCCCGCGGCATAGACGCCGGGGATCGAGGTCGCCGTCGAATCCGGGGCCGTCACGACATAGCCGCCCATGTGCAGCTCCAGCCAGTCCGCCACGAGGGCCGAGGCCGGCGCATGCCCGATCGCCACGAATACGCCATCGACCGCCATCTCGCGCGTCGCGCCGGTGTCGCGATGCTTCAGGCGCAGTCGCTCGACGCTGCGCGGCTGATCGCTGCCCAGCACCTCGTCGACCTCGTGGTCCCAGACGATCTCCACCTTGGGATTCTTGAACAGCCTATCCTGCAGGATCTTCTCGGCCCGAAGCGTGTCGCGGCGATGGATCAGCGTCACCTTGCTGGCGAAGTTGGTCAGGAACAGCGCCTCTTCCACGGCGGTGTTGCCTCCGCCGACGACCGCGACTTCCTTGCCACGATAGAAGAACCCGTCGCAGGTCGCGCAGGCCGACACGCCGAAGCCCTTGAAATGCTCCTCGGACGGCAGGCCCAGCCATTTCGCCTGCGCCCCCGTGGCGAGGATCAGCGCGTCACAGGTATAGGTTCCGCCGGAATCGCTGGTCGCGGCAAACGGCCGTTTCGACAGATCCAGCGACGCGATGTGGTCCGACACGATCTCCGTGCCCACGGCGCGGGCATGCGCCTCCATCCGCTCCATCAGGGCGGGGCCCTGCACCTCGGTGTCGCCGGGCCAGTTCTCCACCTCGGTCGTAATGGTCAGCTGGCCGCCCGGCTGGATGCCTTGGATCAGGACCGGGTTCAGCATCGCGCGGCTGGCATAGACGGCGGCGGTATAGCCCGCAGGGCCGGAGCCGATGATCAGGACCTTGGAATGGCGCGTCTCGGACATGGGCGGATCCTTTCGTCGTGGACCCCGGATATAGGGTCCGAATCGCGGCGGGGGAAACCCCCGTCACGGTGATGCGATCCGGGGATGATCGCGACGCAATCTTGCGCGCTCTTGAAAGATTGTTGCGGTTTTCCGCGCATCGTGGGACATATCCGCAATCCGAACAGGCAGGACACATGGCACATTCCAAACTCGACCCGATCGACCGACAGATCCTCGCCGAACTGCAGGGCGACGGGCGCATGACCAATGTCGAACTTGCCCGACGTGTCGGCATCAGCGCGCCGCCCTGCCTGCGGCGGGTCCGTGCGCTGGAAGAGGCGGGTTACATCCTGGGCTACCATGCCGATGTCGACGCCCGCGCGCTCGGGTTCGAAGTGCAGGTCTACGCCATGGTCTCGCTTGCCCGCCAGGCCGAGAGCGACCTTTCCGCGTTCGAGAACCTGTGCCGCGACTGGCCCCTCGTGCGCGAATGCCACATGCTCAACGGCGAGATCGACTTCGTCCTGAAATGCGTGGCGCCCGACCTGTCATCCTTCCAGTCCTTCCTGACCGGCCAGCTGACGGCGGCCGAGAACGTGGCCAGCGTGAAGACATCGCTCGTCATCCGTGCCGCCAAGGACGTACCCGGCGTCCCGTTCGAGGTGCTGGAGGAGCGGCTGGCGCAAGACGCGTGACGGCGGAACCGCCGCAGCCGCGCAGCGTTGCCCCTGCGAACGTGATCCGGCCCCGGTCGTCGGGGAGAGGAACCGGATGAGCCGCGAGCATACCGACTGGGACGGCAGCGCCGACGATGCCGAGACCGAGGCTCGCGAGGCGCAGTCCCGCGCCAGGGCGCGCGAGCGGGAAACCCGCCGAAATCGCCCCACCGCCACCGAACATTCCCTGACGCGGGAGGAGCGCGACGCCGTCTCCGACCACGGCAAGCTGAATGCGCTGACGGTCTATTCCATCATCCTGCGAGAGGGCGAGGAAGAACTGAGCCGCCCCAAGCGGTCGCTATGGTGGTCCGGCGTCACCGCCGGACTGGGCATCTCGACCTCGGTGCTGATGACCGGGCTGTTCCGGGCGGAACTCGGGCCCGACCATCCCTACCTGACGCTGATCTCCAGCGTCGGATATACCTTCGGTTTCGTCCTGGTGATCCTTTGCCGGTTGCAGCTCTTTACCGAGAACACGATCACCGTCGTGCTCCCTTTCCTTGCCCGACCCAGCCTGGCGGGCTTCGCAGAAATCGCCCGCCTCTGGGGCATCGTCTTCGTCGCCAACTTGGTCGGCACCTTTGTGACGGCCGCGCTGGCCGTGCATGCCGGCATCATCTCGCCCGAGATCCTGGCCGCCATTCTGGACATCTCGCATCACCTGGCGGAATTCACCCCGATGGAGGCGCTCCTGCGCGGCATCCCCTCGGGCTTCTTTATCGCGGCCCTGGTCTGGATGCTGCCCTCGGCCAAGGGGTCCGAGCTGGCGATCATCGTGATGTTCACCTGGCTCATCGCCGCCGGCGGCTTCACCCATGTCGTCGCCGGGTCGAACGAGATCTTCACCCTGGTCCTGAACGGCGAGCTGGGCATCCTCGACGCCCTACTCAGCCATATCCTGCCGGTGCTGGTGGGCAACATCCTGGGCGGCACCGGGCTCTTCGCGATGCTGGCCTACGGCCAGATCCACGACGAGATGTAGGCCGCCCCCGAACCATCCGATCCTTCCTCGGCCCTCAAAGCTTCAGGGCCGGAATGATCTGCTTCTTGCGGCTCATCACCCCCGGCAACACGACCTGGTCGCCCGAAACCGTCGCTCCGAAGCTCGCCTCGGCCACCTGCTTGGTCAGATCGTTGGGCACCAGCAGCGTCGCCTCCTCGTTCAGGATGTCGACCACGAACAGCAGCACCTGCGTCACCTGGTCCTCGGCCGCGACCTCGGGCATCGCGGCCATCAGCGCATCCTTGCGCGACAGGATCGACTCGGGCGAGGTCGTCTCCAGGACCGAGACGCGGAACCTGGTGTCGTCGACCTCGTACTCCTTCGAGTCCATGCGCAGAAGCTCCACTTCGGAATAGGCCGAGACGTCGGATTTCGCCGCGAACATCTCGTCGGCGAAACCGGGGATGTCGACACCCAGATCGCCGGCCAGCCGTTCGGCCAGGGCGCGGTCGTGGTCGGTCGTGGTCGGGCTGCGGAACGCCAAGGTGTCCGACAGGATGCACGTCAGCATCGCGCCCTTGATCGCCTCGGGCGCCGACGACAGCGAGCCGCCCATCAGGTCGGCCATGATCGTCGCCGTGCAGGCCAACGGCCGGATGGTGATGTCGATCGGCACGATCGTCTCGATCCCGCCGGTCAGCTTGTGATGGTCGATGATCTGCCGGATGTCGGCATTCGCGATGTTGGCCGGCAATTCGGAGGGATTGTTCGTATCCACGATCACGCAGGGCTGCCCTCCCTCCACGTCGCGCACGATCTCGGGCTTGGGCAGGTCCCACCGCTTCAGCATCCACGCGGCCTCGGTGTTGGGCTCGCCCAGCAGGACGGGCTTGGCGTCCTGCCCCATCACCTCGTTCATGTACCAGGCCCAGGCGATCGGGCTGCCGGTGGAATCGGTGTCGGGGGAGGTGTGGCCGAAGACGAGGGTGGTCATCACGGGGTTCCTTGTCGAGAATGGGGTCGCGCGGGGCCATACCAACGGCCACGCCCCTTGTCACGAGGCGGAACCCGGAAAGGCACGGATGCGCGAGACCGATCTCTACCCGCCGGTGAAGGCGTTTCTCGAACGTCAGGGATATGAGGTGAAGGGCGAGATCGGGCCGGCCGACGTCGTGGCCCTGCGGGCGGGCGAGCCCCCCGTCATCGTCGAGTTGAAGACCGGCTTCAGCCTCGCGCTCATCCATCAGGGGATCGACCGTCAGGCCGTCACGCCGCATGTCTATCTGGCCGTGCCGGACGTCTCCGGCCGGCGCGGCTGGACGGCGCTCAAGGCCAACCTCAAGCTGGCGCGGCGCTTGGGGCTGGGCGTGATCACGGTGCGCCCGGGCGACGGGCTGGTCACGGTCCACTGCGATCCCGGCCCGTTCCGTCCGCGCCTGACGGCCCGCCCGAAAGCGCGCCTGCTGCGCGAATTCGCGCGCCGTCGCGGCGACCCGTCCCCCGGGGGCGCGACCCGCGATGGCCTCGTCACCGCGTATCGCCAGGACGCGCTGGCATTGGCGCGGCATTTGGGCTCCGCGGGCGCCACCCGCGGACGCGACGTGCGCGATGCAACCGGCGTCATGCGTGCCACGGCCATCATGCGCGACAATCATTACGGCTGGTTCGTGCGCGTGGCGCTGGGCACCTACACGCTCAGCGATGCCGGGCGGGCGGCCACGCAGGCGCCGAAGGGTACGCGATCCTGACATCCGGCCCCGGAGGTCGCGGGAATTCGGCGCTCGACAGACGCCGCGGGGCAAGTCACGAAACGCCATGCGTCTCCTCCTGATGACCCTTTTCGCCCTTTGCTTTCTCGCCGCGAACTCGCTGCTGACCCGCGCGGGCGTGCTCGACGGGACCGACCCTCTGACTTTCGCGGCGATCCGGGTGGCGGGCGGCGCGGTCGTGCTGGCGGCGCTCGCGGCACGGCGGGGGATCCCGCTCGGCGGATCGCATCGCTGGGGCGCGGCGGTGGCGCTGGTCATCTATCTGCTGGGCTTTTCGCTGGCTTATCGCACGCTCGATGCGGGGCTGGGCGCGCTTATCCTGTTCGCGACCGTCCAGCTTGGCCTCTTCGGCCTGTCGCTGGTTCGCGGCGAACCGTCCGGCCCGCTTCGCCTGGCCGGCATGGCGCTGGCGCTGGGCGGGCTCGCCTGGCTGCTGCTGCCCGGCGGCGGCGTCCGGGCGGCCCCGGCGGACGTCGCCTGGATGATCGTGGCCGGCCTCGGCTGGGCCGCCTACAGCTTCGCCGGCAAGTTCGAGCGACGCCCCCTGTCGGGCACCGCCGGCAACTTCGTGATCGCCACCGGGCTGTTCGCGCTGGCCTTCCCGATCTGGTGGGGCGGCGCCGTCACCCCGTTCGGGGCGGCGATGGCGCTCTGTTCGGGGGGCATCGCGTCGGGCATCGGCTACGCGCTCCTGTTCCGGGTTCTGCCCCGCATGGGCGTGGCCACGGCGGGGGTCGCGCAACTGGGTGTTCCGGTGATCGCCATGATCGGCGGCGCGATCCTGCTGGGCGAGGTGCCGGATCTCCGCGCATTGGCGGCGGGCGGGCTGGTCATCGCGGGCATCGCGCTTGCCACGCTGCGGTCGGGTACGCGCGCGGCATCCGCCGCCGGTCCCCCGCGCCCCTGACGCGTCGTCCGACGTCGCGTCCGCGGCCCCGGCGACCGCTGGTGCGCGCCCTGTCCAGCGACTAGATGGCGGGGATGATCCGCGCCCTCCTCCTCGCGATCGGTCTGGCGTCGCCCGCGACGGCCGGCACCGTGCCCGATTGCGTCGTCCTGCTGCACGGCCTCGCGCGCAGCGATGCTTCGCTCCTCGTGCTCGAAGGCGCGCTTGCGGCCGAGGGCTACCGCGTCGTCAACAGCGACTACGATCCAGCCGGTGGACGGATCGAGGCGCTGGCCGACACCGCCGTCCCGCGCGCCATCGCGCGGTGCGGCCTGTCCCCGCGCATCCATTTCGTGACCCATTCGATGGGCGGCATCCTGCTGCGATCATGGTTCGCGGGCAGCACTCTGGCGCGCCGGGGCCGGACGGTCATGCTGGCACCGCCCAATGGCGGCTCCGAGATCGTGGACCGGATGGCCGAGTTCCCGCCCTTCGATCGGGTCAACGGCCCCGCCGGCAAACAGCTGGGCACCGATGGGCTGGCCACGAAGCTTGGGCCGGTCTGGGCGGATGTCGGGATCATCGCGGGCGACCGCAGTCTGAACCCGATCTGGTCGACGGTCCTGCCCGGGCCGGATGACGGCAAGGTCTCGGTCGCCTCCACCCGCGTTGCGGGGATGGCCGACCATGTGGTGCTGCCGGTCACGCATACGTTCATGATGAACCAACCGCTGGTGATCGGGCAGGTGCTGGCTTTCCTCGCCGAAGGCCGGTTCGACCCGGACCTGACGCTGGGCGACGTGGTCGACACCTTCACCGACTAGTCCGGCAGCAGGCCTCGCTCCGACAGGGCGCGGATCAGCGGCGCGATCTCGCCCGCGCTGCGCCGCCACCCCCCCTTGGAGGAGCGATAGAGCGGCTGGCGGACCTGCGCGAAGCTGAGCGTGGCCACACGTTTGGCGGATTCGTGGAAGGAGAGCACGGCCGGGTCCCAGTCCAGGTCGCAAGCGGCGAGCAGGGAACGCGCCCGGCCTTCGGGATCGTCGAGCAGGTCTTCGTAGGCGATCCGGTGGAACGCGCCCGGCACTTCCGCCCGCCAGAAGGCGAGCGCCTGGTGGAACTGTCCGATCTGGTCGGCGATCCCTTCCTGCGTGGCGGCGTAGCGATGCGTCCCTTC
Organism: Jannaschia sp. S6380; assembly: GCF_023015695.1. Classification (NCBI taxonomy): domain Bacteria; kingdom Pseudomonadati; phylum Pseudomonadota; class Alphaproteobacteria; order Rhodobacterales; family Roseobacteraceae; genus Jannaschia; species Jannaschia sp. S6380. The sequence goes on from NZ_JALKAS010000001.1 coordinate 1,646,404, forward strand.
GCGGAAGTGGTTGCGCCAGATGGACAGGCCCACGTCACGCGGGTCGCGGGTCACGACCACGACATGTGCCTTGGGCAGGATGGCGCGGATCACCCCGATTTCCAGGAACGAATAGATCGACTTGTCCGTCCGCCGCGTGTCCTCGTCAGGCAGGGCACGTTCGGCGTAGGCCGCACCGGCGGCCGAGAGCTGGGCCCGCGTCACCGGGTCCCCCGCCTTCCACGTCTCGCAAAGCGGCGCGGTGATCCGGCGCAACACCGCCAGCTCTCCGCCGGCGGTGACGCCCGGATGCGCGCCCAGGATCGCCTCGACCAGCGTCGTGCCGGACCGGGGCAACCCGGTGACGAAGATCGGCGCGGCGTCGCAACTGCCGGCGACGCCGTCCTGCAGCGCGGCCCGAAGGGCGGGCCAGACCTGCGTCGTCATCGCGGTCCAGGCCTGTCGTGCCTGTGCCGGGTCATACGGATAGCTTCGCGCCATGGAGGCGTTGGCCTGCGCCAGATGCCGGGCCGCCGCCTCGGGATCGGCGGCCTGCAGGACGCGCGCCAGGCCATAGTCGATCGCGCGCGCGGCCTGTTCCGGCAGGGTGCCGCCGTCGCGCAGCGCGACCATTCGCGCCACCACCGGGTCGGTCGGGTCCAACCGGGTGCCGTAGCAAAGCGCGCGGAACGCCGTGCCCCCCCGGGGCCGGGCGGCGACGGCGGCGCGTAGGTCCGCCTCGGCCGCCTCCGTCTCTCCCAGCGTCTGGCGCAGTTGGCCCCGCGCGGTCAGGACGTCGGCATCCCCGGGGGATCGGGCCGCCAAGCGGTCAAGAACCTCGCGCGCGGCGTCGAGCTGTCCGCCACGCTGCAGGGTCTGCGCGACGAGAAGGTCGCGCCCGGGCGCGTCCTCGGCGCGGGCCCGGGCGTGGTCCAGCGCGGCTGCGACGTCGCCCGTCTGCATCGCCGCCTCGGCGGCCAGGACACGGGCCGCGTCGGAGCGGGGCGCCTTGGCCAGAACCTGTGCGACGATGTCCGCGGCGCGTTCCGCCAGACCGGCCTGCAGCGCGATCCGACCCCAGTTCACCTGCGCCCGGGTCGATAGCGGTGCCAGTTCCGCGGCCCGCCGGGCCGCGACCAGCGCACGCACCACATCCCCGGACGACGCGGCGGCCGCCGCCTGACCAAGGCGCAGGTCGACGGCGTAGGGCTCCAGCCGGACACCCTGCGCGAACGCCTCGGCGGCGGCGCGCGATCGACCTGCCTTCAGCCTGGCATGGCCCAGAACCGCCCAGATCCGTGCGCCCGCCTTTCGACGCAGAATGATCGCCGCCTGCCGTTCCACCGCTGCGAGATCGCGTGCCTTGGCCGCGCGCGTCAGGGCCACGAGATCGGCCTTCGCGGCGGCGCCCAGACCCGTCGCCTGGGCCCCCTGCCCCGAGGCGGCACCTTGCAGCATAGTGACGAGGGCCTGGCCCAGCCCGGCTTTGCGGGCCCGTTTGACCACCGTACCGCCCCGCCCCTGGCCGGCCTCGAACAAGGCCAGCTCCAACCACGCCACGGGCTCCCGGGGGGCAAGACGCAGGCAGGTCGCGAAGTCCCGGCGCGCGGCGTCCGGCCTGCCGGCCGCCGCTTCGGCGCGCGCGGACAGAAGCCAGCCCTCCGCCAGTCCCGGGTGACGCTCCAACAGGGGGCCGAGCAGCGCGCTGGCCTCGTCCGCCCGATCGGCCAGGAGCGCGGCCTGGGCCCGATGCAGGCATTCGGTCGGATCGCTGTCCGATTGGGCCGGTTCTTCATCCATGACGGTCGCGTAGCATGGCAAAAGCGCCACAGAAACCACCGCGCGAAACCTGTTGTTTCCGCCCGGGCACTAGACCGGGACCAGCCCCGCACTGTATCCACGCCAACAGCGGTGGGGGCCGCAATTGCCGGGACGACCTCGTCATGACTGCATACCAGCGGCTCCCTTCCGCCGACTTCAGCCCAATTCCAGGATCCTCGGCGTCCGACGACGAACGTGCGTGCGCCCATTACGACCTGGCCTGGATCGGGCCGAACGGTCGCGCCACATGGGACAGCCGTCGCCTGCCGGCCACGCCGCAGATCGACGCGGCCGTGTCCAGCTTTGCCCGGGGCGCGATGCTGCAGGGCATCCGCGGCCCGATCGCGATCGAGGATCTCGTTCCCGGCGACCGGGTGTCCGTCCGGGGCGGGGGCACCGCGCAGATCGACTGGATCGGCGCGCGCAGCTATCGCGCCGGGGGCGATCGTCCCACCTTCTTTCGCGTCGCGGCGCATGCCTTCGGCGGCAGCGGCCCGCTGCAGCATGTCGTGCTGGGCGCGGATGCGCATGTGCTGATCGAACACATCCGCTGCCACGAGCTGGTCGGCGGGCCGGTTGCCTTCGCCCCCGTCGCCGCCTTCGAGGATGGGCACGCCGTCACCGCCATCGTCCCGCCCGGAGAGGTGACGACCTACGGCATCGCCTGCGCCGGGCAGGAAGCGGTGCTGGCGGCGGGCCTGCCGGTCGAGAGCTATCATCCCGCGCGGGCGACGGCGCAAAGCCTGACGCGGACGGTCCTGTCGGACATGGCGCGCCTGTTTCCGCAAACGGCCGGCGGCATGGGGTTCGGCGCGCCGCGCATTCCCTACCTGACCTTCGCCGAGGCGCAGGGACTGGCCGTAAGCGGCATCTGACGGCGGGCTGGACGGCGGAGACGGGCGCGATAGACAGGGCCATCCGTCATCGAAGGCCATCCTAATGCAGATCGTTACCGCCCTGTCCCAGATCTCCGACCGCTACGAGGCGCTGTTCGTCGACCTCTGGGGGTGCGTCCACGACGGCGTGCGGGCCATCCCCGGCGCGGTCGAGGCGCTGACGGCCTATCGCGACAAGGGCGGCAAGGTCATCCTGGTGACGAACTCTCCCCGGCCCCGCGCCGGCGTGGCGCGGCAACTGGTGGGCTTCGGCGTACCCGAAACGGCCTATGACGACATCGCCACCTCGGGCGATTCGGCGCGGCTGGCGATGTTCGATGGGATCGTGGGCCGCCGCGTCTGGCATCTGGGCCCGCCGCATGACGCCGGCTTTTTCGAGCCGCCCTCGATCCTGTCCGATCCGGCCCCGATAGAACGCGTGTCGTTGGACCAGGCCGAGGGTATCGTCTGCACCGGGCCCTTCGATCCGTCGGCCGACCCGGGAACGCTCCGCCCGGAATTGCTGGCGGCGAAGACCCGCGGGATGAAGCTGCTCTGCGCCAACCCCGATATCGTGGTGGACCGTGGCGAGGTTCGCGAATGGTGCGCCGGCGCCATCGCGGCACTCTATACCGAGATGGGGGGCGAAAGCCTCTATTTCGGCAAGCCGCACCCCCCGATCTACGACTTGGCCCGCCGTCGCCTGGCCCGGATCGCGGACATCCCCGACCACGCGATCCTTGCCATCGGAGACGGGCCTGCGACCGACGCCGCCGGTGCGATGGGCGAGGATCTGGACCTGCTGTTCATCTCCGGCGGGCTTGGCGCGGCCGAGACGGGCACCGTTCGCGGCGGCGACCCGGACCCGGGGAAGCTGGATCGCTGGCTGGGCGAGGTCGGCATCGAGGCGACCTATGTCATCGGGACGTTGCGGTAACATTCAATAACGCCGCACCACTGGGTTAAAACATAATTGCCTCGACACTTGCCGCAATGCGGCATTTCCGTTAGGTCTTCCGGCATGCCTGCCGAAGGACCCGTCATGTTGGACAATGCCCCCCGCGGAACGATCTGTATCGAGGATCTGGAAATCGGGATGACCCGATCCCTGCGCAAGACGGTCACGGACCGGGATATCGAACTGTTCGCCGAGGTCTCGACCGACCGCAATCCGGTCCATCTCGACGACGCCTATGCACAGGACACCATATTCGAGGGACGCATCGCGCATGGCATGCTGACCGCGGGCCTGATCTCGGCCGTGATCGGCGAGCAGCTTCCGGGGCATGGCACGGTCTATCTGGGGCAGACCCTCACGTTCCTCGGCCCGGTGCGGCCCGGTGATACGGTCGAGGCGGTGGTGACCGTCACCGATCTCGACCTGGCCAAGCGGCGGGTGACCATGGCGACCCATTGCGCGATCGAGGGCAAGAAGGTCCTGCGCGGCGAGGCGGTCGTGCTGGCGCCATCGCGCAAGTTCGACTGACCCGCGCACCCGCGCCTCAGCCGTCTTGCGCCCCCTTCGGCCACGGGCTAGCCCGTGGCGATGCGGATCTACCGGGATCATAGCGACATTCCCGCCGAAGCGCGCGGCGCCTCGGCCGCGCTCGGCAATTTCGACGGGCTGCATCTCGGCCATCAGGGGGTCATCGACCTGGCCCGCTGCCCGGGCGCCCCACTCGCCGTCATCACCTTCGAGCCGCACCCCCGCGAGGTCTTCGCACCCGAGGCGCCGCCGTTCCGGCTGATGTCGCCGGCGGCAAAGGCAAGCCGGCTGGCCAAACTGGGCGTGGACATCCTGTTCGAGCTGCCCTTCGAACGCATCGCCCCCCTTTCGGCGGAGGCGTTCATGTCGGACGTCCTGGCGGACGCGCTGGATCTTTCACATGTCGTGGTGGGTCGCGATTTCCGTTTCGGCAAGGGTCGCTCCGGTGACGCGGACTTGCTTCGCGCGGGCGGGGCACGGCACGGGTTCGAGGTCACGTTGGCCAGCCTGATCGGGGGGGAGGCGCCGGTCTCCTCCACCGCGATCCGCGCGGCGCTGACCCAAGGCCGACCACGCGATGCGGGCCGAATGCTCGGGCATTGGCACCGGATCGAGGGGCCCGTCCTGCACGGCGAAAAGCGCGGACGCGACCTGGGCTATCCGACCGCGAATCTGTCCGTCGACGGGCTGCACCTGCCGAAGCTGGGCGTCTATGCCGTGATCGTCGACATCCTGGACGGGCCGCATGCGGGGCGCCGCCACGGCGTCGCATCCCTCGGCGTGCGACCGATGTTCGGAGAGAACGCGCCGAACCTCGAGACGCATCTCTTCGACTTCGCGGGCGACCTCTACGGCGTGCCGATCTCGGTGGCGCTGGTCGAGTACTTGCGCCCCGAACAATCCTTCGACGGGCTAGCGGCGCTGATCGCCCAGATGGATGCCGACAGCGCGCAGGCGCGGGCCGTTCTCGATGCGCTCTGATCCGATCGACCGCGACGGATTGCGCGACCGTTTCTGGGAACGCGGCCTCGCCGACCTGACTCCGAAGGAATGGGAGGCGCTGTGCGATGGATGCGGCAAATGCTGCCTCAACAAGCTGGAGGACGAGGAAACGGGCGAGGTCGCCCTGACCCGCGTCGCGTGCCGGCTGTTCGACGACGGCACCTGCCGCTGCGGCCGCTACGAAACCAGGCTGTCCTTCGTGCCGGAATGCGTCGTGCTGACCCCGGCGACGTTGCCGGACGCGGCCTATTTCATGCCCGAGACCTGCGCCTATCGCCGTCTTCACGAAGGACGGCGCCTGCCCCATTGGCATCCGCTTCTGACCGGCGACCCGATGTCGCCGCACGACGCCGGCGCCTCGCTGATGGACGAGACCGTCAACGAGGTCACGATCGCCGAGGACGATTGGGAGGCTTTCCTGATCGACGAGCCGACCGGGGGGGCCTGAGGACATGTCGGATCCGGGTCTGAACTTCGCCTCCGACAACGCGGCCCCGGTGGCCGCACCGATCATGGAAGCGCTCGTCGCCGCCAATACCGGTCCCGCGATGCCCTATGGCGCCGACCCCTGGATGCCGCAGGTTCGCGACCGCTTGCGCGACCTGTTCGCCTGGCCCGAGGCGGAGGTGCTGCTGGTGGCGACCGGCACCGGGGCGAATGCCTTGGCCCTGGCTGGCCTGGTCGCGCCCTGGCAGACGATCTTCGCCCACCGGATCAGTCATATCGAGGAGGACGAATGCGCGGCGCCCGAGTTCTACACCGGCGGTGCCAAGCTGACGCTGGTCGAGGGCGCGCATGGGCGGATGTCGCCGGACACGCTGCGCGCGGCCATGGCGCCGGTCGGGGCGAAGGGCGTGCACGGCGTCCAACTCGGCGCCCTGAGCCTGACGAACGTGACCGAGGCGGGCACGCTCTATACCGTCGAGGAAATGCGCGCGCTGACGGATATCGCGCGCGCGGCCGGGATGCCGCGCCATCTCGATGGCGCGCGCCTCGCCAATGCCTGCGTGGCGCTGGACCGGGACGTGGCCGACATGGTGCAGGGTTTCGACGTCGTCAGTTTCGGTGGAACCAAGAACGGCTGCATGGCCGTCGAGGCGATCGTGCTCAAGGACGGCGCCCGGTATCAGGAGATGCAGTTCCGTCGCAAGCGCGGGGCGCAGCTCTGGTCCAAGCACCGGTACCTGTCGGCCCAGATGCTGGCCTATCTCCGGGACGATCTATGGCTAGTCAACGCGCGCCGCGCGAACGACGCGGCCCGACATCTGGCGAATGGATTGCGGGCGATCGGCGCCGAGATGGTTCACGAACCGCAGGCAAACATGATCTTCTGCCGCCTGCCCCGCACGGTGCATGACCGCGCCCGGACACAGGCCGCCTATTACATGATGGAGGAGTCCGATCGGCCGCTCTGCCGGTTCGTCTGCGACTTCACCAAGACCGATGTGGAGGTCGAGGCGCTGCTGGCGTTGATGCGGGGCTGATGCCCCCATCCGCCTTGGAGCGCATACCCCTCCCCGGAAGGGTCCTCTACTTCGCCCCGCCATCCATGGCGTCGAGCCGCGCCTTGAGCGCCTCGTTCTCCTCGCGCGCCTTCTGGGCCATCGCGCGGACGGCGTCGAACTCCTCGCGGGTGACGAAATCGCGGTCCGCCATCCAGCGGTCCAGCATCGACTTCATCGCCGTCTCTGCCTCGGTTCGGGCGCCTTGGGCCACGCCCATCGCATTGGTCATCAACTGGCCGATATCGTCCATGAAACGGTTGCGGGTCTGCATCTTCGGGGCCTCCGGGCTGTTCGCATTCCATATGGGGCGCCGGGCGCAGGACCTCAAGGTTGACCCCCCCGTGGGCTGCGGGCATTGCAGGCGGCATGATCTTCCTGCACGCCCATGCCCTGACGTTTCCCGATATCTCGCCCGATATCTTCCGCATCTCGCTGGGCGGGCTCGAGATCGCGCCGAAATGGTACGCCGCGGCCTACATCCTCGGGATTGTCGGCGGCTGGCTGATGGCGCGCTGGGCGGCGCCGCGCGGGACGCTCTGGCCCGGCGGCAAGCCGCTGGCGACGCGCCAGCAGATCGAGGACATCATGACATGGGTCACGCTCGGCATCGTTCTGGGCGGGCGGCTGGGCTATGTCCTGTTCTATCAGCCCGAATACTACCTGAGCCGGCCGCACGAGATCCTGTATCTCTGGCAAGGCGGCATGTCCTTCCACGGCGGGATGATCGCGACCGGCCTGGCGGTGATCGTCTATGCGATGCGCCGGGGGATCCCGATCCGGTCGCTGCTGGACCTTGCCGCCCTGTGCACGCCGCTGGGCCTCGGCCTGGGTCGGGTCGCCAACTTCGTCAATGCCGAGCTGTGGGGCCGGCCGTCCGACGCACCCTGGGCCGTGATCTTCCCGGGCGGCGCGGCGCAGGCCTGCGCCAACGTGGGCGAGTTCTGCGCCCGCCACCCGAGCCAGCTCTACGAAGCGATTCTGGAGGGGCTGTTCCTGCTGGTCGTCCTTTGGGCCATCGCGTTGCGCGGCGGGCTCAGGATCCCCGGCATGATCTGCGGCCTCTTCCTCGCAGGCTATGGCGCCGCGCGCATCTTCGTGGAGTATTTCCGTCAGGCGGATGCCCAGTACATCACCCCCGACAACCCACTGGGCCACGTCATCGGCTGGGGTGAATTCGGCCTGACGATGGGACAGGTCCTGTCGGTTCCGATGCTCGTCGTCGGTCTGGGCGCGGCGTTCCTGGCGGTGCGCGCCGCACGGGCATGACCCTGCGCGACCATCTGCTGTCGCGCATTGCCGCGACCGGCCCGATGACCGTCGCCGACTACATGGCCGACTGCCTGATGCACCCGACGATGGGATACTACGCGACCCGCGATCCGCTGGGCGCGGCGGGCGATTTCACGACCGCGCCCGAGATCAGCCAGATGTTCGGCGAGTTGCTGGGGCTGTGCCTGGCCCAGGTCTGGTTGGACCAAGGACTGGGACGCGTGACGCTGGCGGAACTCGGGCCGGGGCGCGGCACGCTGATGGCCGACGCGCTGCGTGCCATGCGCGGGGTGCCGGGACTGGCGGACGCCGTCGCGATCCATCTGGTCGAGACGTCCCCCGCCTTGCGCGACGTCCAGGCCCGGACGCTGGCGGGGCACGACGTCCAGTGGCACGACTCGGTCGATACGCTGCCCCACGGGCCGCTGCTGCTGCTGGCGAACGAGTTTCTCGACGCGCTGCCGATCCGCCAGCATGTCCGCGACGAAGGCGGATGGCGCGAGCGCCTCGTCGCGCACACCGGCGCGGATCTGACCTTCGCGCTCGGGCCAGCGACCCTTCTGCCCGAACTGTCCGACCGGGAGGATCTGCCCGTCGGGACGGTGGTGGAGCGGTGCCCGGCCCTGCCCCACATCGTCTCGGCCGTGGGGGACAGGGTCGCGCGGGGCGGGGCCGCAATCTTCGTCGATTACGGCCACTGGCGCAGCCGGGGCGACACGCTGCAGGCACTGCGCGCCCATGCGCCCGAGGATCCCCTGGCCAGCCCGGGCCAGACCGATCTGACGGCCCATGTCGATTTCGAGGCGGTGGCCCGAAACGCGGGTTTCGCGCGTGCGTCGGGCGTGGTGCCGCAGGGCGTCCTGCTGGAACGGCTGGGGATCACGGATCGGGCACGCGCGTTGGCGCGGGGAATGCAGGGCGCGGCGCTCGACGCGCATGTCGCAGCCCATCGGCGCTTGACCGATCCGGCCGAGATGGGTGACCTATTCAAGGCCATCGCCCTCGTACCTCCGGGGGCCGCTTCGCCGCCGGGATTCGACGAATGACGCTGGAGATCCTAACCTCGGACCACCTAGGCCCCGTGCGTCACGGTTTCTTCACGCGGCGCGGCGGCGCCTCCTCGGGGATCTTCGAGGGGCTGAATTGCGGCACCGGCAGCAGCGACCAGACCGAGGCGGTCGCGCTGAACCGCGCGCGCGTGGCCGAGGCGATGGGCGGGCCGCTGCACGGCGTCCACCAGGTCCATTCTGCCGAAGTCGTGGCCGCGACCGAGCCCGATGCCCACCCCCGTGCCGATGCCATCGTGACCGATCGGCCGGGCGTGGTCCTGTCGGTACTGACCGCCGACTGCCAGCCGGTGCTGCTCTACGACGACAGGGCCGGCGTGATCGGCGCGGCCCATGCCGGGTGGAAGGGCGCATTGGCCGGCGTGCTGGAAGCGACGGTCGAGGCGATGTGCGAACGCGGCGCCACGCCCGCGAACATCCGCGCCACGATCGGTCCGACCATCAGCCAGCGCGCCTATGAGGTCGGTCCCGAATTCCTGGATGCATTCCTCGCCGAAGACGAACGTGCCCCGCGCTTCTTCGCCAACGGGGCGGGCGACCGGTATCATTTCGACCTGCCGGGCTATGGCCTTTACCGCCTGCGTCACGCGGGTGTCGATGCCGAGTGGACGCGGCACTGCACCTATTCGGACGCCGCGCGGTTCTTCTCCTACCGACGCGCGACGCATGCGGGCGAAGCTGATTATGGACGTCTGATCGCGGCAATCACGCTCTGACGTAAGGATTGTTTCCGTCGGCGCCCCTCGGTGGTCACAATCCGGCCCACCAAAGACCGCGAAGCCGTCCCATGGCCGCCGCCCTGACCCGCCATCCTCGTCTCGACCAGAATCGAGGAGACGCGTGAATGTCCCGTCAAAGCTGGATGGACCACACCATCGAAACCGTTCGCGCGACGGATATCGTGCTTCCCTGGACGCGCCGTCCTACCCCCGCCCCGGACCCCCGGGATCAGCCCGCCGCCGCCCGCGGCAAGGGCTAAGGCGCCAAGCCACGACCGGACATGGTGGCGGGCGACCGCCTCCGGTCGGACCGGACGCGACCCCCGCTGCCACGGAGGTTGCGTCCGACGTCCTTCTGGGCGGTCCGATCGGCGGCGCGGGCAACGGCAGGCCGACCTGTCCGCCCCCGCCTCCGCCCGGCACCCGCGCGCCTCAGGAAGACCCGTCCGGCAACGACGCCCCCGGAGAGAGCATGCGGCCATCCAGGCGCAGTTCGATCACGGCCGGCGTGCCGCATGTGAGTGCCGCCGAAAGGGCCGGCGCGAACTCATCCTGCGCCGCCACGACCCAGCCCTGACCGCCATAGGCCCGCGCCAGCGCCGCGAAATCGGGATTGGCCAGGTCCGTCCCCGAAACGCGGCCCGGATAGTGCCGCTCCTGATGCATGCGGATCGTGCCGTAGCGGCCGTTGTTCGCGACGATGACGATGGGTTTCGCACCGTGCTGGACCGCCGTGGACATCTCGTTGCAGGTCATCTGAAAGCACCCGTCCCCTGCCAGGCAGACCACCGGGCGGTCGGGATGCGCGAGGCTGGCGGCGATCGCAGCGGGAAAGCCGTAGCCCATGCTGCCCGAGGTTGGGGCCAGCTGCGTACCGAACCGCGACCAGCGGTAATAGCGATGCAAGAACGCGGCGTAGTTGCCCGCGCCATTGGTCAGGATCGCATCGTCGGGCAGCGTCGCGTCCAGATGGGCGATCACCCGTTCCAGCTTGACGGCGCCGGGGGTCGGGACCGGCCGGATCCAGTCCAGATACGCGTCATGGGCTTCGGCCTGGCGGTCGTGCCATCCGGGCAGATCGTCCTGCCGGTCCGCCAGCGCGGCCACGACGTCGGGCGCCCGTGCCGCGATCGCGATCTCGGGCGTCCAGACGCTGCCCAGCACATCGGGATCGGGATGGACGTGGATCAGCGGCGGGGCTTTGCCCGTGGGGTCCAGCACCTCATAGCCGCCGGTCGCGATGTCACCCAGCCGTGTGCCCAATGCCAAGATCAGGTCGGCCCCGCCCAGACGCTTCATCAGGGCGGGGTTCGGGCCGACGTTCAGGTCGCCTGCATAGGCGCGGGATGCGTTGTCGATATAGTCCTGGCGGCGGAAGGTCACGGCTACCGGCAGGCCGTGCCGCTCGGCCCAGGTCCTGAGATCGCGGGCCGCTTCCGCCGACCAGTGCGGGCCACCGAGCACGACCAGCGGCGCGCGCGCGCGGCCCAGCCGTTCGATGACGGGCGCCAGGTCGGGGACCGCCTGCACCGGGTCGACCACCGCGGGCCGGTCGGGCACATCCGCCTCGGCCGACAGCATGTCCTCGGGCAAGGCCAGCACCACGGGCCCCGGCCGCCCGGACCGGGCGACGGCGAAGGCACGCGCGACGTATTCGGGGATGCGGTCGGTCGCGTCCACTTCGGCCACCCATTTGACCAGTCCGCCGAAGAAGGCGCGATAGTCCACCTCCTGAAACGCCTCGCGGTCGCGGTGGCCGCGCGCGATCTGGCCGACGAAGGCGACAAGGGGCGTCGAATCCTGCCGCGCGATGTGCAGGCCCGCGCTGGCATTCGTCGCGCCGGGGCCGCGGGTTACGAACAGGACGCCGGGCGCCCCGGTCAGCTTGGCACTCGCCTCCGCCATCATGGCGGCGCCACCCTCCTGCCGGCAGACGACGTTCTCGATCCCGCTGTCATGCAGCCCGTCGAGTGCGGCCAGGAAGCTCTCGCCCGGGACCGAAAAGACGCGCTGCACGCCTTGTCGCTTCAACTGGTCCGCCAGGATCCGTCCGCCATGCCGCATCATACGATGCCCCTCCGTCTTGCCTGCGGCATCTGAGCCGCAACGGCCGGCGGTTGTCCACCGTGTCACCCCAGACCGCGCAGGATCAGGACCGTTGCCGCGACGGCCGCGAGGCCCAGCGCGACGGGGCGAATGCTGCGACGTGCGACCCGCACCGCCAGAGGACGCACGGCCCAGATGGTCAGCGGGACGGATGGGGCAAGGGCCGCCGCGAAGATGACATGCCGCGCCCCGATCAGACCGACGAATGCCAGCGCACCGATCGAGACGGTCATGCCGAAGGCAAAGAAGACGTTCTGCGTCGCGGCCGAACGGCGGGCCTCGACCGAGGCATAGAGGAGCGCCATGGGCGGCGCGCCGATGCCCGTCAGCGTGCCCATGATGCCGGCGGTGGTGCCCGCCGCGAACAGCGTGCGCCCGCGTATCGGCAGGGCGGGTCCCGCGACCGACAGCAGTACTGCAATCCACACGACGATGCCGATCACCAGAGGCAGGGCGGGCGTTCCGACGACGCGCGCGGCGATCCAGGCCGCGATGGCGGCACCGAACGCCCGACCCGCGAAGCCCCATGGCAGGTCCTGGACCACAACCGCCGACCGGTTGGCCCAGAAAGCGCCAGCCCCTACGCATAGCCCGACGAGCAGGACGGATCCGGGCAGGTATTTGGGTGCGGCCAACGCCACGACGGGGGCGGCGACCATGCCGTATCCCTGCCCCGTCAGGCGTTGGATCGCCGTGCCCAGAATTACCGCCGCCAGGCAGACAAGCCAGGGCCCCAATCCGGGCAGGAAATCAGTCAAGCGTCGCGATCTCGATCAAGTTGCCGTCCGGGTCGCGAACATAGAGCGAGGTGATCGGTCCCTGCGCGCCGGTCCGCGCGACGGGTCCGTCCTCGATCGCGACGGCCTGCCTGCGCAGGTGATCCTGCCATTCACCCAGCGGCATGTCCGTCAGAAAACAGAGATCGGCGCTGCCCGGGCCGGGCCGCGCGGCCTTCGGCTCGAACTCGGCCCCGGCGCGGTGAAGGTTGATCTTCTGGCGCCCGAAGGCCAAAGCAGTTCGCCGCGTTCCATCAGCTGCGTCGAACCGGTCGATCCGCATGCCCAGCACGGTGCGATACCATTCCGCCGTCGCCTCTGGATCAGCAACTGTCAGGACGAGATGATCCAACGCCTCTACCCGCATCCTCGCCCTTCCTCCTGCGCTACGTCACGCCACCCGGACCCCTGGCGTCGCGGCAGGGGTCCACGGCCGTCAGACGCCAGCCGCAACGATCGCGTCGGCCAGCAGGGGTACGGTCGTGGCGTTCAGGCCGGCAATGTTCATCCGCGAGTCGCCGACCATGTAGACGCCGTGGTCGCGGCGCATGACCTCGACCTGGTCGGGGGTCGCGCCCAACAGCGAGAACATGCCCCGATGCGCCGCCAGGAAGCCGAACCTGTCGGAGCCGACGCGGTCGCGCAGGGCGGCGGCCAACTGCTCGCGCAGGCCCAACATCGAATTGCGGACCTCCTCCAGTTCTGCCGCCCAATCTTCGCGCAACCCGTCGTCGGTCAGGATCATGCTGACGACACGCGCGCCGTGATCGGGCGGGAAGCTGAAGTTCAGCCGGTTCAGCGACGCCATCGCCCCCTGCGTGACCTTCAGATCGGCCGCCGACGGCGCGATGGCCATCAGAAGACCGGTGCGTTCGCGGTAGATGCCGAAATTCTTGGAACAGGACGCCGCGATCAACGCCTCGGGCACCTTGGCTACAAGATGGCGAAGGCCCGCGGCATCCTTGTCGAGACCGTCGCCGAACCCCTGATAGGCGATGTCGACGAAGGGCACGGAACCCTTGGCCACCAACAGGTCCGCCACCCCGTCCCATTGATTCACCGTCAGGTTCGCGCCCGTCGGATTGTGGCAGCAGCCATGCAGGATCACCACGTCGCCCGCAGCCACTGCGTCCAGATCCTCGCGCATGCCGTCGAAATCGACGCCCCCGGTCTCGGCATCGAAATAGCGGTAGGTCCGCACCTTCATACCCAGGTATTTCGCGATCGCCGGATGGTTCGGCCATGTCGGGTCCGACAGCCATACCGTGGCGCCAGGCGCGGCCATGCGCACCAGCTCCAGCCCCTGACGGATGGCGCCGGTGCCGCCGGGCGTCGCGACGCAGGCCAGACGGTCGGCTGGCCGGGCTTCGCCCAGGACGAGCTTCGACAGTGCCTCGGCGAAGGCCGGATCGCCGGCGAGGCCGGTATAGACCTTCGTCGTCTGCTCCTCGACCAGCCGGCGCTCGGCAGCCTTGACGGCGCGCATCACGGGCGTGTTGCCGGATGCGTCCTTGTAGACGCCGACGCCCAGGTCGATCTTGTCGTCGCGCGGGTCCTCACGATAGGCGGCCATCAGCGCCAGGATCTTGTCGGGGGCCTGCGGGGTCAGGGCGGTCAGCATCGGGTCAGCCTCTCTCGATCACCAGGTCGGGATACATGCCCCACTCGGCCCAGGAACCGTCGTAGAGCGAATGGTCCTTATGCCCCAGCCGCGCCAGGGCCAGGTTCAGGATCGCCGCCGTCACGCCCGAACCGCAGGACGTGATCACCGGACGGTCAAGGTCGACCCCCGCGGCGATGAACGCGCGCGCCAGGTCGGCCCCCTCCTTCATGGTGCCGTCCGCGTCGAACAGCGTCTTGTAGGGAACGTTGTGCGCACCGGGGATGTGGCCTGCGCGAAGACCGGGCCGCGGTTCGGGCGCGTCACCCCGAAAGCGCGGCGCGCCACGGGCATCCACGATCTGCGCCGTGCCCAGCTTGGCCGCCTGCGCCACCTCGGTCACGTCGCGCATCAGGTCGGGGCGCGGGGCCACCGTCATGTGACGGTCGCGGATCGTGGGCTTGTCCGACGTGAGCGGCCGCCCCTCCTCGCGCCATTTGGGCAGCCCCCCGTCGAGGACGGCGGCCCGCTGGCCGAACAGACGGAACAGCCACCAGACGCGCGCCGCCGAAAAGATGCCCGCGCCGTCGTAGATGACGACGGTATGCCCGTCGCCCACGCCCAGCTTGCGCATCCGCGACATGAACTTGGCCGCCGGCGGCGCCATATGCGGCAGGGCAGACCGCGCGTCGCTGACGTCTTCCAGATCGAGGAAGCGCGCTCCCGGGATGTGTCCCTCGGCGTATTCGGCATGCGGATCGCGGTCCATGTCGGGCAGATACCAGGAGGCGTCGATCACGCGCAGATCGGGCGAGCTCAGGCGCTGGGCGAGCCATCTCGTGGAGACGAGCGTTGCGGGATCGTCGGACATGCACGGGGCCTCCCTGGTCTTGCGCGGCTTAGCCCCCGGCGCGCGCGCGCGCAAGGAAACAGGTCTTGCATAGGCCCCGGCCGGGCATTAGAGGGCGGGCCTTCACGACCGGGCGGACACCCTTGGAGGCCGCCCACAGACATATTGGAGATATCACATGGCTAAAGAGATTCCGGATCTCGTGGCTCATGCCCGGACGGGGACAGGCAAGGGGGCCGCTCGTCAATCCCGGCGCAATGGCATGGTGCCGGGCGTCGTCTATGGCGGCGGTGCCGATCCGCTTCCGATCGAAATCCCGTTCAACGACCTCCTGGCCAAGCTGAAGGCGGGCCGCTTCCGCGCGACGCTGTGGAACCTGAAGGTCGAGGGGCAGGAGGACGTGCGCGTCATCGCCCGCGACGTTCAGCGCGACGTCGTCAAGGACCTGCCGACCCACCTGGACCTGATGCGCCTGCGCCGGACCTCGAAGGTCAACCTCTACATCCCGGTGGAGTTCGAGAACGTCGACGGCTGCCCCGGCGACAAGCAGGGCGGCGTCCTGACAGTCGTGCGCCCCGAGGTGGAGCTGCGCGTGACCGCCGGCGACATCCCGGAATCGATTACGGTCGATTGCTCGGGGATGGAGATCGGCGACACGCTGCACATCTCCGACGTGACGCTGCCCGAAGGTGCCAAGCCGACCATCGACCGCGACTTCGTGCTGGCCAACATGCAGGCGCCTTCGGGTCTGGCCTCGCAGAAGGACGAGGACGAAGAGGAGGTGACCGAGACCGAGGTCATCAACCAGACCGCCGAAACCGTGGAGGGCGAGGACAAGGAGTGATCCTGTCCGTCTGAGACGTCTTAGAATGCCGAAAGGGCGCGGGGATCGACCCCCGCGCCCTTTTTCATTTCGCATACGGTGCCGGCCGGTTGGTGGCCGCAATCACTCCTCCGACGTCACAAGCGCATGACCGCCGCGCACGACCATCTTTCCCGCACCCACGGTGCCCTTCACGGCCGTCTTGCCGACCCAGAGGGTGCTGTCGACCGTCCGGTCCACGGCCCGCTCGGCCGAGCAGGCCGAAAGCGCGAATGCCAGCAAAAGCACTGCGGGCGCGGTGATACGATTGAGGTTCATGGCAGCTTCCCTTTGGCGTCGTCGGGTGTCGGTTCGCGGTCGGCGACGCGCCGACGGGACCGGATCGGGCGGGTGGGCACGATCATCGATCGGATACATACAGCCCGGCATGCCCCCTGAAAAACGAATACGATTAGGGCTTCAGGCGATTATCGGATATGGATGCCGTATGGACCTGACCTTGATACGCACATTCCTGGCCGTCGCCGATACCGGAAGCTTCGTCGCCGCCTCCTCTCGCCTGTTCGTCACGCAATCGGCCGTCAGCCTGCGGATCCAACGGCTGGAGGACGGGTTGGGCAAGACGCTGTTCACCCGATCCAAGGCCGGCGTCGCGCTGACCCCTCCCGGTCGGGCGTTCGAACGCTATGCCACGAGCCTGATCAAACTCTGGGAGGAGGCCCGGCAGCAGGTGGCGGTGCCCGAAGGGTATGAACGTGCGCTGACCATCGGCGCGCAATACTCGCTCTGGCCCCGGCTGGGATTTCGTTGGATCGACGCAATGCGGGCGGCGGCGCCGGACCTGGCGCTCCGAGCCGAGTTGGGCATGCCGGACCGCCTGACCCGCTTCCTGATCGAGGGCGTCGTACAGGTCGCGCTGACATACATGCCGCAGCACCGGCCCGGATTGACCGTAACCCCGGTCATGGCGGACGAACTGATCCTGGTCTCGTCCTTCCCGACCGGGGCCATGGACGAACTCGTCGGCGACTACGTGTTCATGGACTGGGGCCCGGAATTCACGCAGGCCCACGCGGTGGGGCTGCCAACCCTGACGCAATCGGGCATCGTGCTCAGCCTCGGGGCACTGGGGGCGGAATTCATCGCCAGGCGCCGGGCAGCCGCCTATCTCCCCGCCCGCGCGGTCATGGGCCACCTGGATGCCGGCCGCCTGCACCTGGTGCCCGACGCGCCTCGGTTTCCCTATCCGATCTGGGCGGTTTTCCGCGACGATCTGGACGAGGATCTGTCGCGGATCGCGCGCGAGACCTTGGACACGGTCGCCGCGCAGGCCGAATCCGTACAGGAAACGGTGCTGGACGAGTTGGCCGATATCAGCGACGCGGACGACGTGCCGCTTCTGGGCGAAGAAGGCTAGACGGGCCGTCCGCCCGCGGCGGCGTAGGCCATGTCGATCACCTGCTGCGTCCCGCGCGCATCCTCCAGCGTCCAAAGATATGGCGTGCCGTTCCGCGCGGCATCCACGAACGCCTCGACCTGCAGGACATATTGGTCCACCCCCGGCCAGGATCGCGAATGCCGGACCCCGTCCCGACCGCGCCAATCCACCTGTGCCTCGCCGAAGCGGGCGGCGTTGAACGGCGCGTTCAGGCGGATCAGCCCGGCCTCGCCGTGAAACAGCATGAACTGCTCGGGCAATAGGCGCATCGAATTGACCCAATGGGCAGTGAAATCCGGAAACCGCGCCGAGACACGGGCGAGCGTGTCGCACCCATTCTCCCAGTCGATATCGGCATGGGTGATCCGCTCGGGTTCCGCCCCGGTGGCCCAACGTGTGGCGCCATAGGTATAGACACCGATGTCCGGCAAAGCCCCGCCGCCGGTCGCAGCCGCGTTGCGGATGTTCCCCGGATCGGCCGAATTGTCGTAGGTGAACACCCCTTCCACATGGCGCAGACGCCCGATCGCACCGTCGCGTAGCAGGTCGCGGACGAAATGCCATTGGGGGTGATGCACGATCATGTACGCTTCGGCACATAGACGGCCGCTGGCGTCGCGCGCCGCGATTAGGGGTGCGATCTCGTCGGCATGCATGGCGACCGGCTTCTCGACCAGAACGTGCTTGCCGGCCTCCAGCGCGCGGATGGCCCATTCGACATGCATCGTGTGCGGCAGAGGGATGTAGACGGCGTCGATCTCCGGCGCATCCAGCAGGGCCGCGTAATCGCGATGCACGGCGAGGTCGGGAACCCGGTCGCGAAAGGCTGCCGCCTTGTCGGGTGCGCGCGTGGCCAAGGCCGACAGGCGGCTGCCACGCGCAAGGTGCAGCGCCGGCGCCATTTCACGGCGTGCGAAAGACGATGCCCCCAGGATGCCCCATCGGATCGCATCGGTCATGCCGCCCCCCTTCCCGTCGCGAACCATCGTGGCAAGACGCCGCAGGCCGTCATTTCAACTGACTGTCCTTGCTGCCCCGCCGGTTGATGCCGGCGCGGGGCGTGTTGCGGTCGTCGCGACCCGTCTGGCAGTCGACGCACAGCTTGACGCCCGGAACGGCAGCGCGGCGTGCCTCGGGGATCGGCTCCTCGCATTCGGCGCAATGGGTGAAGCTCTCGCCGGACGGACCCGACCGGGCCCGCATCCGCGCCAGTTCGTCGGCGATCGATGCTTCGATCTGCTCGCTGACCGCGCCGTCCTTCGCCCAACCGCCTGCCATCTCCGAGCCCTCCTGCATATCAATCTGCGCCGACACCCGGCGGTGGGCAAGCCTCAGCGGCGGAGTTCCACCACCGGGGCGAAACCGCCATAGATCATACGCTTTCCGTCGAACGGCATCTCGGCCATGTCCGGCGCGAAATCGGGCGCCATCATCTTCGCGTTCGCGGCGTCGTGCGTCGCCTTGTCGGGCCATTCGATCCACGAAAACACGACCGTCTCGCCCGGTTTGGCCTTCACGGCCATCGGGAAGGACGTGACCTCGCCATCGGGTACCTCGTCGCCCCAGGTCTCGATCTGCGCCAGCGCGCCCATCGGCTTGAAGATGACCTCCCAAGCCTCGCGCGCATGGGCGATGAACTCATCCTTTCGATCATTCGAAACGGCGGCGACGAAACCGGCATAGTAACTCATGGCATCCTCCGTGATTGCGAGGGCGAGCCTAGCACGGAAACGGGCCGCCCCCTTGCAGAAACGGCCCGAAGCGATGCAACGGCGCCAGGCGTCAGGCCGACGCCATCCCTTTTTCGCGCGCCAGTTCACGGACGCGCTTCGACAGTTTCTCGAAGGCGCGGACCTCGATCTGCCGGATACGCTCCCGGCTGACGCCGTACTTGCTGGACAGGTCTTCCAACGTCACCGTTTCGTCGCTGAGACGCCGCTGGGTCAGGATGTCCTTCTCGCGGTCGTTGAGGACATCCATCGCCTCGGTCATCAGGCCGATCCGGCTTTCATACTCGTCGCGCTCGGCGTAGTCCTCGGCCTGATCGGCGTCCTCATCCGCCAGCCAGTCCTGCCATTGCGTCGTCGAATCCCCGTCCGAGCCGACCATCACGTTGAGCGAGGCGTCGCCCCCCGACATGCGCCGGTTCATCGAGGTCACCTCGTCCTCGGTCACGCCTAGGTCATTGGCGATGCGCTGCACGTTCTCGGGGCGCAGGTCGCCCTCCTCCAAGGCACCAATGCGGTTCTTGGCTTTGCGAAGGTTGAAGAAGAGCTTCTTCTGCGCGCTGGTCGTGCCCAGCTTCACCATCGACCAGGACCGCAGAACGTATTCCTGGATCGCGGCACGGATCCACCACATCGCATAGGTCGCGAGGCGGAAGCCCCTTTCGGGATCGAACTTCTTGACCGCCTGCATCAGACCCACATTCGCCTCGGAGATGACCTCCGCCTGCGGCAGCCCGTAACCGCGATAGCCCATGGCGATCTTTGCGGCGAGACGCAGATGCGACGTCACCATCTTGTGGGCGGCCTCGGTGTCGCCCTCCTCGGCCCACCGCTTGGCGAGCATATATTCCTCTTCCGGCTCTAACATCGGAAACTTTCGGATTTCCTGCAGATACCGGTTCAGCCCGGCCTCCGGGTTCGGCGCCGGCAGGTTCGCATAGGTCGCTGCCATGTCTATCTCCCTCATGTTAAGGGTCTTAACACCCGTTGGTTTCTGACTTGGGATCAGCCATGCCGGGAATCAAGATGTTGCGGGTCACGTCGCGGTGACCCCAATGGTCGAATGGTGGTCTATACCTTCCGGCACGCGACTGTAAGGGCCGGATCGGCGCCTTGCCTGTGCCTGCTCGCACAGAAAACGACGGGGTCTCGACTTGGTTCCGCCGCGCGATCCTAACGCGCGAGACAGCCCAGCAGGCCTTCCATGTCCGGCGGAAGCGGGGCGGCGAAGCGCATCGGCGAACCGCTGACCGGATGCCGGAAGCCCAGTGTCTCGGCATGCAGCGCCTGACGGCCGAATGCCGCGACCGCGCCGGCGGCAGGATGGGATCGCGGCAACCGGCGATGCCCCCCATAGACGGGATCGCCCACCAACGCGTGGCCGGCATGGGCCAGATGCACCCGGATCTGATGCGTCCGCCCGGTCTCCAGCCAACATTCCAGCAGCGCCGCGTGATCGAAACGCGTCAGGACCCGGGCCCGCGTCACGGCGTGCCGCCCCCCCTCCCAGGTGACGGCCTGGCGCTGGCGGTCGGTGCGGTGGCGGGCCAGACGGGTCATGATCCTGACGATGTCGCCCCCCTCCCACGCGACGCCGCGGATCCCGCGCAGACGCGGATCGCCCGCGTCCGGCACGCCGTGGCAGATTGCCAGGTATCGCCGCTCGACGCTGTGCGCCTCGAACTGGGCGGCCAGGCCATGATGCGCGGCATCCGACTTGGCCACGACCAACAGGCCCGAGGTATCCTTGTCGATGCGGTGCACGATCCCGGGCCGGCGCGTGCCGCCGACGCCGGACAGGGCACCCCCGAAATGATGCAGCAACGCGTTGACCAGCGTGCCGCCCGGGCTGCCGGGTGCTGGATGGACGACCATGCCCGCGGGCTTGTCGATCACGATCAGGTCCGCGTCCTCGTGCACGATGGTCAGCGGAATGTCCTCGGCCGTCGTCTCGGGGTCGGCGGCCACGGGCACGCGCAGGTCGATCCGGTCACCCTCGGCCACGCGGTCGCGCGCGCCGGCGGGCGCGCCGTTCACGCGGACGGCGCCGTCGGCGATCAGTCGCGCCAGGCGCGAGCGGCTCAGATGCGCGTCGACTGGCACGTCGCGGGCGATTGCCTTATCCAGACGCGACGGCGGATCGGCCGCGATCTCGAAGGTGATGCACGTGTCGGACATGGAACCTCGGCTGCCCCCCGACCTGCGCCTGTTGAAAACGCTCGTGACCATTCTGACCGGGGTGATGATCGCCGGGCTGATAGCGGTCGTGGCCTTGCTTGTCACGCGCCTGCCCGGTGCGCGGGTAACGGCGCCCGACGCCCTGGTCCTGCCTCCCGATACTGCCGTCGTCGCCGTGACGCAGACGCCGGCCTACTGGCTAGTCACGACGCGCGACAACCGGGCCCTAATCTTCGCGCCGGACGGCACCTTCCGACGCGAGATCGCATTGGACTGAGGGGTTACAACAGCGGCGCGACCGACGGCCAGAGCGATGCGACCAGCAGCGCCGCCATCGTCCAGTTGAATGCGCGGAGACGACCCGGCGATGTCAGGAAGCGCCGCATCTCGCGGCCCAGCGCCGACCAGCTGAAGATGCAGGGCAGGTTGATCACGCTGAAGACGAGCGCCACCAGGGCCACCGACCAGACCCCGCCTGAGGCGTAGAGCGTGATCGCAGTCAGCGCCATCGTCCAGGCCTTCGGGTTCACCCATTGAAACGCCGCCGCCTGGAGGAAGGTCATTGGCCGACCCGTGGCCGCCGTCCGCTCGGGCGGGGCGGCATTGGCGATCTTCCATGCCAGGAACAGCAGGTAGCCGACCGACAGCACCGCCAGTACCGGCTTGGACCAGGGGACCGATGCGAAGACCTGCGCCAGCCCCATCCCGACCAGCAGGATCATCACGCCGAACCCGATCGACACACCGAGGCCATGGGGCACGGTCCGCCAGAGGCCGTAATTCGCCCCCGACGCCATCAGCATCAGGTTGTTCGGCCCGGGCGTGATCGACGAGACGAACGCGAAGCCGGCGAGGGCAAAGAAGAGTTCGGGGGTCATGTGCGGCAGGATTGCCGAAACGCCACCGCATATCCTTGCGAACCTGCATCGTTGGACGCAATATGCGCACGATATGACGACGATCGACGCATTGGACGAGAATATCTTGCGCGAGCTGTCCGGTGACGGGCGGATCACGAACCAGGCACTTGCGGCGCGCGTCGGGTTGTCGCCATCGGCCACGCTGCGCCGGGTGCAGGCGATGGAGGCATCGGGCCTGATCCGGGGCTATCGCGCCGTGATCGACCCCGAGCGGGCGGGAATCGGTTTCACCGCCTACATCACAGTCGGACTGAACGATCACACCAAGCGCGGTCAGGAATCGTTCGAGCAGGCGATCGCGGCCGCACCCGAGGTCCGCGAGTGCCATAACATCACCGGCAACGTCGAATACCTCCTGCGGATCGAGGCGCGCGATCTGGCGGCCTACAAGCACTTCCATACGGATGTCCTGGGCGTGCTGCCGCAGGTCGCCCGGCTGACGACCTATGTCGTCATGGGCAGCCCCAAGGATGAGCGCGCCTGAACGCCTGACGCGGGCCATCGGATATGGTATCCACGGGTCGGGCTTGCAGGTTTTGGAAGGGAGCGGGAATCGGAGGATGGGGCACGTGGTCGCACCGGCGGCCCGGCTACAGAACCGTCACCCACCCGTTACGTAACCGTCACGTACCTTGCCTAGCCAGCGCGCGACTGGAAGGGCGGTGCATCCGTCGCCCTTCCCCGTCAGGGATATCCAACCAGGAGAGAGCGACATGAAAGACCTCAGCCATCTCAGCGCCGACGAATGGGACGAGGTGAAGAACCCGCGTCCGGACACCAGCGAATTCGACCAGGTGGTCGAACGGGCCCTGTCGCGCCGCGGCTTCCTGTCCGGCGTCATCGCCTTCGGATCGGGGGCGGCCGTGATGGGAACCGGCCTGCTGACGTCGACATCCGCGCGGGCGCAGGATGCGGCCTCGGGCCAGTTCGCCTTCGAGGCGATCCCGATCCACACCGACCATACGGTCCACGTCCCCGACGGGTACGAATGGGATATCCTGGCACGCTGGGGCGACCCGCTGTTTTCGGACGCGGAGCCGTTCGACCCGAGTTCCGGCGTTACCGTGGCCTCGTCCGACAAGGTGTTTGGCGAGAACACCGACGGGATGGAGCGGTTCACCGTCGATGGCAGGCAGCTGATCGCGGTGAACCATGAATACGCCAATGTCGACACCAACCTGCCCCACAAGGGCGAGAACGCCTTCACCGCCGACGACGTGCGCATCCTGCAGAACATCCAGGGCGTCACCGTCATGGAAATCGAGGAAGGCGAAGATGGCTGGCAGATCGTTGTCGACAGCCCCTACAACCGTCGGATCCATCATCGGACGCCGATGACCATCGCCGGACCGGCCGCGGGTCATGACCTGATGAAGACGAACGACGACCCGACGGGCACGACGGCGTTGGGAACGCTCAACAATTGCGGGGCCGGCAAGACGCCGTGGGGCACGTATCTGACCTGCGAGGAGAATTTCAACGGCTATTTCGGCGTGGCCGACCCGGAGGTCGAGTTCTCGCTCAGCGAAGGGTTCGCCCGCTACGGCATCGGCCGCGAGGGGCGCTATGGCTACGAATTGCACGACGCGCGCTTCGACGTCTCGAAGGAACCCAACGAGCCCAATCGCCACGGCTGGATCGTCGAGATCGACCCGGCCGACCCCGATAGCACGCCCGTCAAGCGCACGGCACTTGGTCGCTTCAAGCACGAGAACGCCGCGGCCGTCGTCGCCCCTTCGGGCCAAGTCGTGGTCTATCTGGGCGATGACGAGCGGGGCGAGTACCTCTATCGCTACGTCTCCAACGGCACCTATACCGAAGGCGGACCGACCGACGGCCTGCTGGACGACGGCAAGCTCTATGTCGCGCGGTTCGACGACGATTTGACGGGCGAATGGGTCGAACTGACCCCCGAAGCAACGGGCATGGATCCGGCCGAAATTCTGATCCACACCCGCATGGCCGCATCGGCGGCCGGCGGCACCACGATGGACCGGCCCGAATGGGTCGCCGTCAATCCGGTCGCGGCCCAGGGCTACGTCGCGCTGACCAACAACAAGAACCGCGGCATCGGCAAGGCCAATGCCGGCGGCGACGAGATGGTCATCAACGGCCCCAACCCGCGGGAGGCCAACAATTACGGCCAGATCGCCCGCTGGGTGCCCGAGGGCGACGACCACACCGCGAACCGGTTCGCCTGGGACCTGTACGTCATGGCCGGCAACCCGATCGTGGGTCAGGGCGACTATGCCGGGTCGGAAAACGTGACCGAGGGCAATCTCTTCAACAGCCCCGACGGGATGCAGTTCGACACGACCGGCACGCTCTGGATCCAGACAGACGGCGACGACAGCAACGAGGGGCCGTTCACCGGCATGGGCAACAACCAGATGCTGGCGGGCGACCCCGCGTCGGGCGAGATCCGGCGCTTCCTGACGGGGCCGAACGGGTCGGAGGTCACGGGCCTGACCTGGTCGGACGACCTGCGCACGATGTTCGTCGGCATCCAGCACCCGGACGCGCCCTTCCCCGACGGCGAAGGGTCCCTGCCCCGCTCGGCCATCGTGACGGTCCGCCGGACCGACGGCGAGGTCGTTGGCTGAAGCCGCATCGCGACCAGGCCATGCAAGGGCGCGCCACAAGCGGCGCGCCCTTCTCCGCGTCTCCCGCCGTCACGCCATCGCGGCGACCCGGTCATGACAGGCGCAGCGCAGTTCGTGATCGTTGACCAGACCGGCGGCCTGCATGAACGCATAGCATGTCGTGGGCCCACAGAACCGGAACCCCGCCCGCTTCAGCCCCTTCGACATCGCCAGTGACACGGGCGTCTGCGCCGGCACCTCGGCCAAGGAGGCACGCGCGCCCTGTTGCGGCACGCCGTCAACGTGATCCCAGACGAAGCGGGAAAAGCCGCCCTCCGCCTCCATCGCCAGGAATGCCCGGGCGTTGCCGATCGTCGCCTCGATCTTGCCCCTGTGGCGCACGATCTCTGGGTCCGACAGCAGGCGCTGCACCTCGCGCTCGTCCCAACCGGCGACGACCTCGGGATCGAAGCCCGCGAAACCCGCGCGAAAGGCGTCGCGCTTCCGCAGGATCGTGATCCAGCTCAGACCGGCCTGGAACCCCTCCAGCATCAACTGCTCCCACAAGGCACGTGGATCGCGCTCGGGCACGCCCCATTCGGTGTCATGGTAGTCCCGGTAGAGCGGATCGTCGCCGACCCAGCCGCAACGCTCCATTCCGTCATCTCCCCCGGGGAACATCGGACGGCGCGATCCGTTGTGGCCGCACATCCATGCGAGAGGAGCATATTCATGCCTGCCATCCAAGACGCCAAGATCCTGATCCTTGCCACGAACGGGTTCGAGCAGTCGGAACTGGAAGTCCCGCGCGACAAGCTGCGCGAGAAGGGGGCGACCGTCCATGTCGCAACGCCCGACGGCGAGGCCATCAAGGGGTGGGACGGCGATGACTGGGGCGACCAGGCCCGGGCCGATCTGAAACTGGCCGACGCGCGTGTCGGCGACTATGACGCGCTTGTCCTGCCCGGCGGCCAGATCAACCCCGACCTGCTGCGGGTCGAGGAGGGCGCGATCACCCTGATCCGGGATTTCGTCCAGGCGGGCAAGATCGTCGCCGCCATCTGCCACGCCCCCTGGCTGCTGATCGAGGCCAGCGTCGTCGAAGGTCGCGAGATGACGTCCTACGGCTCGATCCGCACCGACCTGCGCAACGCCGGGGCGAACGTGGTCGACAAGGCGGTCGCCGTGTCGAACGGGATCATCACCAGCCGAAAGCCGGACGATTTGAATGATTTCGTCTCCAAGATCGTCGAGGAAATCGAGGAAGGACGCCACGAGCGCCCGGCCGCTTAAGGGACAGGAAAGGAATGGCGTGGCACAGATCGGACGACCTGAAAGGGGGTCCGATGGCACGCCGTTCCTTCGCCGAACCCGGCACCGAAGATCCGCTCAGCTTCGCGGTCTCCGAACGCGACAAGTCTACGTTGCAGATGGTGCGCGAAGCCTTGAGTCGGGACCGCGTGATGCTGGCCTATCAACCCGTCATCGCCGCCGCGACCGGGCGCCCCGCCTTTCAGGAAGGGTTGATCCGGTTGCTGGACCATACCGGCCGGGTCATCCCGGCGGGGCAGTTCATGTCGGTGGTCGAAACGCAGGAACTGGGGCGGGAGATCGACTGCGCGGCACTGCGCTGCGGTCTGGCCACGCTGGCGCGCGTGCCGGACCTGCGCCTTTCGATCAACATGTCCGCCCGCTCCATCGGCTATCCGAAATGGACGCAAACCCTGAAGCGCTGGCTGAAGCGGGACGAAACCGTCTGCGAACGCCTCATCCTGGAGATCACGGAAAGTTCCGCCATGCAGGTGCCCGAACTGGTCGGAACTTTCATGACCGATCTGCAGGACAAGGGTATTGCCTTCGCACTGGATGATTTCGGATCGGGCCAGACCTCCTTCCCTCACCTGAAGGAGCTGTATTTCGATGTCGTAAAGATCGACGGGGCCTTCGTGCGCGACTGCGACAGCGATCCCAACAACCAGTGCATCATGAATGCCCTGATCGCCGTCGGGCGGGAGTTCGACATGTACACCGTCGCCGAAGCGGTCGAGACGCCGGCCGAAGCGCGGTTCCTGACGCGCGCGGGGGTCGACTGCCTTCAGGGCTACTATTACGGCGCGCCCGAAATCGCACCGCCCTGGCTGCCCGGTGGGCGAAACGCCCGGACCGGCTGACGCGGCGTGGCACCGTCCGGTCCGATGTCTTCGTTTGCCCCTGACGCATCGTCAGGTTAGGTCGGGGTCGGATTGACCGCGCCCCGCCGTTCCGGCGGCAGCCCACCGGGCGGGCGCACAGCAAAAGGATGACTGTGATGACCAATGTCGTGATCGCCTCCGCCGCCCGCACGCCGGTGGGCTCGTTCCTCGGAAGCTTCGCGAACACGCCGGCGCACGAATTGGGCGCCGCGGTGATCGAGGAGGTCGTGGCGCGTGCCGGCGTCGACAAGTCCGAAGTGTCCGAGACGATCTTGGGCCAGGTCCTGACCGCGGCGCAGGGGCAGAACCCCGCCCGACAGGCCGCGATCATGGCCGGCCTGCCGCAGGAGGCGTCCGCCTGGGGCATCAACCAGGTCTGCGGATCGGGCCTGCGCGCCGTGGCGCTGGGCGCGCAGCACATCCAGCTTGGCGACGCGTCGGTCGTCGTCGCCGGTGGACAGGAGAGCATGTCGCTCGCCCCCCACGCGCAGGCGATCCGACAAGGTCAGAAGATGGGCGACATGAAGCTCGTCGACACGATGATCCGCGACGGATTGTGGGATGCGTTCAACAACTATCACATGGGCCAGACGGCCGAGAACGTCGCCGAAAAATGGCAGATCGGCCGCGACCAGCAGGACGAGTTCGCCGTCGCCAGCCAGAACAAGGCTGAGGCCGCCCAGAAGGAAGGACGCTTCAAGGACGAGATCGTCGGCTTTACCGTCAAGACTCGCAAGGGCGAAACCGTCGTCGAGGATGACGAATACATCCGCCACGGCGCCAATATGGACGCGATGCAGAAGCTGCGCCCGGCCTTCGCCAAGGAGGGGTCCGTCACCGCCGCGAATGCCAGCGGCCTGAACGACGGCGCCGCCGCGACGCTCCTGATGTCCGCCGACGATGCCGAAAAGCGGGGGATCGAGCCGCTGGCCCGCATCGTCAGCTATGCGACGGCCGGGCTCGACCCGCAGATCATGGGCGTGGGTCCGATCTATGCGTCGCGCAAGGCGCTGGAGAAGGCCGGCTGGAAAGTCGACGACCTCGACCTCGTGGAGGCGAACGAAGCGTTCGCGGCCCAAGCCTGTGCCGTCAACAAGGACATGGGCTGGGACCCGTCGATCGTGAACGTGAACGGGGGCGCCATCGCCATCGGCCACCCGATCGGCGCCTCGGGCGCACGCGTCCTCAACACGCTCCTGTTCGAAATGAAGCGCCGCGGCGCGAAGAAGGGCCTCGCCACGCTCTGCATCGGCGGCGGAATGGGCGTCGCGCTCTGCGTGGAACGTCCCTGACGGGAGAGGGGCGCGGCATCGAACGCGCCCCGATCGTGACGCAGGCGACGGCATATGATCAGCTCGTGTTCTCGGGCGGCGGCACGCGGTGCTTCTGGCAGGGCGGCTTCGTCCATGTCCTGCGCCGCGAGATCCCGCTGCACCCGGCCCGGATCGCCGCCCTGTCGGGCGGTGCGCTCTCCTCGGTCGGGTTCGTCACGCATCGCGGCACGAAGATCCGCGACACGATGATCGAGAAATTCGCCAACCACGACCGGAACGTCCCCCTGCACGAGCCGTTCGACGGCGAACCGGGCAACTCGCCACATCAGCGCATCTATCGCGACGTGCTCGAAAGCTGCATCGGCGACCCCGAGGCGGAACGGATCGTCGCCGAAGGGCCCCAGGTGCAGATCATGGTGGCTCATCCGCCTTCGCACGACTGGGCCAAACTCTCAGGCAGCGCCGTCACGCTGGCCTACGAGGCCGACCTGACCATCCGCTCCACCCCGCATCTGAACTGGGCCGAGCGGGCCGGCCTGACACCGGAACGGGTGGATGCGAACAAGGCGGCGCGCGATGGCAAGCTGACCGACCTGGTCTGCGCGGCCGCCACGATCCCGCCGGCCTTCGATCCGCCGATCTGGAACGGCAAACCCACCGTCGACGCCGGCATGATCGACCAGGCCCCCCTGCCCGAACCGGACGCGGGGCGCACGCTGATCCTGCTGACGCGGCAGTACCGCAACCTGCCGGACCATCCCGACCGCATCTATCTGATGCCGTCCGAGGAGGTCCCGGCGGACAAGATCGACTTTACCGACCCCGACAAGCTGCGCCAGACTTGGGCCATCGGGGAGGAGGACGCGCGCCGGTTCCTCGACGCGCACCATGAAAACCCTGGAGGAGGAATTCAGAATGGCACGTAACGCACTCGTCACCGGAGGCAGCCGCGGCATCGGCGCCGCGATCAGCCAAGCGCTCAAGGCGCAGGGTTGCAACGTCGCGGCGACCTATGCCGGCAACGACGAACGGGCGAAGCAATTCACCGACGAGACTGGCATCAAGACCTACAAGTGGAACGTCGCCGACTACGACGCCTGCAAGTCCGGCATCGCCCAGATCGAGGATGATATCGGCCCCGTCGACATCCTGGTGAATAACGCCGGCATCACGCGCGACGCGCCGTTCCACAAGATGTCGCCCGAGCAGTGGCACGAGGTGATCGATACCAATCTGAACGGCGTCTTCAACATGACGCACAACGTCTGGTCCGGCATGCGGGAGCGGAAGTTCGGCCGCATCGTCACCATCAGCTCGATCAACGGACAGAAAGGCCAGTTCGCGCAGGCCAACTACGCCGCGACCAAGGCCGGCGATATCGGCTTCACCAAGGCGCTGGCGCAGGAAGGCGCGCGCGCCGGCATCACGGTCAACGTGGTGGCACCGGGCTATATCAACACCGACATGATGAGCACGATCCCTGAGAAGGTGATGGATCAGATCGTCGGCGCCATCCCTGTCGGACGCCTGGGGGAAGCCGACGAGATCGCGCGCTGCGTGGCCTTCCTGGCCTCCGACGATGCGGGCTTCATCACCGGGTCCACCTTGTCGGCCAATGGGGGTCAGTACCTGGCTTGACAGGATCTCGGAGCGGACCGGCCGTCACTGGCGGCCGGTCCGCCATCCTCGGTGGCTGCGGTCAGGTCAGGGCCTGGCGGCGCCGTGACGGGGCCGACGGCCGCCGGAGGATTGCGAAAATGGATTGGAAGGCCCGTGCACGTTCCTGGTGGGCGCGGGCGAAGGCTTCGTCATAGGTTAGGGTCAGACGGGTCTCGAACATCGGATGGACCTTTCGGAATGGGTTTACTTGACTGAATCCAAGATGGCCCTTCGTTTCGCTATCCGCAAACGAGACTTTCCAAACCGTCGGACAAGATATACTTGTCTGACATGAACGACCGCCTGCCCCCTCTCACAGCCCTTCGCGCGTTCGAGGCCGCGGCACGACACCTGTCGTTTCAGGCCGCGGCGGGCGAATTGAACGTGACCCCGGCCGCGCTCAGCTTTCAGATCAAGTCGTTGGAGGAGCATCTTGGGGCATCGCTGTTTCGGCGGCTGAACCGGCGGGTGGAGTTGACCGAGGCGGGTCTCGCCCTTGCGCCCCTGGCAAGCGAGGGGTTCCAGTCGTTGACGGCCGGATGGCGCGCTGCGAAGCGCGTCCTCGACAGCAGCATCCTGACCATCACCGCCGGGCCTGCCTTCACCGCGAAATGGCTGGCGCCGCGCCTGTTCGATTTCGCCGGTCGCCACCCCGAGATCGAACTGCGTTTCGCCGCAACCCTTCGAATGCTGGATTTCGCGACCGATGATATCGACGTGGCGATCCGGTTCGGCTCGACCGATGCGGCGGATGACGCCGGTCTGCATCGGGCGTTGACGATCGACGAATGGGTGACGCCGATGATGCACCCCGATCTGGCCGAAAGATATCCGACGCCCGAAAGCCTCCTCGACGCCACGATCATCTTCGACGACTCGATTGCGTTCCTGCGTGATCACGTCACTTGGGCAGACTGGTTCGCGGCCGAGGGGATCGCGGCACCCGACCTGCACGGCCCGCGGTTCAGCCAGGCGGACCATGCCATCGACGCTGCGCAGTCCGGCGCGGGCGTGGTCCTGGGACGTGTAAGCCTGGGCGAGACCGCGCTGCGGCAGGGCAGTCTTGTCGCACCATTCCGAACGGCCCTGGTGCCGCGGGCGCATTTCCGCGTGCTGTGCCCCAAGGGGGCCGAGACACGCCCGACCACGGCGGCCTTCCTGTCGTGGCTGGCCGCCGAGGCATCCCGGATGACCGATCAGGGCGAAGGGCGACGATTGGTCCCGGCACCCTGACCCCGTCATGGAAAAGGCCCGCGTCGATCGCGGGCCTTCGTCGGTCCAGGCGCTATCCCGGGGTCAGTGTGCCGCTTCGGACGACAGCTTCTCGATCTGTTGTTTGATGGCCAGCTTGCGCTTCTTCATCTCCGTCAGCGCGATACTGTCGGTGGCGGGGTTTCGGGCTTCCTCCTCCACCTGACGGGAAAGAATCTCATGTTTCCTGCGCAGTTCCGCGAGATGGGACGTGAGCGACATGGCCTTCTCCTCTTGCTGATGATCCGTTCAATGCATCATAGGACATAGGCTCTGTCACGGGGATTTCACCCGTACCGGCGGATTGTTGCATCCGAAGTGAATTCAATTAACGAAGATGTCGCGTGACACGTCACGGCGACAACGATCAGTCCGACACGCTGATGCCGTTGTCGCGCATGGTCGCCCGGGCCAGGAAGAGGTCCGTCTGCGACACCATCATCCGGCGCGGCAGGATTCCGATGGATCCTTCCAGAACCGAGATGTTTGCATCCAGAACGAAGCAATCTATACCCTCGCCGTCCAGCAGGGCCGATGCGAATGCGATGATCGTCGGGTCGTTGGTGCGCAGAAGTTCCTTCATGGGCGGAAAGCTATGGATGCGGAACGGCCCTGTCGAGGTCCGTATCCCGACGGAGACCCCATGACCGAGGCCATTTCGATCAAGCCGCATGAACGCCTGGCCGCCCGCCTGTCGAACGACATGGAGCAGGTCGGCCACCTGATCCGCGCGCGAATGGCGTCCGAGAACGCCCCCCGCATACCGGAGGTCACCGCCCATCTGGTCGATGCTGGCGGCAAGCGTGTCCGCCCGATGCTGACCCTCGCGGCGGCGAGGCTCTGTGGCTACGAGGGCGACGATCACATTAAGTTGGCCGCGACGGTGGAGTTCATCCACACGGCCACGCTTCTGCATGACGACGTCGTCGATGAGAGCGCGCAGCGCCGCGGTCGCCCGACCGCGAACCTGCTGTGGGACAACCAGTCGAGCGTCCTGGTGGGCGACTA
The DNA here is from genome assembly GCF_023015695.1 of Jannaschia sp. S6380. NCBI lineage: Bacteria > Pseudomonadati > Pseudomonadota > Alphaproteobacteria > Rhodobacterales > Roseobacteraceae > Jannaschia > Jannaschia sp. S6380. The sequence goes on from NZ_JALKAS010000001.1 coordinate 1,678,511, forward strand.
CCTGTTCGCGCGCAGCTTTCAGCTGATGGTCGAGACGGGGTCGCTGCGGGTCCTCGACATCCTGTCGGGCGCCGCCGCCACCATCGCCGAGGGCGAAGTGCTGCAGCTGTCGGCCGCACGCAATATCGCCACGACCGAGGAGACCTATCTGAAGGTCGTGCGCGGCAAGACCGCCGCGCTGTTCGAGGCCGCCTGCCAGGTCGGCGGCGTCGTCGCGCGTGCCCCCCACGACCAGACCAGCGCGCTGGCCGAATTCGGCGACGCGCTGGGTATCAGCTTTCAGATCATCGACGACTGGCTGGACTATGGCGGCGCCGGCGAAGGGATCGGCAAGGACATCGGTGACGACTTCCGCGAGGGCAAGCTGACGCTGCCGGTGATCCGTGCCATCGCGCGGGGCGACGTGGAGGAACGTGCCTTCTGGCGCGAGGCGCTGGAACGCGGGCGGTCGGACGACTTGGCGCGCGCCCGCGCGATCCTCGAACGCCACGGCACATTGAAGGAGACGCGGCGCGAGGCCCTGGCTTGGCGCGACCGGGCAAAGGCGGCATTGACTCGGCTGCCGGCGTCAGAGTTGCGCGACATGCTGGGCGACCTGGCGGATTACGTCGTGGCCCGGGCGAGTTGACGCCTTAGCCGAGGGTGCAGGACCGCACCCACCAACCCGGCCTTTGCAATCCCTCCGCTGCGTCGGCCGCGTCTTCCGCGCGTGGATACAGGCCGAAACAAGTGGCCCCCGACCCTGACATGCGCACGATCGATGCGTCGGTTCGGGCGATCTGTGTCAGGACGTCGGCCAGATCGGGGGCAAGCGTCATCGCCGGCGCCTCCAGGTCGTTGCGTTGATCGGCCAACCAGTCCAGCCAGTTCGATGCGCTGCCGCCGGGTGGAATGTCTTCGTGGCCTGCATTGTCCGCGCGATCGAGGGCGCGAAACACGTCGGGTGTCGGCAGGGAAAGCCCCGGATGCACCAGCACGGCATGCAGCTGGGGCAGGTCCAGCGCGTCGACTTGCCCGCCGATCCCGCGAACGCGTGCCGCGCGGCCCAGGGCGCAGACCGGCATGTCCGCGCCCAGTCCCAGCAAGTCATCCAAGGCAAGCGAGGCGCCCGCCAGCCGCAACGCGACAGCCGCGTCCGACGATCCGCCGCCGATCCCGCCCGGATGGGGCAGGATCTTCTCCAGTTCGACGGATCGCGGCGTTCCGGCCATCGCCAGCGCCCGCCGGACAAGGTTGCGATCGTCGGTCGGCACCCCTTGCGCGAACGGGCCGGTCACCGTCAGCCGGTCACCGGGTCCGACGGTCAGGCGGTCACCAACGGATGCGAAGGCGACGATGCTATCGAGCAGGTGATAGCCATCTGCCCGACGGCCCGTCACATGCAGCGTCAGGTTGATCTTCGCAGGCGCCAGCGCGGTGGCGGTCACGTCAGTCCTGCGCCGCCTCGATCGCGCCGATGCCGCCTTCCTCCTCCAGCACGACGTCCAGACCGACCTCCAGCTTGCGCTTGATGCGCTCGACCTGTTCCTCGGGCTCCAGGCTCAGGGCGCGGCGCCATTGGAAGCGGGCCTCGCGCTTGCGGTCGACCTGCCAGAGGACGTCACCCAGGTGGTCGTTGATCAGCGGGTCCAGCGGGCGCAGCATCACGGCGCGCTCCATCGGCTCCACCGCCTCCTCGAAGCGGCCCAGTCGATAAAGCGCCCAGCCGAGCGAGTCGGTGATGTACCCATCGTCGGGACGCGCCGCGACGGCGCGTTCGATCAGGTCCAGCGCCTCGTCCAGCTTGATGCGCTGTTCCACCAGCCCATAACCCAGATAGTTCAGCACGTTCGGCTGTTCCGGGTTCAATTCCAGCGCGCGGCGGAAGTCGGCCTCGGCACCGGCCCAGTTGCCCGTCCGCTCGCGCGAGATGCCGCGCGCATAGATCCAGAACCAGTTCTCGGACTCCGCGCCGCCATCCAGCGCGATGGCCCTGTCATAGGCTTCGACGGCCTGGGAATGGCGGTCCAGTCGACGCAGCGCATCGGCATAGGCGGCCCAGACCTCCTTGCGCTCGGCCCGCGACCGGGTGAGCGACTGCAGGACCTCGATCGCGGCCTCCTCGCGGTCCGACGATAGCAGAACCTCGGCCCGCGCCAGTTCGGCGGCGAAGAAGACCGGGTGCTCGCGCGGCACGGCCGTCAGCGCGGCGTTCGCCAGATCGTGCTGATCTTGGCTTTCCAGAAGATCGGCGACCAGGATCAGGGCGTCGACATGGTCGGGGCGCAGAACCGTAGCGCCACGCGCGTTCAAGAGGGTGAACGTGGTCGAGGATTCCCCGGCCAGCAGCGCGGCCAAGGTAAAATACGCCTCGGCCATGCCGTCCTGGGGCGTCGCCACCATGTCGTAGAAGACCTGCTCGCCGGCCGAAATCCGGGCTTCCAGATCCTCCAGCACGGGCGAATTGCTGACGGCAGTGGCCTTCTGCAACAGGTCCAGCGCGACCTCGGGCTGCTCGAGCTGCGACAGAACCTGCGCATGGGCTGCGATGGCCCGCGCATTGGCCGGCAGGGGGCCGTGCGCCCGCCCCGACAGGATGTCGTCTGCGCCCTCGAAATCCCCGGCCATGGCGAGGGCATAGGCCTTGTGCGTCCAGGCGAAGGGCGCGAACCCTTCCGTCTCGGCCAACGTATCGAACGCGGCCAGCGCGCGGGCCGTCTCGCCGTCGGCGGCCGCGATCCACGCGGTCAGCAGCCCATCGAGCAATGCGCCTCCGACACCGCCATCGTCCAGCAGCGCCTGCGCATCCGCCAAGCGGCCGTCGCGCAAGGCCGTGATCATCTGCGCGGCACGGGCGAACTGGCTGGGCTGGGTCTCCTCGTCCAGCGTCTCGGCCGCGTCGACCGCGTCGTCGAACCGCCCCAGGACCGAAAAGATGATGATCGCGCTCTCGACGATTTCGGTGTTGACGTCCTGGCGCCGCATCAGCCGGGAATAGTAGTCGCCCGCGGCGCGGTAGTCGTTGGAGAACCCGGCGATGCGCGCGGCGAGGTAGGGCCCCGCCGTCCCATCCGCATGGACGGGCGCTGCCAACAATGCGCCGGCCAGAAATAACGTACGAAACATGAGCACAAATCCCTCGACGGCAGCCTTCGGGCCGCCCGTTCGGGGCAAGCTAGGCGTCAGTCCGCCGGGATGCAACGCGTCCGAACGGCAACCGGCAGGCCGCCGCCTCACATGTTCGGGTAATTCGGTCCGTCGCCCCCCTGCGGCACCGTCCAGACGATATTCTGCGCCGGGTCCTTGATGTCGCAGGTCTTGCAATGGACGCAGTTCTGGAAGTTGATCACGAACTTCGCGTCATCCCCCTCGCCCACGAACTCGTAGACCCCGGCCGGGCAATAGCGGCTGCTCGGCCCGTCATACAGCTTCAGGTCGACCTCCACCGGCACGTTCGGGTCCTTCAGCGTCAGGTGCGCGGGCTGGCTTTCCTCGTGGTTGGTGAAGCTGAACGCGACGTTGGTCAGCCGGTCGAACGACAGTTTTCCGTCGGGCTTGGGATAGACGATCGGCTTGTGCTTCGACGCGGGCTCGGTCGACTCAGCGTCGGATTTGCCATGCTTGTTCGTGAACAGCGACGTGCCGGCGATGTTGTTCACCCACATCGATGCCCCGCCCACCGTCAGCGACGCCATCAGGCCGTAATTCGACCAGAGCGGCTTGACATTGCGTACGCGCTTCAGGTCCTTGCCGATCGGCCCGGTCCGGACCTCGGCGTCGTAAGTTTCCAGCACGTCGCCTTCGCGGCCCGCCTCGATCGCGGCATGCGCGGCCTCCGCGGCGGCTTTGCCCGACAGCATCGCGTTGTGGTTGCCCTTGATACGCGGCACGTTGACCATGCCCGCGGCGCACCCGAGCAGCACGCCGCCCGGGAACGCCGTCTTCGGCAGCGACTGCCATCCACCCTCGGAAATCGCGCGCGCGCCATAGGCCACGCGCTTCCCGCCTTCCAGCAATTCGGCCACCATCGGATGGTGCTTGAACTGCTGGAACGACAGATACGGGTTCACGTAGGGGTTCTTGTAGTTCAGGTGGACAACGAAGCCGACATAGACCTGGTTGTTGTCCAGGTGATAGATGAACGACCCGCCGCCCGCGTTCTTGCCCAGCGGCCATCCCATCGTGTGGACGACCTTGCCAGGGCGGTGCTTCTCGGGGTCGACCTCCCAGATCTCCTTCATTCCGAGGCCGTATTTCTGCGGCTCGCTGTCGGCATCCAGCGCGTGCTTCGCGATCACCTGCTTCGACAGCGATCCGCGCACCCCCTCGCCCAGCATGACGTATCTGCCGTGCAGCTCCATCCCCGGCTCGTAGCCGTCGCCCCTGCTGCCGTCCGCGTTCCTGCCGAACTCGCCCGCGACGACGCCCTTCACCCGGTCGCCGTCCCAGACGACCTCGGAGCAGGACATGCCGGGGAAGATCTCGACGCCCAGCGCCTCGGCCTGTTCGGCCATCCAGCGGCAGACGTTGCCCATCGAGACGATGTAATTGCCGTGGTTCTTCATCAGCGGCGGCATGATCGCCGTGGGGACGGAGACGCGCCCCTCCTCGCCCAGCATGTAGAAATTGTCGGAACTGACCGGCACGTTCAGCGGTGCGCCCTTGTCCTTCCAATCGGGGATCAGGGCGTCGAGGCCCACCGGGTCCAGCACCGCGCCTGACAGGATGTGGGCGCCGACCTCCGACCCCTTCTCCAGCACCACGACGGACCGTTCGGGATCGAGCTGCTTCAACCGGATCGCCGCCGACAGTCCCGCGGGCCCCGCGCCGACGATCACGACGTCGTATTCCATGGCTTCGCGTTCGATCGGTTCGGACATGATGCGGACCCCTTGCGACTGGATTTGGACTGGTATGGGGTTGGCTGACCCAAGCGTCAATCGTGACGCAACATCATGTCGCGGCCTTCCCGACAAGACAAATGCAACCATGTCGGGCGTTGCGGTTTCCCCGCGCGGCAAGCTCGGATAACGAAGGCGCGACCGATCCCCCCGAAGGCCGCGCCCATGAAACCCATCCGCATCGTCTGGCTGATCCTCTGCGTGGCGGGGGTGATACTGCCGTTCCGCTATTTCTGGCCCTGGCTGCAGGCCAACGACTTCGACATCGCCGCCATGGTCGACGCCTGGCATGCGAACGATGCCAGTTCCGGGCTTGTCTGGGACCTGACCGTCGCGGCGGTCACGTTGACGGTCTGGATCGTCTGGGAAAGCTGGACGCGCCGCGACTGGCTGGGCCTGATCGCGATCCCCGCGACCTACATGGTCGGCGTGTCGCTGGGTCTGCCGCTCTATCTCTTCCTGCGGAGCCGTTGATGGATCATTTCCTCTATCGCGACGGCATCCTGCATGCCGAGGATGTGCCCCTGACCGAGATCGCCCGCCGCGTCGGCACACCGGTCTACGTCTATTCGGCGGCGACCCTGCTGCGGCACTACAACCTCTTTGACGAGGCGCTGGCCTGGGGGCCGCATCTGGTCTGCTACGCGGTGAAGGCGGCCAGCAACATCGCCATCCTGAAGCTGCTCGGCGATGCCGGCGCGGGCATGGACGTGGTGTCCGAAGGCGAATACCGCCGGGCGCGGGCGGCCGGCGTCCCGGGCGAGCAGATCGTGTTCTCCGGCGTCGGCAAGACCGAGGCCGAGATGCGCCACGTGCTGGCCGGCGGCGTCCGCCAGATCAACCTGGAGAGCGAGGCCGAGATGCGCTTGCTGTCCCGGGTGGCCGACGAAATGGGTCTGGAGGTGCCGGTCACGGTCCGCGTGAACCCCGACGTGGACGCCAAGACGCACGAGAAGATCGCCACCGGCAAGTCCGAGAACAAATTCGGCATCCCGATCGCCAAGGCGCGTCAGGTCTATGCCGAAATCGCTGCCCTGCCCGGCCTGCGGGTCGTCGGCATCGACGTGCATATCGGATCGCAACTGACCGACCTCGACCCGTTCCGGCAGGCCTACGCCAAGGTGGCCGACCTCACCCATGCGTTGCGCGCGGACGGCCATTCCATCGAACGGCTGGACCTGGGCGGGGGCCTCGGCATTCCCTATGCCCGCTCGAACCTCGCCCCGCCGGTGCCGCTGGAATACGGGCAGGTCATCCGCGACGAGGTGGGCGATCTCGGCTGCGAGATCGAGATCGAGCCGGGGCGCCTGATCGCGGGGAACGCGGGCATCCTCCTCGCCTCGACCATCTTCGTGAAGGAGGGCGAGGGGCGCGACTTCCTGATCCTCGACGCGGCGATGAACGACTTGATCCGCCCGGCCATGTACGGCGCGCATCACGACATCGTGCCCGTCGTCGAACCGGCCCCCGGCATCGACACCCGCGCCTACGACATCGTCGGCCCGGTCTGCGAAAGCGGCGACACCTTCGCCAAGGGGCGCGACATGGTGCCGCTGTCGGCCGGTGACCTCGTGGCGTTCCGCAGCGCGGGCGCCTACGGGGCCGTGATGGCCAGCGAATACAACGCCCGCCCCCTCATCCCCGAGGTGCTGGTGCAGGGCGAAGACCACGCGATCATCCGCCCGCGCCCCAGCTATGACGAGATGATTTCGCGCGAGGCCATTCCACATTGGCTCGGCGACGACTAGGTTAAGGCAACGACCACCGGCGGAGGCCTTCCCGTGGCCGAGACCCTGCGACCCATCGCGCGCCAGTTGCGCCTGACCCATCTCGGCCTGTTCGCCGAACGCGTCACGCATGCATTCTGGCCGGCCTGGACGGCGCTCTTCCTGGCGGGTGCGGTCTGGGCCTCGGGCCTGGTGCCCGACCTGTGGGAGTTCAGCCTCATCGCCGCGCTGCTGCTGCTGGCGCTGGTCCTGATCGTGCTGGGTGCGCGCGCCTTCCGGATGCCGACGCGCGCCGATGCCCGGGCCCGGCTGGACGCGACCTTGCCCGGCCGACCGCTGACGGCGCTGTCGGACGATCTGGCCGTCGGATCGGGCGATCACGGCGCGGCGGGCGTCTGGGCCGCACATCGTGAGCGAATGGCCGCCCGGCTGGCGGGGGCCCGCGCCGTCCGTCCCGATCTTCGCGTGTCGCGGCGCGACCCCTACGCGCTCCGCTACGTCGCGCTCCTGCTTCTGGCCGTTGCGCTCGGGTTCGGAACGCTCTGGCGGGCGCCGGTCATCCCCGACATGCCCGGCATCGGCCGGCAGGTCGCGACCGGCCCCGCCTGGGAAGGCTGGCTGGAGCCGCCGCGTCACACCGGCCTGCCGACGCTCTACCTCAACGAGATCGCCCCGGGTCAGGTCGAAGTGCCCGAGGGCACGCAGGTCACGCTCCGCCTCTACGGAGAGGTCGGCGCGCTGGCCGTCAGCGAGACGGTGTCGGGGCGCGACATGACCGATCCCGGTGCGCCCATCCAGGATTTCGAGGTCGTCCAGTCCGGCACCCTTTCGATCGACGGCGGCACCGACGCCCCGATCTGGGCACTGACCGCGACGCCGGACACGCCGCCCGCGATCGCTCTGAACGGCACGCCGACATTCGAGCATCCGGACATGGTCCTGTTCCCCTGGGGGGCGTCCGACGACTACGGCGTCGTCTCGGCCGAGGTGACGTTCGCGCTCGACCCGGAGGCCGCAGGGACAGAGCATGGCCTGGCCATCGAACCGGAACCGCGCGCGCCGCTGACGCTCGACATGGCGCTGCCGATATCGGGCGACCGGTCCGACTTTACCGAGACGCTGCGCGCCGAGCTGACCAAGCACCCGCTGGCCGGGATGCCGGTCACCGCGACGTTGTCGGCCCGCGATGCCGCCGGGCAGGAGGGCCGCCAGGTCGAGGGGATCGTCCTGCCGGCGCGACCTTTCTACGAACCCGTTGCCAGCGCCCTGATCGAACAGCGCCGCGACTTGTTCTGGTCGCGCGCCAACCGCGACCGCGTGGCCCGCCTGTTGCGCGCGGTCACCTGGAAGGCGGATGGCACGTGGGACAATCCGACCGCCTATCTGATCGTGCGCATGGCGATCCGGCGCCTGGATCAGGGTCCGCTCACGCTCGAGTCACGCGACGAAATCGCCGAGATGCTCTGGGAAGCCGCCGTCCGGCTGGAGGGCAATTCGCTCGACAGCGCGCTGGAACGGCTGCGCCAGGCGCAGGACCGCCTGTCCGAGGCCATCCGGCAAGGCGCCCCGCCCGAGGAGATCGAGCGACTGATGGCCGAGATGCGCCAGGCGATGGACGACTATACCCGCCAATTGGCCCAGCAGGGGCCGCAGCAGGGCCAGAACCAGCAGCAGGCGCAGGGCGAAACGCAGGAGATCACGCCCGACATGCTGGACCAGATGATGGAGCGGATCGAGGAGTTGATGCAGCAGGGCCGCACGGCCGAGGCGCAGGAACTTCTGCGCCAGCTGCAGGAGATGATGGAGAACATGCAGGTCACCCAGGGTCAGGGCAGCGGACAGGGTCAGCCCGGCGAGGGCGAACAGGCCATGGACGAGCTGCGCGACCAACTGCGCGAACAGCAGGGCCTGTCCGACGAGGCCTTCCGCGAGTTGCAGGAACAGTTCAACCCCAACGCCCAGGCCGGCGAGAGCGGCGAGAACGAGGGATCGAGCGGCGGGCAGGGGCGCGGCACCGAACACACGCCCGGCCAGGGCCAACAGGGTCAGGAAGGCGAGAGCCGACGGTCCGAGGCGCCTGGACAGGGCGGCGGAGCCGGCCAGCAGCCGGGCACGCCGGGCGAAGGTGCCGACGCGCGCACCTTGGCCGAGCGTCAGCAGGCCCTGCGCCGGGGGCTTGAGACCCTGCGCGACGGCCTGCCCGCGGCCGGCACCGAGGCGGGGGACGCCGCGCGCGAGGCGCTTGGCCGCGCCGAGGAGGCCATGCGCGAGGCCGAACGCGACCTGGCGGAGGGGAACCTGGGCGGCGCGCTGGACGACCAGGCGCGGGCGATGGATGCGCTGCGCGACGGGATGCAGGAACTCGGCCGTGCGTTGGCCGGAGATCGTCCGCAGGACCGTCCCGGCGAGAACCGCGGGCAGGCCGGCACGCGCGACGGACAGGGCCTCGACCGCGATCCGCTGGGGCGGCGATCCGGGCAGGGCGGCCAGCTTGGCACGGATGAGAACCTTCTTGGCGACGCCGATGCGGCGCAGCGGGCGCGCGACCTGATGGACGAGATCCGACGCCGCTCGGGCGAGCGCAACCGTCCGAAACTGGAACTGGACTATCTGCGTCGGCTGCTCGACCGCTTCTGACCCCCGACCGGGTTCACGTGTCGGGCGCGATGCGGTCCGTCAGCGCCTCAACCGAAGTGGCCAAGGCGGTCCGCTGCGTGTCGACCCAACCCGAATAGGCCGCGAGCGCATCGGCCATGGACGGAACCGTCTGCGAGAGTTCGCCGGCGAAGACGTAGAGCGCCACGAAGCCCAGCACGATCAGGCAGATCAGCATGAAGCCGAAGCGAAACCCGCTGCGCTGCGCCGGTTCGACGGAAGACGGCACGGCCACGTTACCTTCGGCTTCGGCCTCGGCGGCGCGCTCGTCGGGGCGCAGGGAGGAGTTGATCTCCTCGATATCGGGCAGGAGTTCGCGGCGGCTCTGCTGTCGGGCGGCGACCTGGCCCTCGACGGGCAGGTCCGAGACATCGTCCTGCAATCCGGCACCGTCCGCTCCGCCGTCGGGTGACGCCTCGCGCATGGTCTCGGCGATGACGGAAGACATGTCCTCCTCGGACGGACCTGCGGGTTCGGCGGCGCGGGTGCGGGTCGTGCGGATCCGGGACTGCCGGGCCGGGCGCTCGGGTTCGGACCCGGTCGCAGCCTCCCGGGCGCGGGCCAACTCCGCCGCCGCCGCCATCCGCGCGCGCTCCGCCGCGGCCGTCGCGCGGGGGTCGGGCGCCTCGGCCTCTTCCTCCTCCGCCCCGGTCCCCTCGGAATCTTGTTCCTCGGTTTCGTCGGCATCGCGTTCGCCTTCCGCCACTACGTGTTCGGCAGGATCCACCGCGGCCGGTTCGTCTTCCCCGGGTTCATCCGTGGCGCGCTCATCCGCGATCGGCGGCCCGGCATCCTCGTCCTGTTCGGCCGAACGCAGCTCCTCCTCGCGGGCCCGCTCCTCGCGCAGGATGTCCAGCGTGGCCTGATCCGGCACCGGGCGACGCGGGACCGGCGCGGACGCCGCCTCCTCTTCCTTCGTATCGGATTCCTCGGCCATCTCGACGGGTGCGCGCTCCGGTTCGGGGTCGCGGGCCGGCCGGCGGATGGCCCGTTCCTCCGCGGCGGTCGCCACGCGGGGGCGGCCCTCCTGAAACCAGGTCGTGGCGCAGTTCGAGCATTGCACGTCCCGCCCCTCGACGGGGATCATGTCCTCGCCGATCTCGTATTGGGCGTTGCAGTTCGGGCAGGTGATGCGCATTTGGCGTGGGCCTCGACAATTGCGAATAACGCGCCCGATTGACCCCTGAGTGTCAACCCTGCCCCCCGTCACGCACGTCCCGGCTGTGGCCGGAAGGCAAGGATCAACTCCGATTGCGTCAGAAAAATGGCTGAGGCAGAAGGTCGCTCAAACGAAGGGGCAGTCCGTGATCGAGCTACGTGGCGCAGGGTATTCCTACGACGGCGGCAACCTGCTGAGCGGGCTGGACATGACCTTCGCGCCGGGCTCGTTCCACTTTCTGACCGGGCCGTCGGGCGCCGGCAAGACGACGCTGCTGAAGCTCTGCTACGGCGAATTGAAGCCGACCGAAGGCGCCGTCCTGCTGGCCGACCGCGACAGCCGGACACTGGATCGCGACGCGATCTCGCGCCTGCGCCGGCGCATCGGGGTGGTGCACCAGGATTGCCAGTTCCTCGACCATCTCAGCATCCGCGAGAACGTCGCCCTTCCGTTGACCGTGGCGGGCCGCGACGTGGCCGCCGAGGCTGCCAATCTCGACCAGTTGCTGGGATGGGTCGGGCTGGGCCCCCGCGCCGCCGCCCTGCCGCCGCAGCTCTCGGGCGGGGAACGTCAGCGCGCGGCGCTGGCCCGGGCCATCATCGTCGATCCCGAGGTCATCATCGCCGACGAACCCACCGGCAACATCGACTGGGAGATGTCGCAGCGCCTGCTGTCCCTGCTGGCCGAGCTGAACCGCCTGGGCAAGACCGTCCTGGTGGCCACGCATGACCTGGCCCTGATCCGCGCGGCCAAGGGGCAGGTCGCCGCGCGCGTGCTGCGTCTGGCCGGCGGATCGTTGACGGCGGGGACCGAACTGTGAACCGGCTGCGCGCGCTTCTCGATCTGGCAATCGGCGACCGGCAGGCGGATCGCGTCGTTCCGCCGGCGGGCCACACCGTCTGGCTGACCCTGACCACGGCGGCGGCGATGGCCTTTCTGGCGGTGTTCGCCCTGGCGCTGACGCTGGCGACGGGGCGGTTGGCCGATCGCTGGGCGGACGGGCTGGCCCAGGCCGCCACGATCCGCATCATGGCCCCGGCCGAACAGGCGGACGCGCAGACAGCCGCCGTCCTGTCGATCCTCGAGGCGACGCCGGGCGTGGCCTCCGCCCGCGCGCTCGGGGTCGAAGAGCAGTCCGCGCTCCTCGCGCCGTGGCTCGGCGCCGACCTTCCGCTGGACCGGCTTCCCCTGCCGCAGTTGGTCGAGGTGGTGCAGGACGACGCACTCGACGTCGAGGGGCTGCGGCTGCGTCTCGCCGCCGAAGCGCCGGGGGCGGTGTTCGACGACCACACCCGATGGCGCGCGCCCCTCGTGGCGGCGGCCGACCGGCTGCGGTCGCTGGGCTGGGTGGCGCTGGCGCTGATCCTGGCGGCGCTGGCCGGCATGGTGACGCTGGCCGCGCAGGCCGCGCTGTCGGCCAACCGGCCGGTCATCCGCGTCCTGCGGCTGGTCGGCGCGCAGGACGCCTATGTCGCGCGTGCCTTCACCCGCCGCTCTACCCTGCGCGCCGCCGGCGGCGCGGCCTTCGGCACGGTGGCCGGCATGGTCGCGATCGCCTTCCTGCCGGCGGCCGACGATGCAGGCGGATTCCTGACCGGGCTGGGGTTCCGGGGGGCGGGATGGCTCCTGCCGGTGCTGATCCCGATCATCGCCGGGGGCGTCGCGTTCCTGGCGACGCGCCGTGCGGCCTTTCGCGCCTTGGCCCGGATCGAGTAGGAGTTCGGGATGCAACTGATCCGATCGCTCGCCTTCAACGCCGCAATGTATGTCTGGATGCTGGTCCTGGGGATCGCTTTCATCCCCTTTGCGCTCGCCTCGCCCGAAGGGGCCAGACGGGCCTGCGATACCTACGCGCGGACGGTCCTGAAGATGCTGGCCGCGATGACCGGGCTGCGGACCGAGGTGCGGGGCACGCCGCCACAGGGGGCCGTCCTGGTGGCGGCGAAGCATCAGAGTTTCCTCGACATCCTGCTGATCTGGAGCGCCCTGCCCCGTCCGTTCTTCGTGATGAAGTCGATCCTGCGCTATGCGCCGATCTTGGGTCAGTACGCGATGCGGCTGGGCTGCATCCCGGTGCAACGCGGCAAGCGGGCCGAGGCGATCAAGGCCATGCTGGCCGAGATGCGTTCGGGCCGTCGCGCCGGCGGGCAGCTTCTGATCTATCCGCAGGGCACGCGCGTCGCGCCGGGGGCACGGCGCCCCTACAAGGTGGGGACCTTCGCGATGTACGAACAGCTTGGCCAGCCCTGCGTTCCGGTCGCGACCAATGTGGGCGTGTTCTGGCCCAAGCGCGGCGCGCTGCGCAAACCCGGCCTCGCCGTCGCGGAGTTCCTGGAGCCGATCCCCCCCGGGCTGAACCGGGCGACCTTCATGGACATCCTGGAGACGCGGATCGAGACCGCGTCGAACCGCCTGATGGAGGAGGCTGGCTTCCCCGTCTCGCGCGGGGCGCAGCACATGGCGGACCCGCTGACCGAGGCCGCCCGCGGCGTCGCCCGGCCCAAGCCCTAGCCGGCGCCGGAGGCGGATCCGTTGGCACGGGCCATCATGATACAGGGGGCCGGGTCCAACGTGGGGAAATCCCTGCTGGTGGCCGGGCTTTGCCGCCATTTCGCCCGGACCGGCATGCGCGTGCGCCCGTTCAAGCCACAGAACATGTCCAACAACGCCGCCGTGACCGTCGACGGGGGCGAAATCGGCCGGGCGCAGGCCCTGCAGGCCATGGCCTGCAGGGTCGATGCAGTGACCGACATGAACCCCGTCCTGCTGAAACCCGAGACCGAGACCGGCAGCCAGGTCGTCGTCCACGGGCGCAGGCTGACCACGCTGCGCGCGCGCGATTATGCCAGGTTCAAGCCGCAACTCCTGTCGGCGTGCCTCGAGAGTTTCTTCCGGCTGGGGCGCGACTGCGACCTGATCGTCGTCGAGGGCGCCGGCAGCCCGGCCGAAATCAACCTGCGCGCCGGCGACATCGCCAACATGGGCTTCGCCGAGGCCGCCGACCTGCCGGTCATCCTGGCGGGCGACATCGACCGTGGTGGCGTTATCGCGCAGCTCGTCGGCACGCACGCCGTGCTTGATGCCCGCGACGCCGCGCGCATCAAGGGCTTTCTCGTCAACAAGTTCCGTGGCGATATCACCTTGTTCGCAGATGGCGAGGCCGAGATCGCGCGTCGCACCGGGTGGGCGCCGCTGGGCACGGTGCCCTGGTTCGACGACGCCTGGCGCCTGCCGGCCGAGGATGTGCTGGACATCCGCGGCGCCCCCCGCGCGGACGCCTTTCGCATCGCAGTGCCCCGCCTGGGACGGATCGCCAATTTCGACGATCTGGACCCGCTTTCCGCCGACCCTGCCCTTTCGGTCGAAATCGTGCCGCCCGGCCGCCCGCTGCCCGTCTGCGACTTGATCCTGATCCCCGGGTCAAAGGCCACCATCGCGGATCTGGCGGCGTTTCGGGCGAACGGATGGGACATCGATCTGGCGGCGCATCACCGGCGGGGCGGCCACGTGCTGGGCATCTGCGGCGGCTATCAGATGCTGGGCCGGACGCTGTCGGACCCGGAGGGGCTGGAAGGGCCACCCGAGACGGTGCCGGGTCTGGGACTGCTGGCCGTCGACACCGTCCTTCAGCCGCGCAAGGACCTGGCCCGCGTGACCGCGACCGATGTCGAAAGCGGCGCCGCGGTCCATGGCTACGAGATCCATCTGGGCCACAGCACCGGCCCCGACACGGATCAGGGGTGGCTCCGCCGGGATGGTGCGCCGATGGGGGCGGCCAGTGCCGATGGCCGGGTGCGGGGGTGCTATCTTCACGGGCTGTTCGCAGGCGACGCGTTCCGCGCGGCCTACCTCGCCCGATTGGGGGCTGCGCCTTCGGATCTGGATTATTCCGCCGGGGTCGAAGCGACGCTGGAAGCGCTGGCCGATCACCTTGCCGCCACGCTCGACACGACGGCGATCGGCGGGATGATGGCCGATATCGGATAACCCGACCCCATCATTGCCGCGCGCACCTGGCGTGATAGGTTCCCCGCAAACGTCTTTCCTGCAGGAGATATCCATGATCCGCACCACCCTGATCCGCGCCGCGATCATCGCCGCGCTCGGCACGACGCCGGCCCTCGCCGCCCAATGCGGCAACGATGCCAGCGGCTGGGAGCGCTGGAAGCAGCAATTCGCCCAGGAGGCGGCCGCCGCCGGGATCGGCCAACGCGGGCAGGAGGCCCTGGCCAATGCCCGCTACGCGACCCGCACCATCGCCGCCGACCGCAACCAGCGGGGCGTGAAATATGCGCTGGACGATTTCATCCGCATCCGTCTCGGCTCCCTCGACAGCTTCGCGGCGCAGGCGAACCGCAGGCTGAACCAGAACCGCAACTTCTTCCAATCACTCGAAGCGCGCTACGGTGTCCCCGCCGGCATCCTGCTGGCGATCCACGGTATGGAGACGGGGTTCGGCCGCAACATGGGGTCCGAGAACGTCGTCTCCTCGATCCTGACGGTGGCGTATGATTGCCGCCGGTCTGCCTTCTTCACCCCGCATGCCCTGGCGGCGCTGCAGATGGTCGACCGTGGCATGCTGGCCCCCGGCCAAAGCGGGGCCGCGCATGGCGAACTGGGGCATACGCAGTTCCTGCCCGGAAACGCGCTGCGCTATGGGCAGGACGGGAACGGCGACGGTCGGGTCGATTTCTACAACATGGCCGATGCCATGGCCTCGACCGCGAACTACCTGCGCCAGAAGGGGTGGCAACCCGGCCAGCCGTTCCACGAGGGCACACAGAACTTTCGCGTCCTGAACGAGTGGAACGCGGCGACCGTGTATCAGAAGGCGATCGCGCTGTCGGCCGCGCGGATCGGCTGATCGGTCCGCTGGTACGGGCGGCGGGAGTCGAACCCGCACGGGCCAGGCCCCTCAGATTTTAAGTCTGGTGTGTCTACCGTTCCACCACGCCCGCACGGCCCCGTGCCTAGTCGGGCGGAGGGGCCGTTGGCAAGCTAGAGCTCGATATCTTCGGGTCGCAGGGAGAGATACTGCCGCTCGGCCAACCATGGGTTGAAGGCCAGCGCCTGGCGGATGATGGCCTGCCCTTCCCTGATTCGGCCAAGCTGGATCAGGGTCAGGCCCTTGCCGGCAATGGCCGCGACGTGACGCGGTCGAAGTTCGATCGCCCGTTCCAGGTCTGGCAGCGCGGCCGCATAGGATCCGCGCAGGAAGTTGGCGAAGGCGCGCTGGTTGTAGCCTTCGGCGAAATCCGGACAATACTCGACGAGGGCATCGAATGCGGTGATCGCGCCGGCCAGGTCGAAGGCGGCCCGCCGGGTCATGCCATCGTCCAGAAGCTGCTGCGCCCAATCATCTGGTGCGCGGGCCCAAAGCTCCCACATGCGGTTGGAGATCGTGCGCGCCGCGTTCTGGCTTTCCGCCGACTGAACCCGGGCCAGCAGGTCGTCCATCTCGGCGCTGATGTCCGGATTGGACGGGCAGTCGGCGAATGCCGGGGCGGCCAGCAACAGGAATGGTATGACGTGTCGCATGACCGAAAGGGTGACTTGTGTTGCCGTAAGGTCAAGTCACGACGGTTCAATCCTGTGCGGCGGTGTCCCGGGCATCGGTCGCCGCCACGCGCTTGCCCACGGGCGCAAAGGCCGGCGTGCGCGCGAATTCGGCGATGAGCGCGTCGAACTCGCCCTCCATCACGGCGGCGAGCGAGACGTCCTGACCGTGCCACCGTGCCATGGCCGAAATGACCGAGACAATCCGTGTCTCACCTTCGTGAGCGATGAATACCGGTGCGCCGGACGAACCGAAATCGACCTCGCAGCTCAGGACGAGAATCTCGTTGTCGCGGGTCAGGATCTCGCAGGCCTCCTCGCGCGAGGGGGCTTCGGCCCGGTCCTTGCCGTAGCTGACGACCTGGACGGTCTGGCCCGGCTCGACGCGCAACTGCGTGCGGAAGGGCCGCACATGCCCCAGCCGCACCGGTTGATCCAGTTCCAGCAGCGCCAGGTCGGTTCCGACCCGGCCAAGCCGGTTGGCATCCGCGAAATCGTACTCGGGATGAACGACGACGCGGCGCACGCCGCGATAGGCTTCGGCCCGACCGAAGCGAAGGCCCGCCTGGAACTGAATGTCCTGCGCGACGATCCGGTCGCCGGTGGTCTGGTCATAGAGGCAATGGGCCGCCGTCAGGACGATTTCGGACGTGATCAGCGCAGCGGTGCAGAACCCGGTCTCTCCGGTCTCTCCGAAGTCGAGGCGGCCGACGGCCTCCCACCCGCGGTTGAGATCGGCGGTGCCGAGCGTGCGCAGCGGCGTCTCGGCCAGGGCGGGACCATGCGCGGCGGATCCGATCGCCAAGGCGGCGAGGATCGGTCTGACTAGCTTGAACACGTAAGGGCCCACCTTCGGTCTGTCATCATCAAGACTGCCGGACGATCCCGGCGAGAGCAGGACCGGATTGGACCGCATATCGGAAACTTTCGGGCCAAACCCTGCGGATTGTGTCACCCCTCGGGCCGATGGAACCGGATATTGCCCGATCCGCCACTTCCGACCTGCAGCCGCTTGGCCCCCGGCGACAAGGTGGTGGTGCGCCCAAGCTCCCATTTCAGGCGTTGCAGTCCCTGTTCCACCGTGACGGCGAAGGCCGCCCGCTCGCCTTGCCAGGTGCCCATCGCCGAGATGACGGAGACGATCTGCAACCCGGCTTGCGTCGCCACGAAGACAGGCGAGCCCGATGAGCCGAAATCGACCGAACAGGACAGCACCAGTATCCGCGCGTCGCGGTCGAGTACGCGGCACGCATCCTCCTGCGAGGGGGCATCGGCCCGGTCGCGCCCATAGCTGACCACCTGCACGGTATCGCCCCGCCGCAGCCGACCCCGGGCGGGGAACGGGCGGATGCGGGGGAGGTCCAGGCTGCGATCCAGTTCCAGAAGCGCGAGATCGTGCGAGACGCCGCCGACGGTCGGCTTGGACGATGGCCTGTAGGCCGGGTCGATCACCATGCGGCGCACGCCCCGGC
Source organism: Jannaschia sp. S6380 (assembly GCF_023015695.1). Classification (NCBI taxonomy): domain Bacteria; kingdom Pseudomonadati; phylum Pseudomonadota; class Alphaproteobacteria; order Rhodobacterales; family Roseobacteraceae; genus Jannaschia; species Jannaschia sp. S6380. Next base: position 1,695,960 of record NZ_JALKAS010000001.1, read on the forward strand.
GCGCGTCCTCATGCCCGAAGCGCAGACCGGCGCGGAAGGCGATCGTGTCGATGTCATGGGCCGAGCCGGTCTCCATGTCGAACACGCAATGGGCTGCCGTCAGGACCAGCGTCGGCGAAACCAGCGCCCCGGTGCAGAAACCGCGCGTGCCGATATCGATCCGGCCCACCCCTTCGAGGCCGCGAACCGCATCGGCGGTGTCCAGCGTCCGCAATCCGACCTCCGCCCCGACGGGAAGCGGTTGAAGCCCCAAGAACACCAGAAGGAGGCGGGACGACAGGCGGCGCAGGGAACGGAAGAGCATCGGCAGGCCTCGGGCAGGTGGAGCACCCCCGTTGATCCCTTCCGATGACGGCGAAACCCTAGCGCAATCTAGGCACTTGCGAGGCAACCGCGGGGCCAGGCCGAAAATCGGCGATGACGGGCGGCACGGGTCCACCTGTCGCCCAATCCAGGAGCTCGACCGTGTGGACGACCGGAACCGACGCGGCGGAGCCGATCTGCATCATGCACCCGATATTGCCCGCGGCGATCACGTCGGGCGCCCGCTCCTCCAACGTCGCGATCTTGCGGCGCTTCAACTCTCCCGAGATCTCGGGCTGCATCAGGTTGTAGGTGCCGGCGCTGCCGCAGCACAGATGCGCGTCGCGGGGCTCCAGCACCGTGAAGCCCGCGCGGCGCAGAAGCTCCTTCGGCGCGCCCTTGATCTGCTGACCATGCTGCAGCGAACAGGCCGCATGGTAGGCCACATGCATCCCACCCGTGCCGCGATCGGCCGGAACCCGGCCCGTCGGAATGCCGCCCACGCCGTCGCGCGCCGGGCGCGGCGGGGTTTGGAACGGGTGATCCTCGGGCAGCAGGTCCAGCAGCACCTCCGAGACGTCGCGCGCGATGGCCGAGACACGCGCCGCGTCGCCGGCCAGATCGTCGTTGCGGAACATGTGGCCGTAATCCTTGACCGTCGTCCCGCAGCCCGACGTGTTGATGACGATCGCGTCGAGGCCATGGCCATCCATCTCCCGCGTCCAGGCGCCGATATTTCGCGCGGCGGAGGCGTGGCTCTCGCCGGTCTTGCCCATGTGGTGGGTCAGCGCGCCGCAGCACCCTGCCCCCTCGGCCACGACGACCTCGGCGCCCAGGCGGGTCAGCAGACGGATGGTGGCGTCGTTGATGTCGGTGTTCAGCGCCTTCTGCGCGCACCCGGTCATCAGCGCGACGCGCATCCTGCGGTCCTTCGCCGGGAAGGTCTGCGGGTCGTCGTTGCGACTGACGGGGGGGATGCTCCTCGGCGCCATGTCCAGCATCGCGCGCAGCCGCGCGTCCGGCACCAAGCGGGCGAAGGGGCGCCCCATCTTGGCCCCCAGGAGCGCCAGGCGGAACCGCGTCGGATGCGGCAGGATACGCGCCAACGTCCAGCGCAGAAGCCGGTCCATGAGCGGGCGGCGATAGGTCCGTTCGATATGCGCGCGGGCATGGTCGACCAGATGCATGTAATGCACCCCCGACGGGCACGTCGTCATGCAGGCCAGGCAGGACAGGCAGCGGTCGATATGCTTGACCGTCCGCGCGTCCGCCGGCCGGTCGTTCTCGAGCATGTCCTTGATGAGGTAGATGCGGCCGCGCGGACTGTCGAGTTCGTCGCCAAGCACCTGGTAGGTCGGACAGGTCGCCGTGCAGAAGCCGCAATGCACGCAGGCGCGCAGGATTTCGTTCGAGCGTGCCGTGGACGGGTCGGCAAGCTGCTCGGATGTGAAGGTGGTTTGCATGGGTGGGGCTCAGACGTTGAAGAAGGCTATGGTTCCGGCCGCGAAGCTGGCCAGCACCGCAGCGAGGAGATCAGACACCCGTTCCTCGATGGTGCGCTTGGCTTCCGGAACGCGGGTCAGGAACAGGATGGCGGCGATCGGGGCCATCACGAAGAAGAGGCCCGTCGCGATGCCAGCCTCGCGCTCGATGTCGAAATGCGTCCGGGACGGCGCGTGCAATACGGAGGAGACGATCAGCACGACGCAGCCTGCCAGCAGCACCAGCGCAAGGCCGAGACCGATCCAGCGCGGCAAGAGGGTCGGGACCCAGAACGCTAGACCGTAGAGGACACTGCCCACCGCGATCACCATGCCCGCGCGTACGGCTCTGTCTGCCGCCAGGTCATGCCGGCGCGGCCGCGGCTGGTCGGAACAGGCCGCGCGGATCGAACCGTGCGCGGATGCCGTCCTCGAGCGCGGCCACGGGTGCGGGCCGCGGGACTGCGTCGGCAGGCCCGGTGACGCGGCTCGCGTGCCCGTCGAAGGACGGCAACGCCGCGCGTAGGTCGGCGCCGGACGCCAGCCGCAGCCAGACGAGGCCGCCGCCCCAATCGACCTGTGCCGCCTCGGCCCCGGCCGCCGCGACCAGCGCGGGCGCTTGGCTGGGTCGGCAATGGAGGCGCCAGACGTCCCCCGCTCCGGCCACCGGGCGGGCGTCGCGGATGTCGGCCCAGGGGCTCTCGACCTCCTCGGCCCGGCCCCAAGGGGTCAGCAGGTCGGTCAACCGGCCCGCGCGGTACGCGACCGAGCCGGGCAACCCCTCGATCCGAAGATACGTTCCGTCAGCCGTCCAGGCCGCGCCGCTGACCTCGAAGGGCGAGCCGAGCGCGGCGCCCATCGCGGCGACGGCCTCGGCCACGGACAGCTCGGCCAGGCGCAGGGTCGTCTGCGTTTGCGCGGCCGGCAGCACCTTGAACGCCACCTCCGTCAGCACGCCCAACGCACCCCGCGCCCCCGCCTGCAACTTGACCAGGTCATAGCCGGTCACGTTCTTCATGACCCGACCGCCGTTCTTGACGATGGTCCCCTCGCCATCGACGAAACGCACGCCGATCAGGCTGTCGCGACACGCACCCGCCTGCACCCGGCGCGGCCCCGAGACGTTCATCGCCACCGCGCCGCCGATCGTGGGCGTCCCGGTCGTGCCGAGCAGCGGACGATGATCCATCGGCTCGAAAGGCAGGCACTGGCCTTCGGCGGCCAGCGCGGCCTCGATCTCGGCCAGCGGCGTGCCCGCCCGCGCCACCAGCGTCAGGGCGCCCGGCTCGTACAGGGTAATCCCCCGAAGCCCGGCGGTCGTCAGCGGCTCCCCATCCGCCGGGGCATGCCGCGTTGCACCGCCGCGCACCGCCAGCGGCGCATTGGCACCGCGCACGATCGCGGCCAGATCCTCTTCGGTCTCGGGTCTCAGCACGGGTCCATCCTTCCTCTGGCCGAAATACCTCCGCCGGAGGCATCCGCCGTTTCAGCCGGCGCGACGTGCGGCGGTGGCATCGAGCGGAAACACCTTCGCCGGATTCAGCAGCCATTTCGGATCGAACACGTCCTTGACGCGCATCTGCGCCTCCAAGTCGCCGGTGTTGAACTGATGCCCCATCAGATCGCGCTTCTCGACGCCCACGCCATGCTCCCCGGTCAGGCAGCCGCCGACCTCGACGCAAAGCTTCAGGATCTCCGCGCCCATCTCCTCGCAGAGTTCGAGGTCGCCCGGCTTGTTGGCATCGAACAGGATCAGCGGATGCATGTTGCCGTCGCCCGCATGGAACACGTTCCCGACCTTCAGCCCGTATTTTTCCGAAAGATCCGAAATGCCGCGCAGGACGCGGGGCAGCTCGCTGACCGGGATCGTCCCGTCGAGGCACATGTAGTCGTTGATCTGGCCCATCGCGCCGAAGGCCGACTTGCGGCCCAGCCAGATCGCCGCGCTCTCCTCGGCCGAATTCGAGCGGCGCAGCTCGACCGGGTCATGCGACCGGGCGATCTCCTCGATCAGGGAAAGCTGCTCCTCGATCTCGGCCTCCGACCCCTCGACCTCCACGATCAGGAGCGCCTCGACATCCGGGTATCCGGCATGCGCGAACGCTTCGGTCGCGTGGATGACGGGACGGTCCATGAACTCGATCGCCACGGGAAGCACGCCCGCCTTGATGATGTCCGCGACGCAGGCCCCCGCCGTCACGTTGTCGTCGAACGCGATCAGGACGGGCCGCGCGCCCTCGGGCTTGGGCAGGATGCGCAGCGTCGCCTCGGTCACGACGCCGAGCTGCCCTTCGGACCCGCAGATCACACCCAGCAGGTCGAGCCCGCCGGCATCCATGTGCGCACCGCCGATCTCGACCACGGTGCCGTCCATCTGCACCAGCGTCACGCCCAGCAGGTTGTTGGTCGTCACGCCGTATTTCAGGCAATGCGCCCCGCCGGAGTTCATCCCGATATTGCCGGCAATGGCACAGGCAAGCTGCGACGAAGGATCGGGGGCGTAGAAAAAACCGTCGGCTTCGACATGCCCGGTGACCGACAGGTTGGTTCGCCCCGCCTGCAACCGGATGATGCGGTCATCGTAGTCGACCTCCAGCACTTCGGTCATGCGCGCGACACCCAGGATCACGGAATCGGCTGTCGGCAGCGCGCCACCGGCCAGCGACGTTCCCGATCCGCGCGGGACGACGGGTACGTTCATGTCGTGGCATATCCGCAGGACCACGCTGACCTCGGCGGTGTCGCGCGGCAGGACGACGGCCAGGGGCGGGCACTTGTAGGCCGTCAGGGCATCGCACTCATAGGCGCGCGTTTCCTCTTCGGCGTGAACGATGGCGTCGTCGGGCAGGACATCGCGCAGACGCGCCACCAGTTCCGCCTTCCGGGCCAGGATGAACGGGTCGACCTGCGGCATCTGCATCGTGCATCTCCTGGCGCTATTGGTAAAATTATATAACCAATTCCGGCGTCAGGGCAAGGTCTTCCCGATTCCGGCGCAAGCCGGAGGCAGCATCCCGCGGATCGCGCCCGGTGCCCGAGTTGCGGAAGAAGTGCGATGGCCTTTCCCGTTCGTTTCGCGGAACATGTTGGATGATGGACATGATGGAACATCTGCCCCTGCTGACCACACTCGACTGGTTGGCGCTGGCGGGGCTCGTGCTGGCTTGGGCCGGCTCCACCTGGCTGATCGAGCGGGAGGGGACGAAACGCCCTTCGGTCACGATCCTGATGCAGCGATATCGTCACGACTGGATGCAGGAGATGCTGACCCGCGATCCGCGGAACTTCGACGCCGTGATCCTGTCGAACCTGCGTCAGGGCACGGCCTTCTTCGCCTCGGGCTCGCTGATCGCGCTGGGCGGCGTGCTGGCGCTGGCGGGCAATGCCGAGCAGCTCTCGACGATCGCCGAGGAAGTGAACCTGCTCGACCGGCACGCCGCCGCCTGGCAGGTCAAGTTGATGATCGGGGCCGTTCTTCTGACGCACGGGTTCCTGAAGTTCGTCTGGGCGAACCGGCTCTTCGGCTATTGCGCCGTGGTGATGGCGGCCACGCCGAACGATCCGGGCGACCCCCGGTCGACCCGACGCGCCGCGCAGTCGGCCGAGATCAACATAAGGGCCGCCGCCGCGCTGAACCGGGGACTGCGGTCGGTCTATTTCGCGCTGGCCACGATCGCCTGGCTGCTGGGCTGGTGGGCCCTCATGATCGCGGTCGCGGCCACGATCTGGGTGATCTGGTCACGCGAATTTGCCTCGACATCGCGGCAGGTCCTGCTGGATGACTAGGATCATGCGCATTCTATTCTGTATCTTGGTACTCTGCGCCACGCCCGCCTTGGCCGACCGCCCCGTGATCGAGGAGGTCCAGGCCACGCGGACGGGCGAGACCTGGCGGTTCGACGTGACGGTGCGCCACGCCGACACGGGCTGGGACCATTATGCCGACGGCTGGACGGTCCTGACCCCTGACGGGATCGAGCTGGGGCACCGGGAACTGCTGCATCCGCACGTGACGGAACAGCCGTTCACCCGGTCGCTGGGCGACGTGACGGTGCCCGCCGGCATGACCGAAGTGGTGATCCGCGCCCATGACAGTGTCCACGGCTGGGGCGAGGACGTCGTGGTGACGCTGGACTAGGCGCCGCCGGCCAGCACGGGCGCGATCCGCGCACGGTCGAAATTCGCCCCGCAGAGCACGACGACGTTCACCGCCCCCGCGAAAGCCGCGCGATCGGCGCGCAGCCCGGCCAGGGCCAGGGCCGCGGCCCCTTCGACGAGCATCTTGTCGGTCCAGGCGATCTCGCGCAGCGCATCGGCGATCTGCGCCTCGTCGCAGGTGATGACGCGGTCGATCACCTCCTGCGCGAGCGGCAGCGTCAACGCGTCGGCATCGACCCCGCCCGCGCAGCCATCGGCCAGGGTATCGTTATGCGTCGTCTCGACGATCCGCCCGGCCTCGATGCTGGCGGCGAGCGCGGCCGAGGCAGCGGTCGATACACCGATGATCCGCGTCGCGGGCGAGACCGACTTCATCACCGCCCCGATCCCCGAGATCAGGCCGCCCCCGCCCATCGCCACGAACAGGTTGTCGATCCGCGGCATCTGCTCCAGCAGTTCCAGCGCGATGGTCCCCTGCCCCGACATCACGTCGAGATCGTTGTAGGGCGAAAGATACGTGGCACTCGCCTCCCCGGCCAGTTTGCGCGCGTGCCGTTCGGCCAAGCCGGAATCGCCGGGATGCAGGATCGTCTCGACGCCGTAGGCGGCGATCCCCTCGCGCTTTTCGGCCGGGGCGCCTTCGGGCAGGACGACGGTCAGGCGATGCCCGGTGGTCCGGGCCGCGTTCGCGCAGGCCATGCCGTGATTGCCCGACGACGCGGTGATCACCGGCACGTCCGTGGGAAGCGTCGTCAGCTTGGCCATCGCACCGCGTGCCTTGAACGATCCGGTGACCTGCAGGTTCTCGGCCTTGAACCAAAGCTGGCCGCCATCGTCCGGTATCGCGCGCGACGGCAGGCAGGGCGTCCGCCGGACGCCGCCCGCGATGCGCCGGCGTGCGGCGGTCGCGCGGGCGGCCAGCGACAGCACTTGCCGGCTGGGTTTCGCGCTCATGCCGAATGGGCCCCGTCGGCCAGCGTCTTCACATAGGCCAGGACGTCGTCGACATCCTCGCCCCGTCCGATACGGTTGACGATGGCCGAGCCCACGACGCAGCCGTCGGCCACCGCGGCGATGTCCTGCGCGGCCTCGGGGGTCTTGATGCCGAAGCCCACGATGACCGGCAGGTCGGTCGCGGCCTTCAGGCGCGCGACCTCGGGCGCGACCCTGTCGGCCTCCGCTGCGCCGGCGCCGGTGATCCCCGTGATCGAGACGTAGTAGACGAAGCCCGACGTGTTCTGCAGAACCTTGGGCAGGCGCCGGTCGTCCGTCGTGGGCGTGGCCAGGCGGATGAAGTTCAGACCCGCGGCCTGCGCCGGGATGCACAGCTCCTCGTCCTCCTCGGGCGGCAGGTCGACTACGATCAGCCCGTCCACGCCCGCCTCGGACGCATCTGCCAGAAAGCGGTCGACGCCGCGCGAATAGATCGGGTTGTAGTACCCCATCAGGACCACGGGCGTCGTCGTGTCGTGTTCGCGAAGGCCCCGCACGATGTCCAGCGTCCCGTCGAGCGTCATGCCCCCTTCCAGCGCCCGCTGGCCGGCCAGCTGGATCGTGGGGCCGTCGGCCATCGGGTCGGTGAAGGGCAGGCCCAGTTCGATGATGTCGACACCGGCCGCGGGCAGCCCGTTCACGATCCGCGCGGCGGTGGCGGCATCGGGGTCGCCGGCCATCACGTAGGCCACGAAGGCGCGGCGGTTCTCGGCCCGCAGGCGCGCGAAGGTGTCGTCGATCCGGGTCATGGTGCGGTCCCCCTGTTTCGCCTTCGATTGCGACAGGCGGGGCGGCGCGTCAATCGCAGTTGACCATCCAATCGACGCCGAACCGATCCGAGCCCATGCCGAAACCCCGCGCCCAGAAGGTCGGTCCGAATGGCATCATCTGCGATCCGTCGCGGGTCAACGCGTCGAAGATGCGACGCGCCTCGTCCAGGTCGGCCAGGTTCAGCTGCAGCGAATAGCCCGAATGCCCACCCTTCGGCGGCTGCATCCCGTCGGACGCCATCAACGTCCGGTCCCCGATCTTGAGCTGCATGTTGGCCACCATGTCCAGCCGATCCTCGGGGACCATCGAATGATCCTCCATCTCGCGGAAGCGCAGCCGGCTGACGATCGTTCCGCCGAGGATGTCGGCATAGAAGGTCATCGCCTCGTCGCAGGTGCCGTCGAAATGCAGATAGGTGTTGAGTTCCATGAATCCGACCTCCGCCGGGATCATGGCATGCCCGTCACGAAAACGCACCATGGATGGCGATCGCGGCTTTTTTTGCCGCCGGCATCTGGAATGCGGGGCGGCCTGACCCCATTTCCCGTGCATGAACTATCTGCTCGCCATACTCCTGCCGCCCCTGTCGATCTTTCTCGCCGGGCGGCCGATCCTCGGGATCATCACCTTTCTGATCTGGGTTCCGGCCTTGTTCCTCTCGGGCGGGCTGACGCATCCGATGTTCATCCTCCTCGCCTGGTTCATCATCTTCGAGCGGCGCAACAGTTCCGCCTGACGGCCGCGGACGGGCCGGACTTGTCCGCCGCACCCGTGCGGCGTATGGGACCCGCGGATCGAACGAGGGGTCGGAAGATGGGTTTCAGGATGGGCATCGTGGGTCTGCCGAATGTCGGCAAGTCGACCCTGTTCAACGCGTTGACCCGGACGGCCGCCGCGCAGGCCGCCAACTTTCCGTTCTGCACGATCGAGCCGAACGTGGGTGACGTCGCCGTGCCCGACAAACGGCTGGAAAAGCTGGCGGGCATCGCCAAGTCCAAGCAGGTCATCCCCGCGCGCATGACCTTCGTCGACATCGCCGGCCTGGTCAAAGGCGCATCGAAGGGCGAGGGGCTGGGCAACCAGTTCCTGGCGAATATCCGCGAAACGGACGCCATCGCGCATGTGCTGCGCTGTTTCGAGGATGGCGACGTCACCCATGTCGAGGGGCGCGTGAACCCGGTCGAGGATGCCGAGGTGATCGAGACCGAACTGATGATCGCCGACATGGAGTCGATCGAGAAGCGACTTCAGGGGCTATCTCGCAAGATCCGCGGCGGCGACAAGGAAGCTGTGGAACAGGAACGCCTGCTGCGCGCGGCCCTCGCGGCGCTGGAAGACGGCAGGCCGGCCCGCACGGTCGAGATCGCGCCCGAGGACCGACGGACCTGGAACCTGCTGCAGCTTCTGACGTCGAAACCGATCCTGTATGTCTGCAATGTCGACGAGGGGTCGGCCGCGACCGGCAACGCCTTCTCGGAGGCTGTGGGCGCGATGGCGGACGCGCAGGGTGCGGCCCATGTCGTCATCAGCGCGCAGATCGAGGAGGAGATCGCCCAGCTCTCCGATGAGGAAGCCGCGGAGTTCCTGACCGAGATGGGGCTGGGGGAGCCGGGGCTCGATCGCCTGATCCGGGCGGGGTACGACCTGTTGCACCTGGAAACGTATTTTACCGTCGGCCCCAAGGAGGCCCGCGCCTGGACGATTCCCGCGGGCACGAACGCACCCAGGGCGGCCGGCGTCATCCACGGTGATTTCGAAAAGGGTTTCATCCGTGCCGAGACGATCGCATATGACGATTTCGTCGCATTGGGCGGAGAGCAACCGGCCAAGGAGGCAGGCAAGATGCGGGCCGAAGGCAAGGGATACGTGGTGCGCGACGGCGACGTGCTGCATTTCCTGTTCAACACCTGAAGCCGCGACCGGCCCGCCACGGTCCGGCACCGATCGCCTTGCACACGATCTTGTGACCTTGCTGCAGGGCACGTCATGTGGCCCCCTGCGTTGGTCCGGCTATAGCGAAGCCGAAGGAAAGTTAAGTTTGCCAAGGAGTGACATGATGGACAGACGCCAGTTGATCGCAGGTAGCGCGGCCCTCGCCCTGTTCGGCAGCCACGAGGCCATGGCCCAGGCCGTCGCGTCATCCGGGATCCGCCCGGACTTCCTCCCCGTCGAGGTCCGCACGCGCGAGGATGTCGCCCCGAACGAACTGCACGTCGTGCCCGATACGTTCATGCTGTACTGGACGATGCCTGGCGGCCGCGCGATGCGCTACATGGCCGGCATCGGTCGACCCGGCCTCTATGAACCCGGCGAGTTCTACGTCGGCGCAAAGAAGGAATGGCCGAGCTGGACGCCCACCCAGGCGATGATCGAGCGCGAACCCGAATCCTACAAGCAGTTCGAGGACGGCGTCCCCGGCGGCCCGAACAACCCGCTGGGCGCACGCGCGCTTTACCTGTTCCAGCCCGGGCGGGGCGATACGTTCCTGCGCATTCACGGCACGAACGCGCCGAACACGATCGGCCGCGCGGTATCGAACGGCTGCGCACGACTGGTCAACGATCAGATCATCGACCTGTACGAACGTGTCCCCCTCAAGTCCCGGGTGGTCCTGCACCCCAAGACTGCCGTCTGACGCAGGCTGCGGGCGGGGGTCTCTCGCCGTCCGCCCCACGACCAGGGCCTTGGACCTTGGCCACACGTCCGGGTGGGATGCGGCTGTTCAGACGTCACGGCCATCGCATGCAAGGCACATGAACCGGCCCAAGGTCCGGGGATCGCCTTGACCTACAGTTGCCGTGTAATCCGGGTCGGCACCGCGGTTTCGACGCAGGTCCTGCCGGATCGATCGGGTGATGTCCGGCTTGTCGAGCGACCCGGCGAACTGCCGCCAGCGGAGCGAGGAGCGCCACAGGCGGTCAGGGATCCAAGGACATCGCGACCGTCCTATCCGGACGTCCGAACTGGATCGCCGATCATACGTTCACCCGTCCCGTCCGGACAGGCCAAGTATCGCGGCCCGGGATCTGTTCCGATATCTCGTCCAGATGTGTCGGACGGGTCAGTCCCCATCGCAATGTCCGAAATGTTCGATCCAGAAGACCGGAACATCACAGCCCGTCACGCACCCACGGATTTGCGCTTGTTTCCCGGCGACGACGACTGATAGACCCGCCGACGGAGACGTGGCCGAGTGGTCGAAGGCGCTCCCCTGCTAAGGGAGTAGGCGGGAAACCGTCTCGAGGGTTCGAATCCCTTCGTCTCCGCCACTACCTGTTCGCAAACATGTTTAATCGTGTGAAACCGAACAGATTTATGGCGTATTTACCTTCCCGCATCTGCATCTCGGGGCGATCTTGTACCGAGGAATGCGGGACGGCAAATGAGTGGATATCCCAGCAGCGAGCGCCGGGTCAGGAACACTTGTCGGCCGCAAGCTAAATGCAACTTTCGTGAAGAAGGCGCCGCCGGGCCGTCTGCTCTTGGTCACGACCACCCGCCGTCCGCTTGGGATGTGACCACGCCACGGCCCTGCGGCATCGTCCTTTCTCCTACTCCGACCGAAGGCCCGGACCTCTGGCGCGATCCGGCGCTTGCCGGGGTCGCTTTCGTCTCTGCCCGGCTCAGGCGTGCGATCAAGGTCGCCGGGCTGCGCCTTCCCGCCCCTGTCTTCAAACCATGCGGATTGGGCTAAAGCCAACCCGACCTGACAGGACACGCGATCCATGAACGGCTTCCCCTTCGTTAATGGCAGTCGCGCGACGGGGTCGAGATCAGGCCAGGGTCCGATAGATGAAAGAACGGTCCGCCGCGCCCATCCATGCTCGCCACCGAGATAGAGGGCCCCGTTGCGTCGAAGACAGGTAATATCGGCGCAGCGGAGTTGGACACGCCGACCAGACATACCGTCGGGCTCACGCAGGGAATTCCGGCCGGTTTTGCGCAACACCGTCACCCATTCCCCGACCTGCCTTCCGCGGCATCAAGGCGGCGCGGGTTAAGCCGCGCGGGCGACATCCGCCGATCCCGAGACCGGCGCTTTGATTGCCGCCCGTTCTGCGATAGCGAGCGTTTCATGACGAGGCCCCGCCGCAAATCCGCGCCGTCCGATCGTGCCGACGATGTGGCACTGGTTTCGCGGGTTGCGGGGGGTGACGTGGCGGCGATGCGTGCGCTCTACATGGCGCATGCCGATGCGGTGGCACGTTTCGTCCGATCGCGCGTCCGCGACGAGGCTGAGGTCGCGGATATCGTCCACGATACGATGCTGACGGTCTGGCGCGCGGCCGCCGGGTTCGAGGGGCGGTCCGGCGTCCTGACCTGGATCCTGTCGATGGCACGCAACAGGACGGTGGACCATATTCGCAAGCAGTCGCGCGTGACCCTGGGCGCACCGGACGAGACGATCCCCGATGGCGATCCGGACCCCGAAGCGGTCCTGGGTGCCGTGCAGGACGGCGCACGTCTGCGCGCCTGCCTGGCCGAGCTGCCGGAGCGGCAGCGCGCGGCGATCCATCTGGCCTATTACCAGGACATGACCTGTGCGGAGATCGCCGACATCGAAGCCGTGCCCGAAGGCACGGTGAAAAGCCGGATCCATCATGCCAAGCGGTTGCTGATGCGCTGCCTCTCGAAAGGGGTGCGCAAGTGATATTGAACCATCTAACCGCTCGTCCGTCCAACAGATGCGGGCCTCAAACCCCGCGATGGAGGTGGCTATGGCCCGGCCCGACGGATTGACCGAAGACGACCTGCTCGCCCATCTGCGTGGCGAGAACACGCCGGAGGCGGCTGCGCGGATTGAGGCCGCCGCCGCGGCAGATCCGGACCTTCGCGCCGAGCTCGCGCTGATGGCCGAACTCAAGCCCGCGCTCGCGGACGCGACCGATGCGCCCGACATGCGTCCCTTCGGCTGGCGACGGCTCGAGGCGGAGATCGCGAATGCCCCGCGCGTCGCGCCGGTCGATCGGACACCGCTCTGGCGCGGCGCGGCCGTCTTTCTCGGCGCGCTCGTCCTGGTCCAAGGCGCCTATATCGCGTTCACACCGGGCGACGCCGAGGACCCGGCCTTCCGCACGGTTTCCGACGAAGCGGCCGCCTTCGGCCTGGGCGTGGGCTTCACCGCCTCCGCCGAAATCGGCGCGGTCGAAGCGCTTCTGCGGGAGACCGGCGCGCGCATTGTCGACGGCCCCGGTGCCCTTGGACTCTACCGGTTGGCGTACGAGAGCACATCGGCCCGTGAGGCGGCACGTATTGCCCTGGCGGCATCGCCGCTCGTCGAGCTCGTGGCCGAGGAGTGAGACCCATGCGCTTCGCCCTGATGCTCTGCCTCGCACTTGCCGCCTGCGTCCCCGCGAACCAACCCGTCCGAGGCCCGGCCGGTCCGGTTTTCGCCGTCACGGATCCGCGCGAGTTGATCGTGCTTACGGCGGAAGATCCGGCGATCCTGATCGCGGGCACACGCGACCTCGGTTATACGGTTCGCGCGATCCATCCACTGAACAACCTGAGCGACACCCTCGTCGTCTTTCGCATTCCCAACGGCACGACGATCGCCGCCGCCATCGCGGAGGTCGAGGCCGCCATTCCCGGAGTGACGGCCGGCGCAAACCATCTCTATCGTCTGCAGACCGATGCCGACGGCGGGCGAAGCTATGCCGCGCAGATGATCGGCTGGCCTGCGGGCGGTTGTCGCGCCCGCGCCCGGATCGGCATGATCGACGCGGGCGTCTTGCCGGATCATCCCGGCCTCGCCGACGGACGGATCCGGGAACGCGTCTTCACCGACAGCAGCGCCCCGCCTGCGACCGACCACGGCGCGCGGATGGCGGAGCTTCTGATCGGCCCGAACCGATTGCGCGGGACGCCCCTCTACAGCGCGAATGTCATCGACCCCGATCTCGGGACGGGCGATGCCGCTGGCGTCGTGTCGATCCTGCGCGGTGTGGACTGGCTGGCGGCGAATGGCGTGGATGTGGTCAACATCAGCCTCGCGGGACCGCGCAACAAGCTGATGGATCGGGCGCTGGGCCGCGCGGCCGCCGATGGCATGGTGCTCGTCGCGGCCGTCGGCAATCTCGGCCCCGACCAGCCGCCGCAATATCCGGCAGCCTTTCCCTTCGCACTGGCCGTCACGGCGATCGACCGCGACCGCCGGGTCTATCGCCGCGCGATCCGGGGGCCGCATGTCGACATCGCCGCGCCCGGCGTCGACATCCTGCTGGCCCCCGGTGGACGCATGACCGTCTCCAGCGGGACCTCCATGGCGGCGCCTTTCGTCACCGGGGTCGTCGCCGCCGATCCCGCCCTCGCGGCGCTTGGGGTGGAGACCCTCCGCACCGAACTCGCAAGGCGCGCCACCGACCTCGGGGCGCCCGGGCGCGATACGGTCTTCGGGGTCGGGCTGATCGGCGCGCCGTCCGGCTGCTGACAGCCCGGTCGGGCCGGGCCCTGGCTTTGGATCGAACACCTGTCGAATGAAACGCATCGCCGCGTCCCCCGGGCGCCCGCCGGGGCCGCGTGGGCAGAGCCTCGCCCGACGGCCCGGCAAGCCACATCCAAAACCCGCACGATTTTTTTCGAACTTTCTTTGAACCCTCCGCCGGCCCCGCACGACCACCATGTAACTCACCGGCCCGAGCGGGACGCATCTGGGCGCAGAGGTCCGACGCGGACCCGAGCCGGACGGGGAGTGAACGTAGCGTTGTAACCATTTCGAATGGAGAGATCCCATGTCCAGCATCCAGGAAACCACTTCCCCCGCCAACGGTGTCGAGATCGACGGCTCCGACAAGGGCGAACTGATCTTCGGATCGTTCTTCGACGACCGGATCGCCGGGAACGGCGGCGACGATCACATCTTCGGCCTGTTCGGCGATGACACGATTTCGGGCGGGTCGGGCGACGACCGGATCTTCGGCGGCTTCGGCGAAGACATCGTGGAAGGCGGCGACGGCGAGGATCACCTCGGCGGCGGCCACGACGACGACCGCATCGTCGGCAACAAGGGCGACGACCGGATGTACGGCGGCCGGGGTGACGATCTTCTGGTCTGGAACAACGGCGACGGGTCCGACCTGATGCAGGGGGACAAGGGCGACGACCGCGTTCAGGTCAACTTCGACACCGACCTCGTGAACGACGACCTGCAGAACAAGGACGTGGCCGAGTTTTCCACCACCGCGCAGGGTGTGCAATTCGCCCGAATCGAGGTGAACGACCAGACCGAGCGTGGTCTGTTCCAACTCGACATCCGCAAGACGGAGACGCTGGAGACGAATTTCGGCGGCGGTGACGACACGGCGGTGATCGTGGATGACGTGCTCAGCGAGATCGTCCTCGACCTCGATGGCGGCGACGGCGTGGACACGCTCGACTTGTCGCAGGCCGCTGCGGGCGCGCAGGCCAATCTTGCCAAAGGAAGCGTGGGCGACGCCTCGGCCGAGAACTTCGAGAACGTCATCGGCACCGCGTTCAACGACACTCTAAAGGGAGATAAAGGGGACAACGTCATTTCTGGCCTTGATGGCGAAGACCGACTCGTCGGCCGGAACGGCGACGACGTCCTCGTCGGCGGCAAGGGCGACGACAAGGTCTTCGGCGGCAAGGGCGACGACCTTCTGGTCTGGAACAACGGTGACGGATCCGACCTAATGCATGGCGGCAAGGGTCACGACCGCGTTCAGGTGAATTTCGACACCGACCTCGTGAACGACGACCTGCAGAACAAGGACGTGGCCGAGTTCTCCACCACGAACCAAGGCGTGCAGTTCGCCCGGATCGAGGTGAACGACCAGACCGAGCGTGGCCTGTTCCGGCTCGACATCCGCAAGACCGAGACGCTGGAGACGAATTTCGGCGGCGGTGACGACACGGCGGTGATCGTGGACGACGTGCTCGACGAGATCGTCCTCGACCTCGACGGCGGCAACGGCGTGGACACGCTCGACTTCGGCCAGGCATCCTCCGGCGTCCGGGTCGATCTCGCCGCGGGTCACGCCGGCGGCGCGACGGCCGTGAACTTCGAGAACGTCATCGGTACCGCATATAACGACAAGATCATCGGGGATGCCGGGGACAACGTCCTTCGCGGGGGCGCCGGGGACGACATCATGACGGGCGGCGAAGGGGCCGACACCTTCCTGTTCTTCGCCGAAGACACGGGCGTCGACGTCATCACGGACTTCGAGATCGGTGTCGACGTTCTTGCTTTTGCAACGGACGACCCGTCGGTCACGGCCGAGTCCCTCCTTGCCGGAGTGACCCAGGTCGGGGACGACGTCGAGTTCATTCTCGCCGACAAGGTAATCACGATCGAGGACGCCCTGGCCACGGAATTCATCGCCGACGATTTCATTTTTGTCTAATTCATTGATATATCGGCGATGATCGACCCCGCCAGCCCAGCGCTGGCGGGGTTTGACATTGGATCACCGGCATCGGCTGGATCGGACGCCACAGGGGCCGCCTTGGATGCGCGCTGCCGCAGCAAGCCAACTGCTGCTGCCGTTCGCAGAAGGATGTAGTCAGACCATGGTGGCGTTACTGGACCGCGCGAACGGTGGCCAAGCGCATCCGGGAAGGCGCCCCCGCGGCAAAACACCAAGACGGCCATCCGACGGCGCAGGCACGTCCAGCCTCGACCCCGGATCATCAGTCGAAGACGGTCCCGGGGAAGACTGGCATGTATCCGCCTTCGAAATTTTCTTCTGGCAGTCTGACGGGAAATTCGCGGCCCAGACGCGACGCGATGCCTACTGATTGCGCATTCGATTCGAGGCTCCGAACGCTCCGCATTTGCTGCTGTTCACTGACGCCAGACCCGACAACTCGGACGGCACCGCCCACCGCCCCATTCAATACGCAAGAGTAATATTTGAGCACTTTCATCCTGTCCCATGTTCTTGAAGTTCTAAAAAACTGTCTAAATTTTTTCAGTAGTTGCGCTGTAAGAGCTTGATGGCTTTGGGGGGCATCCGCCAGGCGTGATCGACGGACCTTCGTTTCCGTCGGACTTTTCAACCGTCTGCCGATTGAAAGGACTGACCATGTCGGTTTTCCAACGCTTTTCCTCCCCTGTCCTCGCCGATCTCCTGAATACATCGCCGGCAGCTTCCACGATCAGTCCTCCGACCGATCCGCCCGCGGTCTCCCTGACGGATTGGCTGTCCTCGACCACGGCCCTCGTCGGCGCGCAGGCGTCGTCCGGCGCCGAGATCCCGGCGACCCCGGTCGGTGCCGGGGGCAGCACGTTCCTCGTGGCCGAAGACGCACTTCTGTCCGGCGGGGCAACCGTCGAAAGCGATGTGTCGGGGTTCTGGGACGAGGGCTACGTCCGGCTCGGCGCCGGGTTCGACGGCACGGATTTCGCCCGCGACTTCTTCGATGACGGGATGATCTCCGATCCCGTCGCCGCGGACGCGGTGACCTTCTCGATCGATATCGAAGATGCGGGTTGGTACACGCTCGATTTCCGGTTCTCCAACACGAGTGGCGCGACGGTCTATCGCGACCTGCTTATCGACGGCGAGACGCTGCCGGGGATCATGGCGTTCGAAGATCAGTTCGCCCCCGATGACTGGTCGAGCGCCACCGACCGGCTCTATCTCGACGCGGGCAGCCATACGGTCACCCTGACATCCAGCCTTTCGGACCAGGATCCGGCGACGGCGGAGGTCGATGGCGACGTTCTGATCGACGCCCTCACGATCTCTCCGGGTGTCGTGCCCTCCGATCAGATCAGCGCCAGGTCGCTGTTGATGAACGATTGGTCCACGATGGTCGCGATCCACGAAAGCGCGCAGGAGGACCCGGAGGACACCAGTGTCTTCGGGCCGGAACTCTCCCAACTCCGGCACAAGGCCAACTGGGATCAGAACCAGATCGACAGCGGACAGCTCTGGATCAGGGGCACGACGGAGGACGGATCGCCGGCGAACTATGGACCGCAATTCGACTCCGATCTCTATTTCGACGAGAGCGGCATCATGAATGTCGACTACCGAGCCTACCTTCCGACCGACGAGGAGCTGTTCGTCGACATCACGAAGGAATACGCGATGGTGCCCGACCAGTCCCTCCTGGTCGAGCGCTACACCTTCCTCAACAATCTCGATCTCGGCACGGGGCTGGTGGAATGGGACATCATGAACCGCCTGGACCTGCCCGATGATGTGATGCAGCGCGCCGTCTGGGACGAACGGCGCGAGACGTTCATCGTGGAGTTGGAACAGCGGAACGGGCAGGATCCGCTCTATATGGCCTTCGGTGCCTTCCAGGAGATGGACGGCCAGGACATCGAGGTCGAAGGCGCGATCGATGCCGATCCGACGCAGATCACGAATACGTCCTCTCCCGATCTGCTCGACCCGAGCGCACTCGAGACCGAGCCCGCCCTGGCGGAGGCGTTCTATTCGGATGCCGGGCTCGGCGGCGACCTGACCGGCGGCGGCGAAGGGCTGGGCCTGGCGATGTCCACCGAAGTCGAACTCTATCCGACGCGACCCGTCGAATACTATTTCTACTATACGGTGGCCGACGATCTCGACACGCTCGACGATCAGATTTCGGTGGCGATCAATCCCAACGACAATACCGTCCTGAACTCGCCGGAATTCTGGTTCAGCTATACCGAAGAGAAATGGGATGATCGCCTCGCCGACGCGGTGGATCCGACAGAGGGCGCGCGCAGCATCGAGGACCCGGCCCTGATTACGGCCTATGAGCGGACGCTCGTGTCCATTCTCCAGTCTCAGCAGCCCGAATTCGGCTCCTTCGTCGCCGCGACGAACCCGTCCTACGACTTCAAGGCATGGCCGCGGGACGGCGCGGCCACGGCGATTGGGCTCGATGCGGCCGGGCTGGTCGACGAGGCGGAGGACTACTGGAACTGGATGGCCTCGATCGAGGAGGATGGCGACGGCGATCCGTTGTTCGAAAACGGGACGTTCTACACCAACTACAGCTTCTGGGATGCCGACGAACCGATCGACTTCGTCCAGCCGGAATGGGACGCGCAGGGGCTCTTCCTGATCGGTGCGTACAAGCACGCCGAGAAGCTGCGCGAGATGGGGATGGAGGAACGGGCGACCGCCTTCCTGAACGACCCGACCATGAAACAGGCGCTCATCGACAGCGCGGAGTTCATCGAGAACAACATCGAACCGGACAAGGGTTTCGGTCCGCCCGAGTTCTCGATCTGGGAAAGCTTCTTCGCCTATAACGGCTTCACGCAGATCACGTATGCGAGTGGCCTGCAGGCCGCGGCCCTGCTGGCCGAGGATCTGGGGATCTCTGAGGATCGGAAGCAGTCCTATGTCGACGGGGCGCAGACGATCAAGGCCGCGATCGAGAGGCCGATCACCGATCCGGATTTCCCGGGGCTGTGGAACGAGGAGGACGGCTATTTCGTCTGGGGCATCACGCCCGAGGGTCTGCCGATCGAGCGGCCGAACGCGGCACTCGACCTCATGTGGGTGACCGGGCTTTTCGACGTGAACGACCCCAAGGTCCAGAGCCAGATGGACTACATCCTGGAGAACCTGTCCAACGACACCTACGGCATCTCTCGGTACGACAGCGACAACTTCTACGCGCAGTCGCCTTTCAGCCCAGGCGGCGCCTACGAGAGCAACGTCGACGAGACCTCCTGGCCGCAGATGACCAGCTACATGGGAATGGGCAAGGAGTTCATGGGCGACGAGGACTGGGCCTACAATTCCCTCGAATGGACGGTCAGCCGGTATGCGGAGGGGTTCATGCCCCCCGGAGAGGGGATCGACCCGAGCCTCAGGGAGCCCTTGCCCTCGACGATGGTCGAACCGGTGACCGGCGCATGGTATGTCCTCAACCTGCTCAACTACACCGACCAGAACGACCCCCGCCTTCCGGATATTTCCGCGACGCCGGTCGGCGATGTCTTCGTCTTCGCGGACGAGTTCGCGAATGGCATCCAGGACGTCGTCTTCGTGGAGGATTTCGATCCCGCCGCCGACAGCTTCGACGCGCTTGGACAGGGAACGCCACGCGAGATCCGCGTTCAGGATCAGGTGATCCTCGTGGCGGGCCCGGACGAGGACATCTTCGTGTTCCAGGGTGTCGGACCTGATCAGTCGATCTCGATCGTCAACGACCAGAACGACGCGTCCTTGCTCGCCTGATGGCGTGCCGCCTCGGCGCGCAAGCGAAATCCCGTCGCCCCGCATCTAATGCGGGGCGACGGCCGGACCAAGGGTATCTTACATGGTTCCGTCGGCGCAATTCATCCGACCGCCAGCCAAGTCGTCAGCAGCCGGGCGCCCTTGCCGACCAGGATGACGTTCTCCGTTGGCGAGATCGCCCCTAGCGGCACGTTCGCCCCCCCACCGACGCAGGCACAGGTCAGTTCGCGCCCGTCGATATAGACCGCGTTGTTCATGCTGATGGCGCCGATGAAGATGCGGTCGGGCGCGACCGGCCAGATCAACGGGCTACCCGTTCCGATGGGCGCCATCATCCCCGCACCCGTCCAGAGTTCGAGGGACGGATAGGCGAAGCCATAGGGCATGTATCGCCGCGCAAGCAGGTCATAGCCTAGGCATCCGTTCACGAAACCGCCCACGTCCTGAAGCTTCTGGATCGCGAGCACGACCATCGAGATGGCGAAGAACCATCTCAGGAAGGTCGAGACCGGAAAGCCGTCATTGACGTTCAGCAGGACCGCCAGCGCGAACGACGCCGTCGACCCGATACTCCCGACGCTCCAGCAGCGGTTTCGGTTTCATCCCGAACGGGCAGAGATGTCCGAGTATGCTCATGCAGTAGAGCGAGGCCATCCGCTCCGCACCTTGGGGCTTGCCACGGGCGCTCTCGGGATCGTCGATCCGGATAATCACCGTGGTCATGGTCAGCCTTTGTCCGGTGTCGCGTCGACAGGACCCGACATCTTCCTTCGGCTCTCATAAAATACCCCCCATACGTATGGGGCCGCCTGGTCGCTGAAGGTGCCACGGGACGCGCGCGGATGAAGCAGGACAAGCAGAAGGCGCTCGGCCGGCTCGAAAGGATGGAAAGTCAGGTGCGCGGGATAGCCCGGATGTTCGAGGAGGATGGGTACTGCGTCGATATCCTGCTTCAGATCGCCGCCGTCCGATCGGCGCTCAAGGGGGTAAAGCGGATGTTGCCGGAAAACCATGCCCGCCACTGCGTCGAGGATGCGATCGCCAGCGGCGCGCCTGACGCGCAATGCGAGACGATCAACGAACTCTGATCGCGCTTCTGCAACTGGCGCAGGGCTGATCCGTCAGCCCCCGATCTCCGCCGTTCAGGTTCCCATCGGCGGCGTCGTGATCGTGGTCAGCATAGCGGTAAGCAGGAGGATGAGCAGGACGACCGCGCCCTCCGCCCGAATGGCCCGGCGCAGTTTTTCCGGTGCCCCGGAGTCCCCGGCGGCCAAGGCCGGAACGAGGCGGAGTTTGTTTCCCGCGGCTAGCCCCAACAACCCGCAGACGGCGACCACCTTGGCGATGAGCGTCCAGCCGTAGACCGTCCCGAACAACCTGCCTGGGCTGCCGACCATCAGCCATGCGAACGTGGCCCCGGCCAGCAGGAGGACGGCGACCGTCCCGCCGGCCACGACGCCGAAGCGATGTAGCAGGGCGGCGCCGCCGGCCCCTTCGGCCACGCGATGCAGCGGCGCAAGTGCCGCGACCCAGAAGGCGCCCGCCAGCAGGTGCAGAACCAGAAGCGCGGCCAGAACCGGACGCGGGTCGCCGAGGGAATGGCCGATCACCGCATGGGACCCCGCCACCAGGAGCGCACCGAACAGGGCCGCGGCCAGGCCGAACGAACCCCGTGTCAATATCGACAGGATCAGAAGCTCACCCGCCCCGCGCCAGAGGGCCGCCGGACCGAGCGGACTGTCCGCCACCAGGCCCAGCATCACCTGGTCGGTCGCCCCCGCGAGACCCGTTCCCGATATCCGGGCCGACCGGATGCCGAAGCGCAGCGCGAGGAGCAGAAGCCCCATGAGCGCCGCGAGCGCCGTCAATTGCCGCGCTAACCGCAGCACATCACCGGGTGCGGATCGAAACACCGCGATGAAAAGGGGACCGCCCATCGCGACCAGTACCGCGGCATATTCCGCAGCCTTCGCAACGACCGCCGCCAGGGCCCAGCTGTCGGTCGGGGCCATCCCATCCAAGATGTCAGTCCGTCAGCGTGAAGCCGAACGTGCCCTGCATCGGGTGCCCATCCGCCGCCAGCCCGCGCCAATCGACCCGATATGCACCGGCGGGCATCGCATCTGGCGGCAGGGCGCGGAACGCCGTCACGGGGTCGAGGCCGGTCTCGCGGGTGACCGCCATGTCTCCGTCCGGGCCGGTGAGGGTGATGGCGGTGATGCGCATCGGCGCGTCGAAGCGCAGCTCGATAGCCTCGACCGTCTGCAGGATTCCCCCATCCGCCGGGCGCATGTCCTCGACCTGCGAATGGGCCAGGGCGCTCGTCGCCATGGCCAACATCGCGACCATCGCGGGAAGGACGTGCTTCGTCATTTGCACTCCGATGTTTTTTGCCGGCCCACGACCTTCGACGGGCGGGCGGGACCCGTATCTCCGGGTGCCCCATTCAGGAACACCCGCACGCGAATGTCCATTCCCCGCGGTCGCTCACCGGCCACCGGTCAGTTCTCCGTTGGCACGCGATGGGCTCTGATGCGGGAAAAACGTGAGGGTTTCGCCCGAAGCGGTGCCGTTCATGCGTGATCCGCATCATGACCGCCATGCGCGTCCGACGCGCGTATCGCCCGCCGCTGTCGTGTCGGCGGGCGATGCGGGATCAGTTGGTCGCTTCGGTCTCAGGGCTCACCGACGCCAGGTAGGCATAGAGGTTGAAGGCGTCCTCCTCGGCGCGGACCTTGTAGGCCATCTTGCCGCGGGCGCGCGGGTTATCCAGCGTCTCGCGCAGCCAGCCGGTCGGGTCCTGCACGTAGCCGACGAAGTTCTCCTCCGTCCAGACGGTGCCCTGCTCGCCGAGTTCGACGATGGAATCCCCGTAGCGGAAATCCTCCACCGAACCGAGCTGCCGCATCGCGACGCCATAGAGGTTCGGGCCGGTCCGCGCGTTGCGGCCTGCCAGAGTCTCGCCCTCTTCGTTCTGCACGACATGACAGGCGACGCATTGCCGGTTGAACTGTTCCTCGCCGGCTGCGGCATCGCCTTGGACCTCGACATGGCTTTCCGACCATGCCGGCGCCGCCAGCAACAGCGCGCCGGCTGCGATCAAGATGTTCTTCATGGGACCTCCCGGGGTTTTGGTTGTGCTACGTGCCGGGAGCGATCCCGGATCAGGAAACATGGTCTGACGCGACCTTGTTATGCAACAGCACGCGCCAGCGCGCATTGCGACCAAAGCGCCGTCAACGCGGCGATGAGGTGATCGACATCCGCATCCGTGTGCATGGGCGACGGCGTCAGGCGCAGGCGCTCGGTCCCCTTCGGGACGGTGGGATAGTTGATCGGCTGCACATAGATCCCCCATTCGTCCATCAGGTAATCCGACAGCATGCGGCATTTGACAGGGTCCTTTATGAGCACGGGAATGATGTGGCTCTCGTTGGACATATGGGGAATTCCCTGCGCGTCCAGCCGTGCGCGGACTTGTGCCACTTGGCGGCGCTGCCTTGCGCGTTCGAACCCAGACGCCTTGAGATGCATGATCGAGGCGCGGGCCGCGGCGGCCACGGCGGGCGGCAGGGCGGTGGTGAAGATGAAGCCGCTGGCGAAAGACCGGATGAAGTCGCAAAGCGGCGCCGACCCGGCGATATAGCCGCCGACTACGCCGAACGCCTTGCCCAGAGTTCCCTCGATCAGGGTGATGCGATGGGCCAGCCCTTCGCGCTCGCTGATGCCGCCGCCGCGCGGGCCGTAAAGGCCCACGGCATGCACCTCGTCCAGATAGGTCATGGCGCCGTATTTCTCGGCCACCTCGACGATCTGGCGCATGGGGCTGATATCGCCGTCCATGGAATAGACGCTTTCGAAGGCGACGATCTTGGGCACGTCCGCGGGCAACGCGCGCAGCTTGGCCTCCAGGTCGGCCACGTCGTTGTGGCGCCAGATCACCTTTTGCGCGCGCGAATGCCGGATCCCCTCGATCATGGAGG
The DNA here is from genome assembly GCF_023015695.1 of Jannaschia sp. S6380. NCBI lineage: Bacteria > Pseudomonadati > Pseudomonadota > Alphaproteobacteria > Rhodobacterales > Roseobacteraceae > Jannaschia > Jannaschia sp. S6380. The sequence goes on from NZ_JALKAS010000001.1 coordinate 1,719,807, forward strand.
CGTGGTTGCCCGCATCCGACAGGATGACGCAGCCCGGCAGGCGGCTGCCCAGGGTCGACAGCGCCGCCCAGTTCGACACGTAGCCCGAGGTGAACAGCAGCGCCGCATCCTTGCGGTGCAGGTCCGCAATCTCCCGCTCCAGCAGCAGGTGATCGTGGGTGGTGCCCGAGATGTTGCGCGTGCCCCCTGCCCCGGTTCCCGAGCGGTGCACCGCCTCGCACATCGCGGCGACGACGTCCGGGTGCTGCCCCATGCCCAGGTAGTCGTTCGAACACCAGACGGTCACATCGCGCGTCGCGCCTTCGTGGCGGTTGGCGGCGCGCGGGAACTTGCCCCTTCGGCGTTCGAGGTCGGCGAAGTAGCGATAGTTTCCTTCCGCCTTCAGGGTTTCGATCTGGCTGGTGAAGATGGCGTCGAAATCCATGGCTTTCATCTTTCGCTCGGGTTCATGGACGGCGGCGTGAACCGCCGATCGGGGGTTGCCGGCGCGGGCAGCATCCAGCGCCACAGCTTCGCATCCGGCAGCGGAAGGACCATCATCGCGTGTTCGACCAGCGCCAGCGCGGCCAGCATGGCAAGCAGGCTTGCGGTCGCGGCCTCTACCGAGGTCCGGGCCGAAACGAGATCGTGCAGCAGGACCAGTAGCAACGCCGACAGGATCGCCACGGCCAGCGGGAAGACGGCCGATATGGGCCCGAGGCGGAAATGCGATTTCAGATGTTCCAACCGCGCCGGCACGAATTCCAGGTTGATGCGTGGCACGCCGCAGAACAGGTTCAACTGCGCAAGGATCCGGGCGGCGAAAAGAATGGCATAGGTCTGCAATGCGATCGGGTTGGCATGGCCCCAGACGATCACGGTCAGGCCCAGAAGCCCGGCGATCAGCGCCGCCTCGTGATGCGCGATCGTCCGCCAGGCCAGCCGCACCCGTTCCGCGCCTGCAGCACCAGCAGGACACGGGGCGCGGCTGGGGCCGGCGATCGTGCCGGTCAGGAAGGCCAGCTCGATCCAGCCCCAGATGGCCAGCGCCGACAGGAAACCGGCATAGGCCCCCGGCACGCCGGCATCGCCGCGCGACAGGACGGCGCAGACGAGCCCGGCCGATAGGAACGGCAGCCCCGCCAACGCGGCGCCCAGCGGGGCCCGGCCGCCGGCGCGATCCGCCTGGCGCACGACGAACAGGATCGCCCCGGTGGCGAACCACCAGACGAAGAGCGCGAGAAGCGCCGCGATCCCGGCCGAGACGGCCATCAGTAGGCCGGCTCCAGCCGCGCATTGTCCGGCACGTCGCTATGCACCACCGGAATCGTGTAGAGCGACGCGAACGCCGCCGCCGCCTTCGCCATCCCGGCGATGCGGGACGCCATGCCGCCGATCCCGCCGCGCTGCTTCGCCTTGGCGACCTGCACCGAGGCGCGCTGCAACCGGTCGAGGCCAGGCCGCCAACGGGGATGGTCGATGTCGAGCGTGAACGGAAACACCTGCTTCGAGATCTCGGAGGTCTTGCGGAACACCTCCTGCCCGTACCAGGTCGGCTCCACCCCCAGCGCCTCGTGGAAGACCGGGCGCTGATGGTCGCGCACCCACATCGTACCGTAGACCGCCGTCAGGAAGAACTTGATCCAGAGCTTGTTGGCCCGGCTCTCCGTCAGCTTCGGGTCCGTCCGCATCAGCAACGCGAAGGCCTCGCCGTGGCTGAACTCGTCGTTGCACCATTCCTTGAACCACTTGAAGATTGGGTGGAACCGATGCTCGGGGTGCGCTTCCAGGTGGCGGTAGATCGTGATGTAGCGGGCATAGCCGATCTTTTCCGAAAGGTAGGTCGCGTAGTAGATGAACTTGGGCCGGAAGTAGGTGTATTTCTTGGCCTGCGTCAGGAAGCCCAGGTTCACCGCGATCCCCGCCTCGCGCAGCGCGTCGTTGATGAAACCCGCATGCCGCGCCTCGTCGCGGGCCATCAGCTGGAACAGCGTCACGATGTCCTCGTTGCTGCCCCGGCGCTTCATCTCCTTATACAGGACGCACCCCGAGAACTCGGCGGTGCAGGACGAGATCAGGAAGTCGATGAACTCGGCCCGCAGCGCGGGGTCCATCCCGTCCCAGTCGACGTGGTCCCAATCCTCGTTCTTCTTGAAATGGCCCTTGTTGGGGTCGGACTTCATCCGCGCGATCAGGGTGTCCCATTCGGCGCGGACGGGGGTCACGTCGATCGCGTCCATCTCGTCGAAATCGGTGGTGTAGAAGCGCGGCGTCAGCAACGTGTTCTGCATCGCGACCGCCGTCGCCGCCTCGTTCGACGTGATCTGCTGGTTCTCGGCGGCAAGCGCCTCCTCGACGGTGGCGGCGTCGGCCGAATGGGGAATATGGGCGTTCATGACAGCACCTCCTCGGAGAATGAAAACTCGCAGAGTTCCATGAATTCCAGATCGCCGGTCATCCGCGTCCAGGCCCGCTCCAGCGCCGAGGCGCGGGTGATCGTGGCCATGCGGTCCTCGCGCACCACCTCGCCATAGGGGGCCATGATCTCGGCGCCGTGGACGAGAACGCTGTCGCCGGGGTGGACGACGGCGCCGTTGTTGAACCGCACATGCGCGGACAGCTCGTCGAAGCGATGGCTGACCTCGACCGTGCAGGGGGCGGTTTCCGTCTCTCGTGTAAGCAGTCCCATGTCCGAACCCTCCTCCGGGTAATCAGTCGACCAGCCTGGCAAAGGCCGCGACGTTGTCCTCTCCGTACCCCACCAATTCCACCGACCAGTCGGTGGCCGTATCCAGGATGGCGATCGTGCCGTTCGTGCGGCGCAGCACGCGCACCGGGGCGCCGTCCGCGATGCCGCGCTTCATCCGTTCGCGGGCCAGCACGCGCCAGATCACGCCGATGAATCCGTTCCGGTCGGCCTCCGACCTGGCGATGACCGTGCCGGCGCCGTCGCGAACCGTCACGTTGCCCTGCCGGCTGCCCTCTAGATAGACGCGGCTCTCGGCCTCGACCGGGGCAAGGCGCGGCACGCCCACATGCGGGCGGTCCGTAAGCACCGCGAACCCCACCAGCAACAGCGCGCCCGTCATCAGCGCGAACATCGCCTGCACCAGCACGCGGGGCACCATCTCGGTGTCGCGGGCGCTCATCTGTGATTGCAGCTGTCCCATTCGGCCTACTCCGCGGCTATGGCGCCGACGGGCGTGTATTCGACCCGCGGCACGGCGACGCGCGCGTCGGCGGCCTCGGCGAACAGGCGTGCCACCCGGGCCGCATCGGGAATGCAACGAAACGCCGGCCGCGTGCGTCCCATCCGCCAGGGCCGGACATGCGGCCAGGTCATCAGGTACGAAAAGCGCGTCTCGCCCAGCAGGTCGAACGCCAGCGTGCCGCTGCCGCCCGGCCGGATATCCGCATCGGCCGAACCGATCCAGGTATAGGGAAGGTTCAGCGTCATCGTCAGCGCCACGCCGATCCGCATGGCGACGCGCTTGTTGGTCAGCGTGTAGACCGTCGTCCGCGCCATCGCCCGCGCGATCCCCAGAAGGACGAGGCAGGCCAGAGCCCCCAGCAGGACGAACGGCACCCCGTGCAGCAACGCCTCGCCCAGCGGCAGCCCGGTCGACGACACACCCACGCGCCAGATTGCCAGCACCGCGAAATATCCCGCGACCCAGCGGATCCACAGGACCTCGATCGCCAGTCGCCAGGCGTCGGGGCCGCCCTGCCACAGGATATGCTCGTCCGCGGGCAGGGTCTCGGGAAGGCCGCGCACTGGCTCGAAGTTGAAATCGTCATGGGACATCGCGAACCTCCTCCTTATGTCCGGTTCATATCTTGGGCTCGGCCCGCGACGGATGCGCGTAGAGCGTGCCGCCGGCGTACCAGGCCATGATCTTCTCTTCCTCCAACAGCGTGATGCGGTCGTCGGCCTTGATCGTCGGAATGCCCTCGAAGTTGTGGCTGTAGAGGGAGCGCACGGCGACGCGATCGCGCTTGATGCGGACCATGTGGATGGGCGCCAGGCGGATCTTGCCCGATCCCTCGGGGTTCAGGTCGATTACCAGATAGCGGACCATCTGCTCGGGCACGTCGACCCACATGTCGATGACCCGGCCCACGACCTCGCCATCGCCGGCCACGACCGCCTTGCCGCGCGGGTCGCGCCCGGCGCTGATGCGGAAATCGTCCAGCTTGGACAGCGGCCGGATCTTCGGATGGCCATGCGCGTCGAGTTCGGGGTGGTCGCCGCGTTCGGCCCAGCTGGCCGGCCCCACACCATCGACCATCGGGTCGCCGGTCGGCAGATAGGGCGCGCCACCGGAGGCGGCCGTCCGCTCCAGCGCGAGGTCGCGGCGATCCGCGCGCGCGCCCGACGGGACGGTCACGTCGTCGCGGTCATGCGGCAGATGGAACGTCTTGTCGCGCGGCAATGGGAAGGGGCCCTGGTTGGGCGACAGGTTCCCGTCGTCGTCCTCCAGCGGATAGCCCTCGCGCATGTTCTCGGTCTGGAGGTAGAAGATCAGCAGCGCGAAGAAGATCCAGAACATCCAGATCGCGGCACTGGCGAGGTCGAAGTTTCCAAAGAATTCAACGCCGAGCATGGCGATCTCCTTTCATGTTCAGGTCGGGAAGTCCGACAGTTCAAGCCGGACCGGCCGACCGTGGCCGAGCCGTCGGGCCTGCACGAGCGGGCCGAGGGCGATGAGGGTAATGAAAAGCAGGCCGATCTCGACCTGGTAGACGACGGAATAGCCGATCGACGGCGCGGTCAGTGCCTCGCCCAGCAGACCGGTCTCGGCCGCCTTGTTGATGATGTCGCGCAACGCCCCGCCGACGAAGATCGAAAGCCCCGCGCCGGTGGCCTGCGCCGCGCCCCAGACGCCGAGGGCCAGGCCGCGGCCCGCCACGCCCTGCACCGGCAGCGTCATCGCCGCCGTCAACGTGGCCACGGCGAACAGTCCGCCGCCCAGCCCGATGGCCGCGGCGCCGGCATAGAACATCAGGGGCGAGCCGGTCGGCGCCGAGAAGATCACCGCGCAGAACGCCGCCAGACCGCAAAGGATTCCGCGGGCGGCCATGCGGTGCGGGTCGATCCCGCGCGACAGCCAGCGTGCGGCCAGCCCGAAGCCCAGCAGCGCGCCGCCCGCCCACATCGCCGTCAGCAGCGTCGTGGACGAAACCGACAGGCCCAGTATCTCGCCGCCATAGGGTTCCAGCAGGACGTCCTGCATGTTGAACGCCATCGTCCCGAGGAAGATGACGACGACAAGACGCGTCACGCGGCCCTCGCGCGTGAAATCGGCCCAGGCCACCCGGAAGGACGGCCGCGGGCGGGCGCGTTCCGCGGGGGTGGTGGGGGACATCCGCTCCTGCTTCCACAGGGCCACGACGTTCAGGATCACGGTCACGACCGCGGCGCCCTGCACCACCTGCACCAGCCGCAGGTCCGAATAGTCCCGCAACAGCGTCCCGATCACCAGCGCGGCGAACGCCATGCCCAGCAGGTACATCACGTAGAGGAGCGAGACGACGCGCGCGCGCGTCTCCTCCGTCGCGCGGTCGGCGGCGAGGGCCAGGCCCGCCGTCTGCGTCATGTGCATGCCCAGACCAGTCAGGAGGAAGGCAAGCGCCGCCGCGACCTGTCCGAACATGCCCGCGTCGAGGGCTGTGTCCCCGGCCAGCACCAGCAGGGCCATCGGCATGATCGCGAGGCCCCCGAATTGCCAGAGCGATCCGAACCACAGATACGGCACACGCTTCCACCCGATCGCAGAGCGATAGGTGTCGGATCGGAACCCCAGAAGCGCGCGGAACGGTGCGATAAGGACCGGGATAGCAATCATCGCGGCGACGATGGTCGCGGGCACCGAAAGCTCCACGATCATGACGCGGTTCAGCGTGCCCAGCAGCATCACCGCCGCCATCCCCACCGAGACCTGGAACAGCGACAGGCGCAGAAGCTGCGACAGCGGCAACTGGTCGCTGACCGCGTCCGAGAACGGCAGCATCCGCAAGCTCAGGCCCGATATGGCACGCTTCAGGAACACGGGACGACTTCCAGAGCCTGCGAGATGTAGAAGCCGGAATTGACCCGCGTGACCGGCACCAGGCGGCAAGCGGTCAGACCCCGGCCAAGGCGTTTCGCCGATTGCGGCACCATTGCCGGCGACCGGTCGGCGCGCGGGAACAGCTTGCCCGCCCGCCACATCGCCATCAGGAGCGGGGTGCGCGGCGCGACCGTGAACAGTATGCTGTGCCGGATGCGCGGGGCGAGCGCGTCGAGCGCCGCGATCAGGTCGCTTTCCGAATAATAGATCAGGCTGTCCATTGCGGTGACGTGGTCGAAGGAACCCAGGCCTGCGTTCAGCATGTCGCCCGCGCGAAAGTCGACCCGGCCGCGCATGTCGCCCGGCGCGCGCCGCCGCGCGATGTCGATCAGCTGCGGCGAGATGTCGACCGCCGTCACCTCGGCCCCGCGCGCCGCCATCGCGACGGCAAGCGCCCCGGTGCCGCAGCCCGCATCCAGCACCCGCAGCCCGGTCAGGTCGCGCGGCATCCGGCTCAGCAGGATCGCGCGCATCCGGTCGCGGCCCGCCCGCACCGTGGCGCGAACGCCGGAAACCGGTGCGTCCGAGGTCAGCGCCTCCCACGCGCGGGTCGCGGTGCGGTCGAAATAGGTCTCGACCGAGGCGAGGGTGGCGTCATAGGTCATCAATCGAACCCCAGAAGCTCGAAGATCTCGCGGTCCGGCAGGGGTGCGGGCGCCAGCGGTTCGGTCCCGTTCCAGAGCGTCTCGGCCAGGCGGACGTATTCCTTGCGGACCTGCACGATCTCCTCGTCGTCGGCCATCTCGAACAGGGTCTTCTTCTTCAGACGCGATCGCCGGATCGCGTCGAGGTCGGGCATATGCGCGATCCGGTTGAACCCGACGGTCTCGCAGTAGCGGTCCACCTCGTCGGTATCCTTCGACCGGTTCGCGACGCAGCCCGCCAGCCGCACCTTGTAGTTCGCCGACTTGGCCTGCACCGCCGCGATGATCCGGTTCATCGCGTAGATCGAGTCGAAGTCGTTCGCGGTCACGATCAGCGCGCGGTCGGCATGCTGCAGCGGCGCCGCGAACCCGCCGCAGACCACGTCGCCCAGCACGTCGAAGATCACGACGTCGGTGTCCTCCAGCAGGTGATGCTGCTTCAGAAGCTTCACAGTCTGCCCCACGACATAGCCGCCGCAGCCGGTGCCGGCGGGCGGACCGCCGGCCTCGACGCATTTCACGCCGCCCCAGCCGTCGAAGATGAAATCCTCCGGGCGCAGTTCCTCGGCGTGGAAATCGACCTCCTTCAGGATGTCGATCACCGTGGGCACCAGCGTGCCGGTCAGTGTGAAGGTGCTGTCGTGCTTCGGATCGCAGCCAATCTGTAGCACGCGCTTGCCCAGCGTCGCGAAGGCCGCCGAAAGGTTCGACGACGTGGTCGACTTGCCGATCCCGCCCTTGCCGTAGACCGAGAAGACCTTCGCCCCTTCGATCCTGTCAGACGCGTCCTGATGCACCTGGACCGAGCCTTCGCCGTCGAGGCCGTTCAGAACGGGCGGTGTCCTGTCGAGTGCCATCGTTTCCTCTTTCCCGGCCTATTCGGCCGCAATGCCTTCCAGCCGATCCTCGAGCGCATCGGCGGCGGACCTCAGGCCCGCCAGGGTTTCGTCGTCCGGTGTCCAGTAGTCGCGATCGCTGGCTTCCAGCAGGCGGTTCGCCATGCGGATGCTCGCCTGCGGGTTCAGCTTGGCCAGACGCTCGCGCATCGCCTCGTCCAGCACGAAGGTCTCGCTCAGCCGCTGATAGACCCACGGATCGACTTGGCCCGTCGTGGCCGACCAACCCATCGTGTTGGTCACATGCGCCTCGATCTGGCGCACGCCCTCGTGGCCATGGGTCAGAAGCGGTTCGTAGAAGCGGGGGTTCAGGCTGCGCGACCGGGTCTCGAGCGCGACCTGCGCCTGCAACGTACGGACCTTGGTGCCGCCGCGCGTCTGGTCGCCGATATAGACCGCCGTCTCGGCCCCGCCCTTGGCGCGCCGCACGGCCCGCGCGATGCCGCCCAGCGTGTCGAAATAGTGGTCGACCGTGGTCACGCCCAGCTCCACGCTCTCAAGGTTCTGATAGGCCAGGTCGACGTCCTTCAGCGCGCTTTGCAACAGCGCCGCGTTTTGCACCGCCTTGCCGTCGGTCCCGTAGGCGAAGCTCTTGCGCGCCTCGTAGGCGTCGGCCAGCTCATCCTCGTCCCCGAAGGCGGAGCCGTCGACCAGCTGGTTCACGTTCGACCCGTAGGCCCCTTCGGCGTTCGAGAACACGCGCAACGCGGCAGTCCTGAGGTCGACACACATGGCGTCGGCATAGGCCAGGGCATGGGCGCGGACGAAGTTCCGCTCCGGCGGCTCGTCGGCATCGGCGCATTTCCACGCGGCCTCGGCCAGCATCCGGGTCTGGAGCGGCAGCAGGTCGCGGAAGATGCCGGACAGGGTCATCACCACGTCGATGCGCGGGCGCCCCAGTTCGGCAAGCGGGATCAGATCGGCGCCCGACAGGCGGCCATAGGCGTCGAACCTTGGCCGCGCGCCCATCAGCGCGAGCGCCTGCCCGATCGGCCCGCCATCGGACTTGATGTTGTCGGACCCCCAGAGGACCAGCGCCACCGAACGCGGCAGGGTCGCATGTGTGTCCAGAAGCGTCCGCGCCATCTCCGCCCCGTTTTGCAGCGCGAAGGCCGACGGCATCCGGAACGGGTCGAAGGCGTGGATGTTGCGCCCCGTGGGCAGGATGTCGGGATTGCGGATCAGGTCGCCGCCGGGCACCGGCGCGACGAACCGCCCGGAAAGCGCGCGCATCAGGGCGGGCAATTCATGATCCTCGGCCAGCAGCGCATCGACGCGGGCGGCGGTCTCGGCATCAGTGTCCATCGTGGCGATGTGGGCCGCGCGCACATCCGCCGCCAGCGGCCGCCCGACGACGTGCAGCCCGTCGGTGATCAGCGCCTCTTCCGTCTCCAGCAGCGTCAGCCACAGCGTCGCGGGATCGCCGCCATCCAGGTCCACCGCCTCCGCCTGTTCGCGGATCAGCGTGGCCAGATCGTCACGCGCCGGATCGTCCCCGGCCATCTCGCGCCAGCGGGTCAGGCTCGCCTTCAGGTCGGCCAGCCCCTTGTAGAGACCGGCGGCCGCCAGCGGGGGCGTCAGGTGCGTTACCGTCACCGCGTTGGCGCGCCGCTTGGCCAGCGTCGCCTCGGACGGGTTGTTCGCGGCATAGAGATAGACATTCGGCAGGTTGCCCATCAGGCGGTCGGGCCAGTCGGCCCCCGACAACCCGGCCTGCTTGCCCGGCATAAATTCGAGCGCGCCATGCATTCCGAAATGCAGCACCACATCGGCGGCGAAATCGGCCTTCAGCCAGCGATAGAAGGTGGCGAAGGCATGGGTCGGTGCGAAGCCCCGCTCGAACAACAGGCGCATCGGGTCACCCTCGTAGCCGAAGGCCGGCTGCACGCCGACGAAAACCTTCCCGAACCGCGCACCCAGTATGAACACACCGCGCCCGTCCGATTGCACGCGGCCCGGCGCGGGCCCCCACTGCGCCTCGATCTCGGCCAGCCATGGCGCGTCGGCCACGATCCGGTCGGCGGGCACATGGGCGGCGATGTTGGCCTGTTGCCCGTATTGCGCGGCGTTCCCCTCCAGGATCGCGGCGCGCAGGTCGTCCACCGTCTCGGGCGGATCGACGTCGTAGCCCTCGGCCCGCATCCGGTGGAGCGTGTTGTGCAGCGACTCGAACACGCTCAGATACGCCGCCGTCCCGACCGCGCCCGCATTGGGTGGGAACCCGAACAGCACGATGCCCACGTTCTTCTCGGCATTGGCCTTGCATCGCAGCGTCGCCAGACGGTCGGCCTTCTCGGCCAGCGCATCGATGCGCTCAAGGCACGGCGCCATCGCCTTGGCCTCGCCCGCCGGGCGGCAGGCATGGGCGCACCCGTCGCAGCCGCCGGTCCCGTGACGCCCGGCAAACACGGTCGGGTTGGTGGCGCCATCGATTTCGGGCAGGGCGACCAGCATCGTCGTCTCGACCGGGCCGAGGCCGCCGCCGCTCCGCGTCCACTGGTCCAGCGTCTGGAACTCCAGCGGCTGCGCCGAGACATAGGGCACGTCGAGCGCCGAGAGCGTCGCGACGGCCGCGTCGCTGTCATTATAAGCCGGCCCGCCCACCAGCGAGAATCCGGTCAGCGAGACCATCGCATCGACCCCGCCGAAATACGCCTCGATCGCGGGCCGCCCGTCGAGCCCGCCCGCGAAGGCCGGGATCACGCGCAGGCCCCGCGCCTCGAACGCGGCGATGACCGCGTCGTAATGCGCGGTGTCGGAGGCGAGGATGTAGGACCGCAGCATCAAGAGCCCGACGGTCGCGTGCGTCCCGTCCCGCGCGGGCAGGTCCGACAGGTCGGCGGCGATCCGGTGCCCGGGCAGGTCGGGGTGATAGAGGCCCACCTCGGGGTACTCGATCGGCGCGTCGGCCGCGACGCCCTGCCAGTCGATCCGGTGGGCATAGCGCGAGACGAGGAAGCGGATCAGCTGTTCGACATTATCGTCCGATCCGCCCAGCCAGTACTGCATCGTCAGGAACCAGGCGCGCAGGTCCTGCGCCCGGCCGGGGATCAGCCGTAGGATCTTCGGCAGGCGGCGCAGCATCTTCAGCTGGCTCTGGCCGCTTTTCTGACTGCCCGTGGCGTCGGTTTTCGGCTTCAGCTTCTTCAGAAGCGCCATCGCCCCCGAGCTGGGTTTCGACATGTCGAGCTCACCCATCCGCGTCTGCCGCACCATCTGCGCGTCCGAGATGATCGAGACGACGGCGTCGCAGTCCGCGCGCCGCGCCGCGATCTGCGGCAGGATCGCCTGGACGTGATCCTCCAGGAACAGGACGGCCGAGACGATGATGTCGGCGCTCGCGACATCGGCGCGAGCGGCGTCCAGCGCGGCGCGGTCCTCGCCCCATTCGGCGGCGGCATGGACCGTCAGCGACAGGCCCGGAAAGTCGCGGGCCAGGCGCGGCGCGACGCGCGCGACCGGCCCCGCCGCGTGGCGGTCCAGCGTCACGATCACGACGCGATAGTGCTGGTCCACGCTATCTCGCATAGTGCGCCTTCGCCTCGTAGAGCGTGTCGATCCCGATCTCGTGCAGGCCGTTCGCGGCGGCGAAGACCTCGGTGTTGCGCCGCGCCTTGCCGCGCACGAAGAACGGGATCTTGCGCAATTCGCGCTCCGCATCGGCCAGCCAGACGACGTTGTCGTCGGACGCCGCGACGGCGGGCGCGGGCTCTGCCACCGGCTGGGCGGGCTTGGCCTGCGCCCCGTGATGGCTGGCCCCGGCCGCATCGTGGAACTCGAAATCGTCGCGGAACATGTGCAGCAGATGCTCCTCCAGCCCCATGACCAGCGGATGCACCCAGGTGTCGAAGATGACGTTCGCCCCCTCGAACCCCATCTGCGGCGAATACCGCGCGGGGAAATCCTGCACATGGACGGGCGCGGAGATGACGGCGCAGGGGATGCCCAGCCGCTTGCCGATATGCCGCTCCATCTGCGTGCCGAGGATCATCTCGGGCTGCAGCGCCTCGATCGCGGCCTCGACCTCCAGGTAGTCGTCGGTGATCAGCGCCTCGACGCCGTATTCCTTGGCCAGCGCCCGGATCGGCCGCGCGAATTCGCGGTTGTAACAGCCCAGCCCCGCCACCTCGAACCCCATCTCGTCGCGGGCGATGCGTGCGGCGGCGGCGACATGCGTGCCGTCCCCGAAGAGGAAGACGCGCTTGCCGGTCAGGTAGGTGCTGTCGACCGAGCCCGAATACCACGGCAGCCGCAGGCGGCTCTCGTCCATCGACAGGTCCCGTCCGACGATGCCGCCGACCTCGGCCAGGAAGTCGCGCGTCGCGCCGACGCCGATCGGCACGGTCTTTGTCCAGGGCTGTCCCAGCTCCCGCTCCAGCCAGCGGGCGGCGCTTTCGCCCGTTTCGGGATAGAGCAGCACGTTGAAATGTGCGGCCCCAAGCCGGGCGATGTCGGCGGGCGTGGCCCCCATCGGCGCAACCACGTTGACCGCGATCCCGGCCTCCTCCAGCAGGGCGGTGATCTCGGCAATGTCGTCGCGGTGCCGGAACCCGAGGGCCGTCGGCCCCAGAAGGTTGCAGCTGACCTGCGCCGTGCGCTCCACCTTCCGGGCCAGATGCCGCACGATCTGCAGGAAGGTCTCGTCGGCGCCGAAATTCTCCTTGCGCTGATAGCTCGGCAGTTCCAGCGGGATGACCGGTATATCCAGCCCCATCGTCTCGGCGAGGCCGCCCGGGTCGTCCTGGATCAGTTCGGCGGTGCAGGACGCGCCGACGATGATCGCCTGCGGCTTGAACCGCGCGTAAGCGTCGCGACAGGCCGTCTTGAACAGCGTCGCCGTGTCCGACCCCAGATCGCGCGCCTGGAACGTGGTATAGGTGACCGGCGGGCGGTGGTCGCGCCGTTCGATCATGGTGAACAGAAGGTCGGCATAGGTGTCGCCCTGCGGCGCGTGCAGCACGTAATGCAGGCCCTTCATGCCCGTGGCGACGCGCATCGCGCCGACATGGGGCGGGCCCTCATATGTCCAGACCGTCAGCTTCATGCCGCGGCCACGCGAAGCTTGGCCCGGCGCCGCAACGGGCGCGAGAACAGGCCCGCCAGATCGCCCGCCTGTTCGTAGAAATGGACCGGCGTGAAGACCAGCTCGATCGCCCATTTCGTCGCCAGCCCCTCCGCCTCCAGCGGGTTGGCGAGGCCCAGGCCGCAGATCGTCAGGTCGGGCCGCGCTGCGCGCACGCGGTCGAGTTGCAGGTCCACGTCCTGTCCTTCGGAAATCCGCGGCCCCGCCGGCAGCAGGTCCAGATCCGGCCCATGCAGGACGTCGTGGATATAGGGCGATCCGACCTCCACCGCCGCCATTCCGCATTCACGGATCAGGAAACGGGCCAGCGGGATCTCCAACTGGCTGTCGGGGAAGAAGAAGACCGACTTGCCGCCCAGTATCTCCGCCGCCTGCGCCACGGCCTTGCGGGCGCGGGCGCGGGGGGCGTCGGTGACGCGGGCGAAGGTCTCGGCGTCGACGCCGAATTCGCGCGCGATGGCGGCGAGCCAGGCGGTCGTGCCCTCCTCACCGAACGGGAACGGCGCCGCGACGTGGCGCGCGCCACGCCGCTCCAACGCGGCATGCGTCTCGCCCAGGAACGGCTGCGTCAGCGCGAAGACCGTATTCGCGCCCACCCCCGTCTCGGCATCGATCCGTCGGGCCGGCAGGCAGCGGACCGGGCCGATGCCCAGATCGGCCAGAAGGCCCAGCATCTGATCTTCCACCACGTCCGGCAGGGCGCCGACGACCAACAATTCGCGCAAATCCGTCTCCGGCAGGACCGGAACCATCGACGCGAGGCAGGCATCCTCGCCTTCGGTGAACGTCGTCTCGATCCCCGAGCCGGAATAGTTCAGCACCCGCACATGCGGCGCATGAACCTGCGTCAGCTTCTCGGCGGCGCGGGCCAGGTCGAGCTTGATGACCTCGGACGGGCACGACCCCACGAGGAACAGCTGCCGGATGTCCGGCCTGCGCGCCAGGAGCCGCGCGACCTCGCGCTCCAGCTCGACATGCGCGTCGTTCAGGCCGGCGAGGTCGCTTTCCTCAAGGATGGCGGTGCCGAAGCGCGGCTCGGCGAAGATCATCACGCCCGCCGCCGATTGCAGCAGATGCGCGCAGGTCCGGCTGCCCACCACGAGGAAGAACGCGTCCTGCATCTTGCGGTGCAGCCAGATGATGCCGGTCAGCCCGCAGAACACCTCCCGCTGCCCCCGCTCCTTCAGGACGGGCGCCGCGCGGCAACCGGTGGCCGGGGGGCTGGGATCCTGTGCCGTCATACCGCCACACCCGCAGGCCGGGCGGGCCGGGCGACGTCGAGGCGCGCGCGGCGCAGCTTGAGGACGAACTGTCCCGCATTGATCGCGTAGGTCGCATAGGCCGCCAGCGCCAGGATCATCAGGCCCGTCGGCGACAACGCGCCCGCGAACAGCGCCACCAGATAGGCGCTGTGCAGGGCGATCACGATCATGCTGAACGCGTCCTCCCAGAAGAAGGCGGGCGCGAAGAGGTAGCGGCCGAACACGACCTTCTCCCAGATCGCGCCGGTCACCATGATCAGATACAGGATCGCCGTCTTGGCCACGATCGACATGGTCGCGATACCATAGCCCTCGCCGGTCGCGAGGTAGCGCAGCACAAGGCCCGCGGAGACTAGGAAGACCGCGAACTGCAGTGGAGCGAGGATCCCTTGGATCAGGGTCCAGACCGTCGCATCCCGGCGCGCGCGCTGGGCTTCGGTGTAGAGCTGTCCGGGGTTCGGAGCCGTTGCGGTATTCGCCGACATACGCTGTTCCTCGGATGGGTGCCTGTCACGAGATTACGCAAGCATTTCGCCAACTGTCAACTTAGACTTACACCGGCGAAAACCCGCCATGGCGCCTTACTGCCCGACTTCCTTGGAGGCTTGACTGCAACATGCGGAACACACGGCCTGCGCCGGTCTGCCGCGCCACGTTACTGTCAATTTCCTTTGACAGCCGTCCGACTCGGCTTAACCTAGCGGAAGGGATTGGGAGGTCCCGCGGGGGAATCGGTCGCGATGCGGCACCCCTGCAACTGGGAGGAGCGACCGAATGCCGAACCGTGCGAAATCGACGCCCGCGCCATGTGATCTTCATCTCGATGGCCGACTCGACGAATTGGCCGCCCGGGCGTTGAACGACGTCGCCCGATCGAGGCAACCCAGGCCCAAGGTCAACGCGGGCCTGGTCGAACGGCTGCTCGACGCCGCGCTTGGCCGCACGGGCGAATCCTACCGCACCGTCACCCGACGCATGCTGGCGCTGGGTATCGCCCCCGAGGTGATCGCCGACCGCTACATCCCGATCGTCGCCCGACGGATGGGCGAGGAATGGGTGAACGACAACGCCGGCTTCGCCACCGTCTCGATCGGCGGCACGCGGCTGCAGGCGATGCTGCGCGAGCTCAGCACCTGCTGGTCGGCCGACCGCATGGGTGGGGACGGCAAGATGACTTCGGCCGCGATGGTGATCGTGCCCCAGAACGCGCATCACACCCTGGGCGCCACCGTCCTTTCGACGCAGCTGCGCCGTGCGGGGCTATCGGTGCGGCTGTGCATCGGCATGGACCCCCGCGCGCTGAAGGTGACCGCCGACAACGGCGATTTCGACACCGTGATCATCTCCGCCTCGCTGGGCGACCGGATCGACGGCGTGCGAACGATGGTCGACATCGTCCGATCGGGTGGACGGGCCAAGACCCCGCCGGTGATCGTGGGCGGCACGATCCTCGAGCAGAACATGGACATCCAGCGCCGGACGGGCGCGGACCTCGCAACGGCCAACCTATGTGACGCGATGGATTTCTGCGACCTGCCCGCGCCG
The DNA here is from genome assembly GCF_023015695.1 of Jannaschia sp. S6380. NCBI lineage: Bacteria > Pseudomonadati > Pseudomonadota > Alphaproteobacteria > Rhodobacterales > Roseobacteraceae > Jannaschia > Jannaschia sp. S6380. The sequence continues at coordinate 1,735,326 of NZ_JALKAS010000001.1, forward strand.
CGGGTTTATCATTGATCCTTCTGCGGCGTGATGTATCACCCTCCGTTAGCTATTTTTGAACGAGGCGCCGATGACATCCCGAAGCAGCGAAGACTGGGATATCGGTGCCATGCCCCTCGTCGCACCCGAAACCCTGGATGGGATCGTCACGGCTCTGGCGGACATGGCCTTGGTCGTCACCGCCGACGGGCATGTCCGCTCCGTCCTGGCCGAGCCACGGGACGGGACGGAGGTGGAGCCGGCCCGCTGGCGCGATGAGGATCTTCGCACGTTCCTGACCGTCGAAAGCGTTCCGAAATTCGAGGCCGCGCTCGATCGCGCCGCCTCGGCGACCGGCGACGCCCGACCGGTCGAACTCAACCATGTCGACCCGGTCGACAAGGCCGAGTTGCCGATCGCCTATACCTTCCATCCGCTGGGCGGCGAGGCCGGTATCCTGATGCTGGGACGCGACCTGCGCCCCGTCTCGGCCATGCAGCAGCAACTGGTGGATGCGCAGATCGCGCTTGAAGGCGACTACGAGCGTCAGCGCGAATACGATACCCGCTTTCGCGTCCTGCTGGCCGCATCGCGCGACGCGGTCCTGATCGTGTCGGTCGCCGATGGCCGCATCGTCGAGGCCAACGGCGTCGCCGCCGGCCTGCTGGGCCGCAGCGTCGAGGAACTGACCGGTCAGGAGATCGTGACGGTCTTCGACGACCGCGGCCGCGGCGAGTTCATGGCCGACATGGCAGCCTCGGCCCTGGCCGAAGGGGCGAGCCCGATCGGCGTCACGGCCCGCGACACCCGCCGCGCCCTGAAGGCGACGCCGTCCTTCTTTCGCGCCGCGGGCAACCGGATGATGCTGTGCCGACTGGAGGCGCAGGACCATGCCGAGGCCCCGACCGACGATCTGGCGCGCGGTCTGTCCGACCTCTACGATTTCGCGCCTGAGGCGATCGTATTCGTCGACCGCGACGGCACCATCGTGTCCGCGAACGAGGCCTTCTTGAACATGACGGAGACCGGCCATGACGTCGCCATCCGGAACCGGTCCATCGCCGATTACCTGGGCCGCGGAATCGTCGACATGAAGGTTCTGCTGGAAAACGCGACCCGGCAGGGGCGGATGCGCCTCTACTCCACCAAGCTGAATGGCCAGTACAGGGCCCAGCGCGCGGTCGAGATCTCGGCCACCGCCCTGGTCGATGCGCGCAATCCGGGTTTCGTCCTCGTCATGCGCGACGCGACCGTCGGTGACACCGCCCGCGCCTTGCAGGGGGGCGACGGGGCCCAGGATGCGTCGCGTTCGGTGGTCGATCTGGTCGGCAGCGCGTCCCTCAAGGAGATCGTGGCCGACACGACCGAGGTGATCGAGAAGGTCTGCATCGAGGCGGCGGTGGGCCTGACCTCGAACAATCGCGTCGCTGCGGCCGAGATGCTGGGCCTCTCGCGGCAATCCCTCTACGTCAAGCTTCGCAAGTACGGCATGGTCTCGCGCGGCGAGGAGGACTGACGCCTCACGGTTTGCTGTAACGTGATGTTTACACTTGTCGGATCACGGACGTCCATTTAACCTGACATTATGAGAGCGACTGCCGTCCTTCCGGCCGGCCGCTGGCCCGAACCGGCGGCGATGCTGCGGCTGCTCAAGCCGATCACGTGGTTCCCCCCCATGTGGGCATATCTCTGCGGCACCGTCTCCTCGGGCATGTCCCCCACCGGGAGCTGGGGCCTGATCCTCCTCGGCGTCGTTCTTGCCGGCCCGATCGTCTGCGGGATGAGCCAGGCCGCGAATGACTGGTGCGACCGCCATGTCGACGCAATCAACGAACCCGATCGTCCGATTCCGTCGGGCCGCGTTCCGGGTCGATGGGGCCTGGGCATCGCGCTGGCCATCACGGTGCTGGCACTCGTCGTCGGGTATCAGCTCGGCCCTTGGGGGTTCGGCGCGACCATCGTCGGCGTGGCCGCCGCCTGGGCCTATTCGGCGGAGCCCGTCCGGCTCAAACGATCAGGATGGTGGGGGCCCGGCCTCGTCGGCCTCTGCTACGAAGGGCTGCCCTGGATCACGGGCGCCGCCGTCCTGTCGGCGGGCGCGCCCGGCTGGCCCGTCGTCGCGGTGGCGCTCCTCTATGCGGCAGGGGCGCACGGGATCATGACGCTGAACGATTTCAAGGCGCTCGACGGCGACCGCCGGATGGGCGTCAACTCCCTTCCCGTAACGCTCGGCCCGGATCGCGCGGCGCGCGTCGCCTGCTGGACGATGGCCGTCCCGCAAGTCGCGGTGGCCGCGCTCCTGCTTCACTGGGACCGTCCGCTCCACGCCGCCGCCATCGCCGCGCTGCTGTTGGGGCAGATGCTGGCGATGCGCGTGCTGCTGACCGATCCGCGCGGCCGGGCCCCCTGGTACAACGCCACCGGCATCACCCTTTATGTCTCGGGCATGATGATCGCGGCCTTCGCGCTGCGCAGCTTCGGGGGCTTGGCCTGATGCTGGGCTGGGTCCAGATCGTCCGTCTGGGCCTGGTGCAGATGGCGCTGGGCGCGATCGTCGTGCTGACCACCTCGACCCTGAACCGGGTGATGGTGGTCGAGCTTGCCCTGCCCGCCACCCTGCCCGGCCTGCTGGTCGGTCTGCACTACGGCATCCAGATCACCCGCCCGAACTGGGGTTTCCGATCCGATACCGGCGGGGACCGCACCCGCTGGATCGTCGCGGGCATGGCGGTGCTGGCCCTGGGCGCGACGGGCGCCGCATGGGCGGTGCTGCTGTTCGAGGGGGCTGTCCTCTTGGGCATGATCGTCTCGCTTCTGGCCTATACGCTGATCGGGGTCGGCGTGGGCGCGTCGGGCACCTCGCTTCTCGCCCTGCTCGCGACCGCCACGGCGCCCGAGCGGCGCGCGGCGGCGGCCATGATCGTCTGGCTGATGATGATCTTCGGCATCGCGATGACGGCGGGCGTGGTGGGAACGCTGCTGGATCCCTATTCCCACGGTCTGCTGGTCCGCGTCGTGGGCACGGTCTCGCTGCTGGCGGTCCTGCTGGCCGGCCTTGCCGTCTACGGGATCGAGCGACGGACCGTGGCGCCCCGCGAGCCCGACCCCGCCCCGTTCCGCCAGGGCCTGCGCGAGGTCTGGGCCGAACGGCGAACGCGGCATTTCACCATCTTCGTGTTCCTGTCGATGACGGCCTATTTCATGCAGGAACTGATACTGGAGCCCTATGCCGGCCTCGTGTTCGGCCTGACCCCGGGCGAGACGACGACGCTCAGCGGTGCACAAAACGGCGGTGTCTTCCTCGGCATGCTGGCCGTGGGCCTTCTGCTGTCGGGCTTTCGCATCGGTGGCCTGCGCGGCTGGATCGTTCTGGGTTGCCTCGGCTCCTGCGCGGCACTGGCCGTCATCGCCTCGATCGGGCCTATGGGCGCGCGGGACCTGCTGCTGCCTTCGGTCGTGGCGCTGGGCCTCTTCAACGGGATGTTCGCCGTGGCTGCCATCGGCGCGATGATGGCGCTTGCCGGCCAGGGTCGGGACCGGCGCGAGGGCACGCGCATGGGTCTCTGGGGCGCGGCGCAGGCCTGTGCCGCGGGCTTCGGCGGGCTGGCCGGCGCGGCGCTGGTCGACCTCGCCCGCGCGGCCCTGACCACCGATGCCCAGGCCTTCGGCACCGTGTTCCTGTTCGAAGCGGGCCTCTTCGTCGCCGCCGCCTGGATGGCGGCCATCATCATCGACGGTCGGCGCAGCGCCCCCGTCGTCATACCGGGGGAATGACCATGTTCGACGTCGTCGTCATTGGCGCGGGTCCGGCCGGCGCCACCGCCGCAGAAGATCTCGCACGATCCGGCCGCAAGGTCGCCTTTCTGGACCGCGCCGGGCGGATCAAGCCTTGCGGCGGCGCCATTCCGCCCCGGCTGGTTCAGGACTTCGCCATCACCGACGACCAGATCGTCGCCCGCATCGCCACCGCGCGCATGATCTCGCCCACCGGGCGCCGCGTCGATATCCCGATCGAGAACGGCTATGTCGGCATGGTCGACCGCGAGCATTTCGATGCCTTCCTGCGCGACCGCGCCGAACAGGCCGGCGCCACCCGCGTCACGGGCACGTTCCAGGCCATCGAACGCGACGCCGACGGCACGCATGTCCGTTACCGCGACAAGGCCAGCGGCCGGACCGAACGCCTGACCACCCGCCTGATCGTGGGCGCGGACGGGGCCCGCTCGGCCGTCGCGCGGGCCGAGGTTCCCGGCGGCGACACCATCCCCTACGTCATCGCCTACCACGAAGTGATCGAGGCGCCCGAACCAACCCCCGGCTACGACCCGAAACGCTGCGACGTGATCTATGACGGCGCGATCTCGCCCGACTTCTACGGCTGGGTCTTTCCGCATGGCGGCCAGGCCAGCGTCGGCATGGGCACCCAGGTGCCCGGCGTCGACCTGAAACGCGCCACCGCCGACCTGCGCGCCGCCGCGGGCCTCGCCGATTGCCGCACCATCCGCCGCGAGGGCGCGCCGATCCCGCTCAAGCCGCTGGATCGCTGGGACAACGGCCGCGACGTGGTGCTGGCCGGCGACGCGGCGGGCGTGGTCGCGCCGTCTTCGGGCGAGGGGATCTACTACGCCATGGTCGGCGGACGGGTCGCGGCGAGTGCTGCCGCCGCCATGCTGACGACCGGACGCGTCCGCGACCTGCAACTGGCCCGCCGCCTGTTCATGCGCGAGCACAAACAGGTGTTCCGCGTCCTGGGCGCCATGCAGAACGCCTATTATCGAAGCGACGAACGCCGCGAACGGTTCGTATCGCTCTGCCACGATATCGACGTCCAACGTCTGACCTTCGAGGCCTACATGAACAAGCGTCTCGTCAAGGCGCGGCCCATGGCGCATCTGAAGATCGGGCTGAAGAACCTGGCCCATCTGTCGCGCCTGGTGGCCGCAACCCGCACGTGACGGCGCGGATCCCGGCCTGGGTCGGCGACACGCTCATGCCGGTCGACAAGCTGGAAGTGCATCGCCGCGGATTGCGTCACATGGCGGTCTCGGTCTTCGTGGTCGACCGGCGCCGGCTTCTCGTCCAGCAGCGCGCCCTCGCAAAATACCATACGCCGGGCCTCTGGGCGAACACCTGCTGCACCCACCCGCACTGGCAGGAACATCCCGACGACTGCGCCGCCCGACGCCTGGGCGAGGAGCTGGGCATCACCGACCTGCCCCTGCGCCATCGCGGGCGGCTGGAATACCGCGCCGAAGTCGGCGGCGGCATGATCGAGCACGAGGTGGTCGATATCTACCTTGGGCATTCGGACCCGTCGCTGCGGATCGAACCCGACCCGGCGGAGGTGCAGGACACCGACTGGATCGATCTCGACGTCCTGGCCGGTCAGGCCGAGCGCAAGCCGGAACGTTTCACGCCCTGGCTGCGGATCTACCTGAAGAACCACCTGCGCACCATCTTCGGCACGCTGCACTGACCGAACCTTGTCAGTCGGCCATCGGACGGGCCATGGCCGGGCGGATGCCGGCGGCCTCCAGCGCGGTGGCCGCGATGTCGGTCGCCGTCAGGCCCGCGTCGGCGTACATCGCGGCCGGCGCGGCCTGTTCGATGAACCGGTCCGGCAGCGTCATGCAGCGGATGGCGCAGCGCCCGTCCAGAAGCCCCTCGTTCGCCAGATAGTGCAGTACGGCTGCCCCGAACCCGCCGCGCGCGCCCTGCTCCACCGTGATCAGCGCGTCGTGGTCGCGCAACAGTCGGCGCACCAGCGCGCGGTCCAGCGGCTTGGCGAAGCGGGCATCGGCCACCGTGGGCGTGACACCGAAGCGAGACATCTCCTCGGCCGCTTCCAGACAGGTTGCCAGATGCGCGCCCAGCGACAGCAGCGCGATGCCCTTCCCCTCGCGGACGATCCGGCCCTTGCCGATCTCGAGCACCCGCCCACGCTCGGGCATGTCGACGCCCACCCCCTCGCCGCGGGGATAGCGGAAGGCGATCGGTCCGGCGTCGTGGGCGGCGGCGGTGGCGACCATATGCACCAGCTCGGCCTCGTCGGCGGCGGCCATGACGGTGAAGTTGGGCAGGTTCGACAGGTAGGCCAGGTCGAACGCACCGGCATGGGTCGCCCCGTCGGCCCCCACCAGGCCCGCGCGGTCGATGGCGAAGCGCACGGGCAGGTTCTGCAGGGCCACGTCGTGGACGATCTGGTCGTAGCCGCGCTGCAGGAAGGTCGAATAGATCGCGCAGAACGGCCGCAGCCCGCTCGCCGCCAGTCCGGCGGCGAAGGTCACGCCGTGTTGCTCGGCGATGCCGACGTCGAAGACGCGGTCCGGCATCGCCTCGGCCAGGATGTTCAGGCCCGTTCCCGACGGCATCGCCGCGGTCACCGCGACGATCCGCGGGTCGTCGCGGGCCGCCTCGCGGAGCGCCGCGCCGAACACCTTGGTATAGCCGGGCGCGTTCGGACGGGCCTTGGCCTGGGTGCCGGTCGCGGGGTCGAACCTGGCGACCCCGTGATAGCGGTCGGCGGCATTCTCGGCCGGGGCGTATCCGCGTCCCTTGACCGTGCAGCAATGGATCAGGACGGGCCCCGTCGCGCGCGTCCGCGCGGCCCGGAACGCGCCCAGAAGCTGGGTCATGTCATGGCCGTCGATCGGACCCAGATACTGAAACCCCAGCTCCTCGAACAGCGTGCCGTCGCCGCCCGGCATCCGCCCCGTCACCAGCGCCCGTGCGCGGCGGGCATGGTCACGCAGCGGCCCCGGAAGCGTCGTCTCGAACCCCTCGGCCATCCGGTGCAGCGCGCCCATGGGCCCGTCATAGAGGCCGGACATGTAGCGCGACATCGCGCCCACCGGCGGGGCGATCGACATCTCGTTGTCGTTCAGGATCACGAACAGGCGCCGGCCCGATGCACCCGCGTTGTTCATCGCCTCGTAGGCCATGCCCGCGCTGATCGCACCGTCCCCGATCACGGCGATGGAATCGCCGGTGTCCATCCCCATGTCGCGTCCGACCGCGAAGCCCAGCGCCGCCGAGATCGAGGTCGAGGAATGTGCCGCGCCGAACGGGTCGTATTCGCTTTCGGATCGTTTGGTGAACCCGCTCAGCCCGCCCTCCTGGCGCAGCGTGCGGATCCGGTCGCGCCGTCCGGTCAGGATCTTGTGTGGGTAGCATTGGTGCCCGACATCCCAGATCAGCTTGTCGCGCGGTGTATCGAACACGGCGTGCAGCGCGACGGTCATCTCTACCACGCCCAGCGACGATCCCAAATGCCCGCCCGTCTCGGACACGGCCGAGATCGTCTCGGCCCGCAACTCCCGGGCCAGCGCGGCCAGGGCTTCGTCGGGCAGGCGCCGCAGGTCGGCCGGTTGCGCTATTGCGTCCAGCAAGGTGGGCGATTTGGATCTATCGGAACACATGGCGACCTCCGGTCTGGAAGGGCCGGGCACGGCGGGCGTGCCGGGCAGATGCCGGGGGCGGCGTCTACGGACCCCGCCGCCAGCGCGGGCCATCCCAGGGCCTAGAGGACGTCTTGCGTGACCGGCCCCGGCAGAACGACCGAGGAGGTGGGCGTCGGGTCCCAGGCCTCTTTCGACTCGGGCGGCAGCAGGCGGCTGACGCCCAGGAGGATCCAGCCCAGGATCAGGATCGCGAAGCACAGGATCGCGGCATAGGCCGCCCCCTTCAGCATCAGCGCCAGTACATCGGCCCGCAACCGGAAGCCGCCTGTGGACGTCTTGAGGTAGTCGTGATTGTCGCTCATCTCATCGCTCCCTATTCCAGCGGCGCATAGCCGTGCTCCTGCGCCCAGACATACCAGTTGTCGACGACGGTGCCCGTCAGCAGGATGCCGATGCCGCCGGTCAGCGTGGTCAGCACCGCGAACCACCACGCCCAGCGGTGGATCCCCTCCATCGAGGCGTTGAACCCCATGGTCCAGCGCCAGAACAGCGAGGCGCGTTCCGTGGCCGTGCCTCGGTCGACGATCTGCTCGATCTCGCGCTCGCCGCCGAAGCGGCTGACGGCGAGGATCGTGGCACCATGCATCGCGAAGAGAAGCGCCGAACCATAGAGGAACACGATCGAGAGCGCGTGGAACGGGTTGTAGAACAGGTTCCCGTAGGTGATCGAGAACAGGTTCGTCCAATCCAGATGCGGGAAGATGCCGTAGGGCACCATCTCGGACCAGGATCCCATCAGTAGGGGCCGGAACAGGCCCAGCACCAGAAACAGCCAGATCGCCGAGGCGAAGGCCCAGCTGACATGCTTGCCCAGACCCAGCTCCTCGGCCCGGAGGTAGGTGCGGATCCACCAGCAGATCACGCTGACCAGCAGGAAGAACGACGCGATAAGGAAGTATCCCCCCTCGCCCATCGGCGGGATGCCCAGCCCGTATTCCGGCGAGGGCGGCTCCAGCGCTAGCCAGAACAGGTCACGGATGAACAGCGCCGGGTTGTAGCCGACCTGGTGCCAGAACGACATGCCGACCATGAAGAACCACGCGAACCCGGTGGCCAGCGACACCACCCCGAACACGCCCAGGTGAATCGGCCCCAGCTGCGCGTTCCCGAAGGTGCCCAGCAGTTGCGAGAACCGCGCGGACCGCGTCCGTTCCTGCCCCAGATTGGCGGGTGTGATCACGCCCATCTCGGGGGGACCCTGAACCTGCACCTGGGTGAAGATGTTCTGATATTCAGCCATTGCTCATATCCCCCTTACAGATCCGCCCACCAGGGCAGCAAAGCGTACCAGTCCCACCAGACGATCCATTCGTCGAACCAGATCGTCCCCGAGATCACGATGCAGATCGCGCTCCAGAACCCGGCATTCAGCGCCAGGAACAGTCCCAGTCGGTGGATACCCAGCGGGCCGATGGAATAACCGATCAGATCGCGGAAATAGGTGTCCTCGTGATCGGGCGACTTCACCAGCTCACCCTTGCCCGGATTGACCGCCGACAGCACCAGCGAGCCGTGCAGCGCCAGCGCGAAGCACGTCGTGAAGAAGAACGTGATCGCGATCATGTGCGCGGGGTTGTAGTGGAAGTTGCCGTAGGCGTAGCCCACGTTGTTCACCCAATCGAGATGGCTCCAGATGCCATAGGGAAAGCCGTGCCCCCATGCGCCCATCAGGACGGGCCGGATCACCACCAGCGTGACATAGGCCAGGATTGCTATGGAAAAGGCGAAGGGCACGTGGAAGCCCATGCCCAGCTTTCGGCAGATCTCCACCTGGCGCAACGCCCAGCTGCAGAATGCCCCGATCGCGCAGATCGTGATCATCTGCCAGAGCCCGCCCTCGCCCAGCGGCGCGAAGGCCAGCCCGTATTCCAAAGGCGGTGGATCGATCGAGATGAGCCACGGATTCCAGGTGTCGCCCAGCGACGCCCCGTAGAAGATCAGCAGCGTCCCCAGGATTGCGAAGAACGCGGTCGTGACGCCGAAGAAGCCGACGAAGAACGGCCCGATCCAGAAATCGAACAGATCGCCGCCCACGAGCGTCCCGCCCCGGACGCGGTATTTTCTCTCGAAGTTGAGCTGAGCCATCGTCCCACTCCTTGGCGTCGCGGCCGGCCCGGGTCGGGTGGCGGCCGTTCATGTGTCTGGGGTTCGCTGCGGCCGGGATCCCGGGGGGATCGCGCCCGCAGCGGTCTTATCGGATCGCCGAACGGTTCATTCGGCGATGACGACCACCTCTTCGGCGAACGCGCGCTCGAACCAGTTCGTCTGTGGATTGCTCAGCAGGACGAGATGAATCATCACCGCCAGCAGGAACAGAAAGACGCCCTGGAATACGAAGACGCGACGCGGATCGAAGATCAGCCATATCTTGTAGAACTGTGCCATCGCGCCCCCCTACCAAGCGAACCAGGGAAGCCGGATGTACGTGAGGATATGCGCGACGACCGCCACAAGCGTGAAGATCGCGAAACCACTCATATACACCGAATGCAGCTCCTGGGCCTGCTCGTCAGTGAGACCCGTGAACGACAGGTCGGTCTTATCAGCCATGTTTTTCCTCCGGAAAAAACAACTGGAGCCGCGCACGCCCCGCGACCGGGCTATGACGGGGGCTCATCCCCCGCATCCATCCACCGTCCCGTCAGGGGGGCGGATATCCGTGTTTCAGTCACCCGCAGAAAATCATCGGGGTGATGGTGCGGGCGTGCCCGCGCGCGACGGCCACCGGGCCGCAGTCCCGCCGCGGCATCAGCCGCAGCATCGACAGCGCCCAGCACAGCAGCGCCGCGGGCAACGTCAGCAGGAAGATCAGCGCGAAATAGAACCGGTATTCCATCCGGTCGTCGGTCGCGCGCCTATGGGTGTCGACGGGGGTGTCCGTGGTCAGGGTGGTCATGATCGCTCCTCCCAGTGATCGGCCGGTGTGGCATCGGGGTTCAGCCGCGCGACGGTCTCGCGAACGACGCGGTCGCCGCCATCGGCCAGCGCCGCGCGCTCGGCCGCGTCGCGCAGGGACTTGGCGGCGGAAATACGGGTCAGGATTGGATGCGTGGCGACGATGTCGTCCAGCAGGCGCTGCGCGTCCGCATCCCACGGGAAATCGCGGCGCAGCGTCGTGGGCGTGGCCTCGGCCGCATCCATCTCGCTGCCCAGCGGCAGGATGTGGAACAGCGCGTCGAACAGGCCGTTGCACACTTCCTGCAACAGGTAGGTCGCGCCGGCATAGCCCATGAACGGCGTCCCCGTGGCCCGCCGGATCGCGGCGCCCGGAAAGCTCGCGGCCAGGAAGGTCGGCGCGGGGCCATGTCCGCCCGCCAACTCGGCCAGGTACATCTTCTCGTTGATCGACCCCATCAGGACGAGGGGGCGCGTCTTCGCGATCAGCGACCGAACCTCCTCGTTGTTGGTCTTGGTCCCGGCGCTGCGCGAGATCGCGAAGGCGCAGGGCAGGCCCAGATCGTCCTCGAGGTACTTGCGGATGCCGCGGGCATAGGTCTCGTTCGCGACGATCCCGAAGGACGCGGTGGCGAAGAAGTCCTGCGTCACCGACCGCCACAGGTCCCAGACCGGCTTGATGGTCGAATGCTTCTCGCGTTCGATGAACGGTTCGGGATCCAGCCCCAGCATCTCGCCTAGGCGGCGCAGGAACCTGGTCGTGCTGTCGATCCCGACCGGCGCCTGAAGGTACGGCTTGCCCAGCACCTCGCAGAGGCCGCGCCCGAACTCCCGGTACATGCAGATATTGGCGTCCGCGTTAACGAGGTTCCGCATCTCGGCCACATGCGCACCCAGCGGCATCACCATGTTGACCGTGCAGCCTATCCCCTCGACCAGCCGCCGAATTTCGGCCAGGTCCGAGGGCATGTTGAACGTGCCGTACATCGGCCCCAGGATGTTGACGCGCGGGGCCATGCCCTCGTCGCGCTTGGTCTCCTTCGGCATCCGGCCCTTGGTCATCCCGAACTCGGTGAAGAGCCAGGTCATCGCCCGATCGGCGGCCTGCCACTGATCCTCGTCGATGGTGCGCGGCAGGAACCGCTGGATGTTCGTCCCCATCGGCGTGACGCCGCCGCCGATCATCTCGGCGATGGATCCGGTCACGACGACCGCCGGCAACGCGGGGTCCAGCGTGCCCCAGGCCCGCTTCATCGCGCCCTCGGTCCCGTCGCGGCCCAGCTCCTCCTCGCCCAGGCCCGTCACCACGATGGGCAATTCATGCGGCGGCAGCGCGTCGGTATAGTGCAGCACGCTCGTCACCGGCAGGTTTTCGCAGCCCACTGGCCCGTCGATCACGCATTGCAGGCCCTTCACCGCGCAGAACGCGTAGACCGCGCCCCAATAGCCGCCCGCCCGGTCGTGATCCTGGATCAGCATGGCGCATCTCCGTCACGTCCGATGGGCATCCGCGAACCGGAATGGCGGGTCATATCATCGCCTCCGCCGCTTCCGCGCGCTTGCGCTTCTCGATCTTCTTGAGGTTCAGCGCCCGGAATTGCGGCTGCAGGTTCGGCGCGCCTTCCCAGATACCGGCCGTATCGGCCTCGCCCACACCCTCGAAGAACGCCTTCATGTCGGTCATCCGCGTGCCGTTCCCGATGGCCGCGTTGACCACCTCGGCCAGCGACCCGGCCCCGGCCACGCCCATCAGGGGCCGCGCGGAGATCAGGTTTGTGAAATAAAGTGCCGGAATCCCCAGCGCCTTCGCCTTCTGGACCACCGGCGTCGTCCCGATGGCAAGGTTCGGATGCAGCCCCTCCATCGCGGCCAGGTCATCCTCCAACGAGGCCCGGAACTTCACCTCGGCCCCATGCGCCGTCAGCCAATCGACATCCGCCTCGGACCACGGCGTCTTCGGGCAGGCCGTTCCGACATAGGGGACGTCCGCGCCGCTCTCGATCAACAGACGCGCCACCAGAAGCTCGCTGCCCTCGTAGCCCGAGACGGTGATCGTCCCGTCGATCGGTGCCCCGGCCAGCGCGCCCTTGATCGCGGGCAGGGCCGCGTTCTGCGCCGCCTCGATCTGCCCGGCGGAAATCCCGAATGCCGCCCCGATCGCCGCCAGCCATGCGGCGGTGCCGTCATGGCCCACCGGCGCGGATCCGATGATCGGCCGGCCCGCCGCCTCGAACTCCCGGATCGCGGCGGTGTAGAACGGATGGATCGCGGCTACCGCCCCGCAATCGAGCGCGGCGTAAAGCTCCCGCCATTCGCGGCACGGCACCACCGGCCCCGCCGCGAGGCCCATCGGCTCCAGCATCCGCCCGATCATCATCGGATCGGCCGGGAACATCTCGCCCAGAAGCGTCACCGTCGGCCGGTCCGATTTGCCGCCGACCGGCGCGGGCACCGGCCCGGCCTCCACCTCGGCGCGGGCATAGTTCAGCATCGCACCGGCGAGGACGTCCTTCGCCTCGGCATGGGTCGGGATGCCGAAGCCCGGCACATCGATCCCCACGATACGCACGCCGTTGATCTCCGTCGGCAGAAGCCGCAGCGGCACGCCGGATGCGGTCGGCACGCAGAGGTTCGTCACCACGATGGCGTCGAACCGGTCCGGGTCGGCCATCTCGTGCACGGATTCGCGGATGTCCTCGAACAGCTTGCCCGTCACCAGCGTCTCGGAATTGAACGGGACATAGCCGACCGAGCGCCGCGCGCCGTAGAAGTGGCTCACGAAGGTCAGGCCATAGACGCAGCAGGCCGAGCCCGACAGGATCGTGGCCGTCCGCCGCATCCGCAGCCCGACGCGCAGCGATCCGAAGGCCGGGCACATGCTCTGCGGCCGGTCGTGCGGGCCTTGCGGATAGTCCTTCGCGTATTGGTCCAGGATCTCGGACTGGCCCGCCGCCGCGGCGGCCGCGCGCATCTCGTCGCCGGAATGGCAGCCGCCCGCCTCGACCGCCGTGACCGTCACGGCGCCATCCGGGTCGTGGCCGACCTCGTATCCGGCGCGCTCAGGCGTCATCGTAGACGACCTCCAGGCTTTCGGTCCGGACCGCGTTCTTGCCGCGCATGTCGGCATCCGTGGCCGGCTCCAGCACGACGTCGCCGCCGGTCTCGGACGCATCGAACAGGCCCAGAAGCCCGTCCTGGTCCAGCGGCGCGGGCCGCACCGGCGGGGCCACCGCGACGTTGTCTCCCAGCGACGCGAACAGGGCACCCCATTCGCTCTCCTCGGTGCCGACGATCTGATAGTTTGCAGATTTCTTGCGCAAATCGTCGTTCTGAGGAATCGCGGCCAGTACGGGGATCTTGACCGCCTCGGCAAAGGCCTTCGCCTCGCCTGAGCCGTCATCCTTGTTAATGACCAGCCCCGCGACGCCGACGTTTCCGCCCAACTTGCGGAAATATTCCACCGCCGAGCAGACGTTGTTGGCCACGTACAGCGATTGCAGGTCGTTGGACGCGACCAGGATGACCTTCTGCGCCATGTCCCGCGCGATCGGCAGGCCGAAGCCGCCGCAGACCACGTCGCCCAGGAAGTCGAGCAGCACGTAGTCGAAGTCCCAGTCGTGGAAGCCCAGCTTCTCCAAAAGCTCGAAGCCGTGGATGATGCCGCGCCCGCCGCAGCCGCGCCCGACCTCCGGCCCGCCCAGCTCCATCGCGAAGACGCCGCCGCGCTTGAAGCAGACATCGCCGATCTTGACCTCCTCGCCCGCGAGCTTCTTGGCCGAGGACGTCTCGATGATCGTGGGACATGCCTTGCCGCCGAACAGCAGCGATGTCGTGTCCGATTTCGGGTCGCAGCCGATCAGCAGGACGCGCTTGCCCTGTTCGGCCATCATGTGGCTGAGGTTGGCCAGCGTGAACGACTTGCCGATGCCGCCCTTGCCGTAGATCGCGATGATCTGCGTCTTGGAGGTCGGCTCGTCGGACACGATGTCGGCCAGATCCTCGGCCGCCTCGTCGCGCAGCCGCTGGTCGAAATCCTTCAGGTTCGGAACGTCGAGGCTCATGGGGTCGCACTCCAATCCAGGATCATCTTCAGGCAGTCGGGGTCTTCGAACGCCTGCGCATAGGCCTCAGGGGCCTCGGCGGCGGGACGAGTGTGGGTGATGAGGTCGTCGAGGCGCAGGCTCCCGCTCTCGATCAGGGCGCGGGTCGCGATCAGGTCATCGCGCGTCCACTCCGCGGCGATGCGCAGGCGCGCCTCCTTCATGAAGGCCGGCGCGAAGGCGAAGGCGACGGGTTGCGCGTAGAAGCCCGCCAGCACGACCTCGCCGCCACGCGCCAGACGTCCGATCAGCCGGTCCAGCACGGCCGCGTCGCCCGATGCGTCGTAGATCGACCGGTAATCGCGGCGCGGATCGTCGTCGGGATGGATGACTGCATAATCCTCGGCACCAAGGCGCCGGGCGGGCGAGATCTCCCACACCGTGGGCGGCGGCGCGCCGGCGGCGACGGTCAGCCGCGCCAGCAATCGCCCGAGGACGCCGTGGCCGACGATCAGGTCGGGCACGGCGTGGCCGGGCCCGGCCATCGCGTGACGGGCGGTTGCGGCAAGCGCCAGCAGCGCGCCTTCGTCGCCGGTCCCCGGATCAAGGCGCATGACCCTGTCGGCGGCGGTCACGACACGCCGCGCTGCCCCGCCAAACAATCCCTGCGCGCCGCGATAGCAACTCGCGCCGGGTACGAAGACCAGGTCGCCGACGCTATGCGTCGTCCGCGATCCCGCTTCGACGACATGTCCGACCGCCTCGTATCCCGGCACCAGTGGATATCCCATGCCCGGAAACGGCGGCATGTCCCCGGACCAGAACAGCTTTTCCGTCCCCGAGGAGATCCCCGAGGCCGTGACATCGACCACTAGATCGCCGTCGCCCGGCGGATCGATGGGCAGATTGTCCACGCGGATCGCCCTAGGTCCGTTCAGTATGACAGCCGTGCTTTCCATCTCGACCTCCAACCCGGCCTACGCCTTCGTGCGGCATGGACCCGACTCCGGCAGGTCCGTTCTGTCAGCTTAGACGGACATCAGATTATGTCAACTTAGTTAGACACCGCGCTTGTCAGGGGCGCCGACAAGTCAGGACCGATGTGATGTAGGGGCGCGGTGCCCGCTGCGGCCGCATCGCGCGAAACCCGACGTCGCGGCACAGCCCGGCCAGTTCGTCGGCGGACCGGGTTCGGCCGGTCCCCATGGCCACGGTATAGATCGCAAAATAAGCATCGCCCGCGCGCGCCGGCCGTGCCCCGCCCGACATCGGTTCGGATATCAGGAGCAGCCCGCCCGGGGGCAGCGCCTCGTACGCGGCGGCGAGCAGGGCGCGCACGGTTTCGTCGGAGTGGTCGTAGAGGACGCGGACCAGGCTGATCGCGTCGCAGCCCTTGGGCAGAGGATCATCGCGGAACGATCCGGGATGCACGGTGACCCGATCGCGCAGGTCCGGCGCCTCAAGGGCGGCGAGCCCGGACGTCACGACGTCGGGCAGATCCAGCAGCGACAGTCGCAGATGCGGATGGCGCCGCCCCGCCGCCGCCAGGAACAGGCCGGTGCCGCCGCCCACGTCCAACAGCCGCTTCACACCGGAGAGGTCGCAGGCGTCCAACGTGTCGCGCGCGACCAGATCCAGGCTGCGCGCCATCAGGTCTGAATAGCGGTCTACCGCGGCCCCGTCATCGGCGGCGCGGTCGCCAAGGACATAGGGCCAGAATGCCGCGACCTCGGTCGCCGTCTCGCCCCGGAAGAAGGCCACCGGGTCCGACAGGTCGCGATAGAGCGCGCGGTGATGGCGGATCATGTCGCAGAGACCGGGGACCCCCAGGAGTGCCGCGCCCTTGCGGGTCAACGCGAACCGGTCCGAACGACGCCGCCGCAATAGCCCCAGGGCCGCCCCGGCATTCAGCAGGACGCGCATGCGCTCGGCCGGCACGCCGCGCGACTGGGCCAGATCCGCGATGGTGGCATCGCCGTCAAGCATGGGCGCGAGGACGTCGAACTCGACCAGCGCGGCCAGAACCTGGCTGTGACAGAACCCGGCCACCAGGTCGAACAGCGCCGCCCCGTCGCGTCGAACCAGCCCGCGCGTCGGCGGAAACCGTGCCGCCCAATTCTGGAACCTCGGATTGGCGATCAGCCGCGCGCGCCAGCCCGTCAGGGGCCAGGCGCGCCGCCGCGGCGGGGGTCCGTCAAGCGTGACCATTCCGGCCCAGGGCGCCCGGTGCGACCGATGTGGTGGCCGGCATCAACCGACGCGCCTGCGCCTGCACCATGCGGGCCAGCATCGCCTCGCCGGGGCAGGACGGGATCGAGGCGATGGCCCCGCCCAATATGTCCTTCAGTCGCGCGACGGCACCGTCCAGACCCAGTTCCCGCACGGCGTTGGGGCGGTCATGACGCCCATCCTGATCGGCCGGCTTGCCGAGATCGTCCGCGTCGCCGCAGGCATCGCGCAGATCGTCGGCGACCTGAAACGCCTCGCCGATGCGCAGGCCCAGTTCCTCCCACGGGTCGGGGTCGTGACCGGCCGCGATGGCGCCCATCTGCGTCGCCGCGACGAACAGCGCGCCGGTCTTGGCACGATGATACGCGCCCAGGTCGATCTCGGCTTCGCTTTCCCATCCCTGCCCGGCGCAGATGCCGCCCGGCATGCCGGTCCGTCGCGCCAGTGACAGCACCAGCTGCGAGGACCGCATCGGATCGACCGTGGCGGCACGGGCGAGGATCTCGAACGCCAGGACGATCAGGCTGTCCCCGGCCAGCACGGCCAGTGGCTCCGAATAGGCACGATGGACGGACGGCTTGCCGCGTCGGGTATCCGCGTCGTCGAAGCAGGGCAGATCGTCGTGAACGAGCGACGCGCAGTGGATAAGTTCCAGCGCGCAAGCGGCGGCATTCGTAATTTCGGGCCGATCGTCGCCGCAGGCGGTCGCCACACCCAGCAGGATGGTCGGCCGAATCCGCGCGCCCCCGGGCAGGATGGCATGGTCGATGGCCGCCGCCAGCCGCGCGGGCGGGGCACCGGATCGGACATGCCGCAAGGCGCCGAGGATCGTGGGTTCGATACGGGTACTGACGGTCATCACGCGCCCCTTGTGTAAACAAACGGAAGCGCAAACTGCCCCGGTTGTGTAAATCAAACTGGACACTTTGCCAGTTCGAGTCAACAATTCCACCGAGAGGATGAGGCGAATGGCGGAAGATTACGACGTCATGGTGATCGGCGCCGGGATCGGCGGGATCGCCGCTGCGCTCTGTCTGGCGCATCATGGCCGCCGCGTGCTCGTCCTGGAACGACACGGCCATCCCGGCGGCAAGATCCGGACCCTGGACACCCCGGCCGGCCCCGTGGATTCCGGCCCGACGGTCCTGACCATGCGCGACGTGTTCGAGGATCTGTTCACCTCGGTCGAGGAGCGGCTGTCCGATCATGTCGAGCTGACCCGCCTGCCAATCATCGCGCGACATTTCTGGCCGGACGGAACGCGGTTGGACCTGACCGACGATGCCGAACAGAACGTCGGGCATGTCGCCGCTGCCATGGGCCGGCCGGCGGCACGGCAGTTCCGGGCCATGGCACGCCGCGCGTCGGGCCTGTTCGTCGGGTTCGAGGGACCGGTGATGCAGTCCCCGCAACCCTCCATCACTGCCTTGACGGCGCGCGTTCTGCGCCGGCCGCGCCTGATACGGGCGATGGCGCCGCATCGCAGCCTTGCTGGAATGTTGCGAAATCGGCTGGACGACCCCCGCCTGGCACAGCTCTTCGGGCGTTACGCGACCTATGTCGGCGGGATGCCCGATGCCGCGCCCGCGATCCTCGCGCTCATCTACCACGCCGAAGCGTCCGGGGTCTGGACCCCGAAAGGCGGCATGCAGGCCCTGCCCGCGGCGATGGCGGCGCTCGCCCGCCGGAAAGGGGCGGTGTTCCAGTATCGGACCGACGCCGGCGCGATCCGGCGGTCCGACGATGGCGGCCTTATTGTAGAGACCGATCGCGGCCCCCGAACGGCCACCACGGTCATCTTCAACGGCGACCCCCGGGCGCTGACGACCGGTCGACACGGGCCCGAAGTCGCGGGTGCCGTGCCGCGCGGGGCGACCGAACCCCGCAGCCTGTCGGCCTGCGTCCTGAGCTTCTCGGCCCGCGCCCGGGGGGTGGAGCTGTCGCATCACAACGTTTTCTTCGGCGACGCGCCGGGGGCGGAGTTCGACGATCTGGCGCAGGCCCGCCTGCCGCAGGACCCGACCCTGTATGTCTGCGCGCAGGATGCGAACCGGCCCAATGCGCCGGGCCGGTTCGAGATCATCATGAACGCCCCGGCGGGCCTTCGCGAAAGGAACGACCTCGCATGCCTCGATCACATCCTCGCGCGGCTGGCGCGCTTCGGCCTGACCTTCCATCCCCGGCCCGGCCCGGAAAGCCTGACGATGCCGCGCGATTTCGACCGACTCTTCCCGCACAGCCTGGGCGCGCTCTACGGCCGGGCGCCGCAGGGGCTCGATGCGACGTTCCGGCGACCGACGGCGCGCAGCCGGATACCCGGACTCTATCTGGCGGGCGGGGGGACGCATCCCGGGGCCGGGGTGCCGATGGCGACCCTCTCCGGCCGGCACGCGGCCGCAGCGATACTTCGGGACCTGCCTTCGACGTCGACGTCCCGCCCGGCGGCTATGCCTGGTGGTATGTCGACGGGATCAGCGATGACGGCCGGCGCGCCATCTCGGTCATCGGCTTCATAGGGTCCGTCTTCTCGCCCTGGTACGCGTGGTCGGGTCGACGCTCGCCGCAGGATCACTGCTGCATCAACGTCGCGACCTACGGGCCGGCCGGGCGCTTCGCGATGACCGATCGCGGCCGCGCGGCACTGCGGCAGTCGCCCGACGCCCTGACCGTCGGTCCGTCCGAAATGCGGTGGCATGGCGACCGGCTGGTCATGGATCTGGACGAGATCGCATCGCCCCCTCGCATCGGGCGCATCCGGGGCACGGTCACGCTGACGCCCGGCGCGGTGACGGGGGTGGAGCTGTCGCTGTCGCGATCCGGCGGCCATGTCTGGCGCCCCTTCGCCCCGGTCGCGCGGATCGCGGTCGATCTGGAGGCGGAAGGATGGCAGTGGGAGGGGCACGGCTATCTGGATGCGAATTTCGGCGACCGCGCCCTGGAACGCGATTTCGACTTCTGGACCTGGGGCCGGTATCCGACGCCGGATGGCGGCGCGCTCGTCGTCTATGACGCCGCACGCAGCGATGGCACATCGCTCGACGCGGCGTTCCGCTTTGCGGCCGACGGCACCGCGCGGGCTGCGACGGCGCCGCCGCGGACGGCGATGCGGCGCAGCGGTTGGGGCGTGCGCCGGGCGACCCGTGCGGATCCCGGCACGGTACCGCGTCAGGTCATGCCGATGCTCGACGCGCCTTTCTATGCAAGATCGGTTGTCGCCACGACCATCGACGGCGCGCGGCTGCGTGGCGTGCATGAGGCGCTGGACCTGCGCCGCTTCGCCTCGCCGCTCATCAAGCCGATGCTGGCACTTCGCGTGCCGCGTCGGCGGGGTTGGCCGACGGATCAGGCCTGATCGGGGCGCAGCGGCCGCACGTCGGGGTTCAGGCGGATCATCGCCGCGTTCAACGCGGTCGCGACCGTGACCCAAGCCAGATACGGCAGGAACGCCAGGCCCGCCCACAGGCTGAGCTGCCAATGCGCGATCGTCGCCCCGAGGACCGCAAGCCAGAGAACACCGACCACCAGCAGCGCCGATTTCATCCGCCGAAGTCCGAAGAACACCGGTGTCCAGAGCGCGCTGGCCGCCGACTGCAGCGCCCAGAAGGCCAGGGCCAGACCGCTTCCATTCATCTGCGCGACATAGGCCCCCGCCGCCGAGATCAGCAGGTGGATCGTCGTCCAGGCGACCGGGAAGAGCCAGTCCGGCGGAACCCAGGACGGCTTGGCCAGACGGTCGTACCAGGCGCCCGGCGGGAACAGCGCGCCCGTCGCGGCCGTCGCCCCGCAGGCGGCCAGGAACAGCAGGAAGAACAAAAGATCCAAGGCAGCCTCCGGGCGAAACGAACCATCAGGTCAGATAGGTCGTCCCGCCCCCGCTGTCACGCGCCTTGAGGTCGGCCAGCACCGACAGCAGCGCACCCGTCCGCCCTTCGCCCCAATCGGCACGGGGTTCGGTCCGGGCGGCGGCGTCGACCAGATGCGCGACTTCGGGCAGGGGCCGGGCATAGATGACCGGCGATCGCGGCAGCACCAGGCTGCTGCCGGTCCGACCCGCAGACAGGGCGATCAGCGCCAGCTTCCGGGCCCTGCCGGTCCGCGCGCGGTGCGAGATCGTGTCGCAGCCGTTGCGCCGGATGGCGGCCCCTATCCCGCAATAGATGTGGCGCGCCGCATAGATGCCCATGCGTGCATCGGGCGGCAGGGCCGGTATGCCGGCATCGGCGCGGACATACAGCCGCCGCGCCTCGCTCAGCAGACGCCGCACCATCACGCGAACGGCAGGCGTGGCGGCCGGGTCCGCCAGGAACGCCGCGGGCGACAGGCCCGCCGCCTCCAGCCAGGAGAGCGGCAGGTAGATGCGGCCGGCGCGGGCATCCTCGCCCACATCGCGCGCGATGTTGGTCAGTTGCATCGCGACGCCCAGATCGCAGGCCCGCGCGAGGGCGCCGCGGTCGCGGACCCGCATCAGCACGCACATCATCGCACCCACGGCGCTGGCGACCCGCGCGGCATAGGCATGCAGTTCCGACATCGTGCGATATCGGCGGCCCGCCGCGTCCCAGGCCAGACCTTCCAGCAGAGCCTCGGGCAAGGCGCGGGGCATGTCGTATTCCGCGACGATGGCGGCAAAGGCGCGGTCCTCGGGCGCGTTCCGGGGCCGGCCTAGATAGGCCAGGTCGAGCCGGTCGCGCAGGGTCAGCACGGCGCGGGCCTTGTCGTGGCCCTCGTCGACCTCGTCATCGGCCAGGCGGCAGAAGGCGTAGAGGGCGAGCGCGGGGTCACGCACCCGCGCCGGCAGCAGGCGCGAGGCCGCGTGGAACGACAGCGACCCGGTGCGGATCGCGGCGCGGCAATGCGCGAGATCGTCCGCGCGGATCATTCGGCCGCCATCCGATGCGCGACCGGCGGCGCGTCCGGCACCAGCTGCGCCAGAACCTCGGCGCTGGAGATGACGCCGGGCAGGCCCGCGCCGGGATGGGTGCCGGCACCCACGAGGTAGAGGCCGCGTGCTTCCTCGCTGATATTGTGGGGGCGGAACCAGGCGCTCTGCAGGATCCGGGGTTCTATCGAGAAGCCGCAGCCCAAAGGCGAAAGATAGCGTTCGCGGAACGTGTCCGGCGTGAAGGTCATCGACGGGCCGATCCGATCCTCGAAACCTGGCATCAGCCGATCCAGGACGCGGACCATCCGCCGCCGATAGGGTTCGCGCATGGCGTCCCAGTCGACCGGATCATCGCCCCCCAGATGCGGAACCGGCGACAGCACGTAGAACGTGTCGTCGCCCGGTGGCGCCACGCCGGGGTCGGTCACCGACGGCCGGTGGACATAGACGCTCATGTCCTCGGAGAGTGTCTTGTGGCGGAAGACGTCGCGGAGCAGCCCGCGATAGCGCGGCCCGTTCAGGATGGTGTGATGCCCAACATCAATCCACCGCCCGGCGGTGCCCTTCGTTCCGAAATACCAAACGAACAGGCCCATGGACCAGGTCTTGCGGGTCAGCTTCCGGTCGGTCCAGCGCCGGCGCGGCCGGTCGCGCAGCAGATGGGCGTATGTGTGGCCCGGGTCGGCGTTGCTGACCACGATTTCGGCATCCAGCGCCTCGCCCGAGGCCAGGCGCACGCCCCGCGCGGCGCCGTCGTCGACAAGGATCCGATCGACCTGTGCGCCGGTCCGAACCTGACCGCCCTGCCTGCGGATCACCGCCGCCATGGCATCGGCGATCGCCTGCACGCCGCCCATCGCGTAATGCACGCCGAACGCCTTCTCGAGATGATTGACCAGCGTGTAGATCGACGTCACCCGCGTCGGATCCCCGCCGATGAACAGCGGATGAAACGACAGCGCCATCCGCAGCCGGGGGTCGCGCACGCGCGCCGCCACATGGGCATAGACCGACCGGTCGGCCCGCAGGCGCACGAAGGTCGGCAGCACCTTCACGATCTCCATCAGCCGATTCATGGGGCGGCGGCCAAGGTCCTCGAACCCGAAGGAATAGCGGGTCTCGCTCTCACGCAGGAACCTGACATAGCCGGCCACGTCGTCGGGGTTCAGGCGGGCGACCTCCTCGATCATCGCTTCGGTTTTGCCGCTCGCCCGGAAGCGGCTGCCGTCCGGCCACCGCACCTCGTAGAAGGGGTCCAGCGGGCGCAGGTCAACATCGCGGCGGAAATCCCGCCCGCAGGCGGCCCACAGCTCCTCGAAGACCTGCGGGACCGTCACGATGGTGGGGCCCAAATCGAACCGATGTCCGTCCCGCGTAATGGAGGAGCCACGCCCCCCAACCCGGTCCAGCCGGTCGAGGACGGTGACCCGATACCCCTTGGCGCCCAGCCGCATCGCCGCGGCCAACCCGCCGAGTCCGGCCCCGATGATCAGGGCATGCGCGGCGCGATCCGGCAGAGGAGGCATGGGTCGCTGGAACATGGCGTCAAAGATATTTGCGTAAACTAAAGTTTACAATCCCAAACCTTGCATGAGTCTGAAATTCGGTATGGTCACTGCAGTGCCCTTGAAAATAACGATCAATATGTCAGGATAGCCTGACAACTTTCAGGAGGCCGCCTTGCCGCAGGCCGTGACCATCTCTTTCTATCGCTTCGCGTCGCTGCGCGATCGTGTCTGGGCGTTCGCGATGATGGCACTTGCCCCCCGGCGGTTGCGACAGGTGCCGGACCTCGGCTTCTGGAAACTGTGCGGGTCGGGGACGGGCGAAGGGTTCACGCCGGTTCCGAACACCGCCGTCTTCGCCATCCTCGCCACCTGGCCCGACGCCGACACCGCGCGCCGACGCATTGCATCCGCCCTGCCCTTCACCCGCTATCGGGCCCGCGCGGTCGAGGACTGGACCGTGATCCTGACGCCGACCGCCGCGCGGGGCGATTGGTCGGGCCGGCGGCCGTTCGACCCGGCCCCCGCGACGTCCGATGGCCCGCTGGCCGCGCTGACCCGCGCCACCATCCGTCCCAGGAGGCTGTGGCGGTTCTGGCGGCGGGTGCCGGAGATTTCACGCATGATCGGTCGCGACCCCGACGTGGCCTTCAAGATCGGCATCGGCGAGATCCCATGGCTGCACCAGGTCACCTTCTCGATCTGGCCCGACGCGGCGGCAATGGCCCGGTTCGCGCGACGGGGCCACCATGCCGAAGCCATACGTGCCGTGCGGGAGGGCGACTGGTTCCGCGAGGAGCTCTACGCCCGCTTCGCCATCCACTCCGATCTCGGCACGTGGAACGGAACCTCACCCCTGGCCGCGCTGGAGGCATCATGAAACAGCCCTATCCGTTCGCAGCCATCGTCGGCCAGGAAGAGATGAAGCAGGCGATGATCCTGACGGCCATCGACCCTTCGCTGGGCGGCGTGCTGGTCTTCGGCGACCGCGGCACCGGCAAGTCGACCGCGGTCCGGGCGCTGGCCGCCCTCTTGCCGCCGATCGACGTGGTGGAGGACTGCCCGGTGAATTCGGCCCGCCGATCGGACTGCCCCGACTGGGCCGAGATCCGCAGCGACACGGTCGTCACCCGTCCGACGCCGGTGATCGACCTGCCGCTGGGCGCGACCGAGGATCGGGTGACCGGCGCCCTCGACATCGAACGGGCGCTGACCCGGGGCGAGAAGGCGTTCCAGCCGGGGCTGCTGGCGCGGGCGAACCGGGGATACCTCTATATCGATGAGGTGAACCTGCTGGAGGATCACATCGTGGACGTGCTGCTGGACGTGGCGCAATCCGGCGAGAACCTGGTCGAGCGCGACGGCCTGTCAATCCGGCACGCCGCGCGCTTCGTGCTGGTCGGGTCCGGCAACCCCGAGGAGGGCGAACTGCGACCCCAGTTGCTGGATCGGTTCGGGCTGTCGGTCGACGTTGCCTCACCGGGTGATATCGACGACCGGGTCGAAGTGATCCGACGGCGGGAAGCCTACGACCACGATCATGCCGCCTTCATGCTGCGCTGGCAGGCCGAGGATGCCGCCATCCGCGAACGGATCGTCGCGGCCCGTGCCGCGCTCCGGCATGTCCGCACCCCCGACGCCGTCCTGCGCGACGTGGCGCAGCTTTGCCTGGAGCTTGGGACGGACGGGCTCCGCGGTGAGCTAACGTTGCTCAAGGCGGCGCGGGCGTATGCGGCCTTTCGCGACGATACCGCGCTGGCCCGCACCCATGTCCGCGCCACCGCCCCGGCCGCCCTGCGCCATCGACTGCGCCGCGATCCGCTGGACGAGGCCGGGTCCGGTGCCCGGCTGGCCCGCGCGGTCGAGGACGTCTTCGCCTGATGGGCGATGCGGGACGCTCCGCATGGTCGCGCGCCGCCTGCGTGCGCGACCTGTTGGCGATCGATCCGGTCGGTCTGGGCGGTGTCGTTCTGCGCGCGCGGGCCGGGCCGGTGCGCGATACGTTCCTCGCCGGCCTGACGGACCTGCCCGCCCCCGTCATCCGCCTGCCGCCCACGACCATGACGGATCGGCTGACCGGCGGCATCGACGTCACCGCCACGATCGCCGCCGGTCGCCGCGTGTCCGGGTCCGGCCTGCTCGAGGGGGCCGGCGCGGCAATTCTGCCCATGGCCGAGCGACTGCGCCCCGACCTCGCCGTCCATATCGCGCGCGCGATGGACGACTGCGGCCTCTGCGTCATCGCCGTGGACGAGGGGATCGACGAGGATGCCGCCCCCGCATCCATTGCCGAACGCGCGGCTTTTGCTCTGCATCTTGCGGACATCGCGATGGCCGACATCCATGGGCCCGCCACCGGTGCGCCGGCATTGGCGCGGGCGCGGCGCCGATTGGCGGCTATGCAGTCCGCGCCGGAGCTTGCCGCGCCGATTGCCCTGGCCGCGATGCGGTTCGGCATCGACAGCCTGCGCGCACCGCTTCTGACCTTGCGGGCGGCGCGGGCGCATGCGGCGTTGCACCGGCGCGACGCGGTGGAAGAGCCGGACCTGTTGGCCGCCGTCGACCTCGTCCTGTCGCATCGGGTCACGCACCTTCCCGACACGGAAGCGACGGATCTCCCGACTCCGCCTCCGGGCGGGACCGAGAGTGCGGGCGCAGACACCGACCGGATCGCGCCGAGCGACATGCTGGTCGAGGCGGTACGCGCCAACCTGCCCGCCGACATCCTCGACCGGCTGGCGGAACGCGCAAGCCGGACCGCACGGGGCGCGGGGTCGGGCGCACGACGCAAGGGCAACCGGCGCGGCCGACCGCTGCCCGCACGACCCGGCCGATACGACGGATCGGCGGCCATCGACATCGTCGCGACCCTGCGCGCGGCCGCACCCTGGCAGACCATCCGCGCGAGAACCGCGCGAACGCGCCGGGCGGTGCATGTCATGCCGTCGGACATCCATCTGAAACGCTTCGAGGAGAAATCGGACCGGTTGCTGATCTTCACCGTCGATGCATCCGGGTCCGCCGCGTTCGCACGGTTGGCCGAGGCCAAGGGCGCGGTCGAGTTGTTGCTGGGCGCGGCTTATGCACGGCGCGATCATGTCGCGCTGATTGCCTTTCGCGGCACGGGCGCCGAGCTGCTTCTGCCCCCCACCCGATCGCTGGTGCAGACCAAGCGGCGGTTGGCCGCCTTGCCCGGCGGGGGCGGCACGCCGCTGGCCGCGGGGCTGGCCTGCGCGATGGATCTGGCGATCGCGGCAGGCCGGCGCGGCATGACGCCGGCCATCGCGCTTCTGACCGACGGGCGGGCCAACATCGCGCTGGATGGGGCCGCCGACCGCGAGCGGGCCCGGGCCGACGCCACGCGGACCGCCCGCGCCCTGGCGGGCCAGGGTTGCAGCACCATCGTCGTCGACATGGGGAACCGGCCCGAGCCGGACCTGGCGGAACTTGGTCGAACGCTCGGCGGGCATTATCTGCCGCTGCCGCGCGCGGACGCGCATCGCCTGTCGGGGGCCGTCGCCGCCGCACTGGGAACCTGACGCCTTGCGCTGGCCGGAGGATGCCGCCGGATGGCCCATGGCCGAACATTCGCGGATCGTGGCCATGCCCCCCCACCGCTGGCACGTCCAGGAGGCGGGGACGGGCCCGACCGCCCTGCTGATCCACGGCGCCGGCGGCGCAAGCCAGAGCTGGCGTGGCCTGTTCCCGATCCTGTCGCGGCATTTCCGGGCCATCGCCATCGACCTGCCCGGACAGGGTTTCACCCGCCTGGGCGCCCGGCATCGCTGTGGCCTGGATGACATGACCCATGATCTGGCTAGGCTCTGCGATGCCGAGGGCTGGCGGCCGGACTTGCTGATCGGCCATTCGGCAGGCGGTGCGATCGCCCTGCGCCTGGCCGAGTTGGCGCCGGACACGCCGAAAGGGCCAAAAGGGATCGTCGGCATCAACCCCGCATTGGGCAATTTCCGGGGCGCGGCGGGATGGCTCTTTCCGCTGATGGCGAAACTACTGTCCCTCGCGCCCTTCACCGCCGATCTGTTCGTCGCCACGTCGTCCTCGCCGCGCAACGTCCGCCGCCTGATCGAGGGGACCGGCTCGCGGCTGGATGCACGGGGGCTGGACCTTTATGCGCGGCTGGCGGGCGACCGGGTGCATGTCGACGCGACGCTGGCGATGATGGCGCAATGGACGCTCGACCCGCTGCTGGCCCGGCTGGATCGGATCGCGACCCCGACGCTGTTCCTTCTGGGCGAGGAGGACCGCGCCGTGCCGCCCGAGATCGGCGCACGCGCCGCGGCGCGGATGCCGCATGCCACGGCCCGCCATCTGCCCGATCTCGGCCATCTGGCGCATGAGGAGGACCCGGACCTTGTCGGCGGGATCATCCGGGACTGGTGGGATGGCCTGACTTAGGGATCATGCCGGTCGGCCAGATCGACCAGACCGGTCTGCGCCATGGCGATGCTCAACTCGTCGCTCAACACATCCCAAAGGCGGACCAATCCCGCCTCGCCGGCGGCCGCGATGGCGAATTGCAGGATCCGGCCGAAGAAGCAGAAATCGGCGCCAGCCGACAGCGCCTTGAGCACGTCCTCGCCCGAACGCAGGCCACTGTCGAAGAACAGCGGGAACCCGGGGCCGACGGCCGCGCGGATTTCGGGCAGCATCGCAAAGGGCGACGGCGCGCTGTCCAGTTGACGGGCCCCGTGGCTGGAGACCTGGATCGCGTCCGCGCCCGCGTCCCGGATGCGCACGGCGTCATCGGGGTCGAGAACGCCCTTGACGACAAGGCTGCCCGACCACGCATCGCGCAGCCGGGCCAGCGTGTCCCAATCGGCGCGTGCACGGCTTTCGGTCCGGTCGAAATCGAACCCGTCCATCTGGAAGTTCGCCATCTGCGGACGGCCGGCCGCCAGCGATGCAAGCGACCACCGTGGATGCAGCGCAAAGTCGAGGAACTGTCGTGGGCCGATACGGAACGGCATGGTGAAGCCGTGCCGCAACTCCCGCGGGCGGCGGCCGACCTCGGGCACGTCCACCGTCAGGACGAGCGTGTCGTACCCGGCGGCGCGGGCCCGCTCGACCAGCTTGAAGGTGCCGGTCCCGTCGCCGCTGAAGTAGAGCTGGAACCAGGCATGGCCCTCGGCCACCTCGATCAGCCGTTCCATCGGCGTCGACGCGACCGTGGACACGCCCAGCGGCACCGCATGGCGCGCGGCGAGGCGCGCCAGCATCAGGTCGGCGCCGGGGCCCGCCAGGTTGCACATGCCCATGGGCGCAATTCCGAACGGGCGTGCGGCAGGCCGTCCGAAAACGTCGGCGGCCAGCGACCGGCGGCTGACATCGCGCAGGACGCGCGGCCGCAGGGTCGCGGCGTCGATGGCCGCGCGATTGCGGCGCGCCCCCGTCTCCTGCCCCGCGGCCCCATCGATATAGTCAAACACCATCCAGGGCAGGCGCCGCCGGGCCAGCCGACGCGCATCGGCCGCCCCGTGGATGCGTTCGGCTGCGCCCATGCGATCAGGCGCTGACGGCCTTCATGAACCGGTCACGGATGACCACCGGATCCATCGTGATGACCGGGTTCTTGGCGTTCCCGCTTTCGCATTTGCACACGATGATCGTCATCTTGCCGCTGTCCAGCGCGTCCTGCAGAACCTTGCCCGTCTCCTCGGCCTGGCATTCGACCACCCGGTCGCAACCGCAGGCCTCGGCCACGGCCGCGAGCGAGGTCCTCTTGCCCGCGTAGGTCGGCTGATCGCCGGTGGAGCCGTAGCTGCCGTTGTCGACGATCAGCAGGGTGAAGTTGTCGGCCACGTTGTTCGCGATCGTCGGCAAGGTGCCGAGATTGGTCAGCACGGACCCGTCGCCGTCGATGGCGATGACCGGCTTGGGCTGCGCGAGCGCGAGGCCCAGGCCGATGGACGACGCCAGGCCCATCGTGCCCAGCATGTAGAAATTCGTCGGCTGATCGTCGATCGCGTGGAGTTCCTGGCTGGGGATGCCGATGTTGCAGACGACCAGCTGGTCGCGAAGGATCGGTGCGATGTCCTTGAGTATCTCGGAACGGATCATTGGTCGCCGTAGCCTCCCCAGAAGTTGGCGTCGGTCAGGATCGCGACCGGCTTGTTGCACATGAACGTGTATTTCAGGATGTTGTCGAACTCGGCCACGTCCTTCTGCCAGTGGAAGTGGTAGGTCGGGATGTTCATCTGCGCCAGCAGGGCCTTGGTGTGGACGGCCATCTCGACCTGGCAGGCCACGGGCTCGCGCAGCTCGCCGCGGTACGAGATCAGCATCGGCAGGGGCATGCGGTAATACTGGATCAGCGTGGCCAGCGTGTTGATGGTGACGCCGATCGCGGTGTTCTGCATGATGATGGCGGGTCGCTTGCCGCCCATCCATGCCCCCGCGCAAAGCCCCATGCCCTCGTCTTCCTTGTTGGCGGGGATGTGGAAGATCTCGTCGCGGGTCTCGATCTCGTCGATGACGCCGGCCAGCTGCTTGCAGGGGACGGTCGTCACGAACGAGACGTCGTTCGCGACCAGATCGTCCGCGATCTTCTTGTCGATGTTCATGCTGACATTGCCTTTCGGTTCTCGGTCATGTGTCGGTTTCAGCCCGTGCCCCGGGGCGTGACGGTGCGGCCGGACCGGCCCGCCGGACCTTCGTCCGCGTCGGCCCAGGGGTCCAGAACGATCTTCGGGGCGGCGACGCGCCCGGCCCCCAGATCGGCGAAGGCCCCCTGCCCGGACGAAAGCGGCCGCGTCTCGTACCAGTCGAGCGGCCCCAGCCGGCCGTCGAAGATCGCCGCCGCCGTATCGCGGAAATCCTGCGCGGTGTAGGTATAGGCGCCCAGGAACGCGATCTCCTGCAGGGTCAGGCGGCGGACGTCCAGGCCGCCCGTGTCCTCGGCCAGGCCGACATGCACGATCACGCCGCCGGGTTCGGCCTGCGCGGATGCAACGGCGCGCGTCGCGGCCAGTCCCACGGCGTCGATCAAGATGCCGGCGCACCCCGGGGCCTCCGACGTCGCGGATTGCCCGCAGCGGGTGTTTAGGAACGCGCGGCGCGCGCCGTTCGGCTCCAGGATCCGCGGGGCGGGGGTGCCCATCGCGCGGAGCGACAACGCGCAGGCCAGGCCGATCGCCCCGCCACCGATGACCAATGCCCGCGCCGCGTCCGGGTCGGCCACGGCGGCACGCGCCAGACGGGCGGCGTGCCAGCCGACGGCCAGCGGT
Source organism: Jannaschia sp. S6380 (assembly GCF_023015695.1). NCBI lineage: Bacteria > Pseudomonadati > Pseudomonadota > Alphaproteobacteria > Rhodobacterales > Roseobacteraceae > Jannaschia > Jannaschia sp. S6380. The sequence continues at coordinate 1,765,560 of NZ_JALKAS010000001.1, forward strand.
TCGGCCAGCGCCGCACGGGCCAGCGGGACATTCTCGGGCACCTCGACCAGGTTGGCCCCGGGCAGGGCGACGAACTGCGCGAAGGCCCCCTGGCGGGGCTGCATTGAGATGATCTGGCGGTCCGGGCACAGGTTCTCTCGCCCCGCCCGGCACATGGGACAGGTCCCGCAGGTCACCAGCGGGTTGATCGTGACGCGCGCGCCATCCCGGGCCCCGCCGACGATCGTTCCCGCAGCCTCGTGCCCCAGGATCAGCGGCGCAGGGCGGCGTGCGTCATGGCCGAGGAAGGCGTGCATGTCCGACCCGCAGATCCCCACCGCCTCGACACGGATCAGGGCCTCGCCATCGGCGCGGACGGGGTCGTCCGCATCGCGATAGCTGAGCCTGCCGGGCGCGGTATAGACCAGCGCCTTCATCGCGGGGCGAACCCAGACCCCGGGCAGGCCATCCGGCGATGTGCGGCGCGGTCAGGCATCGGCCTGCAAATCGAAGCTCTCGTCCGGAAAATATTTGGCCAACCGGGCGTCGGCGGCGCGGGCGTGTCCCTCCATCCCTTCCAGCCGCGAGATCCGGGCGGTCGCCTCGGCCACGGGACGGGCACCGTCGCGGGTGGCGCGCTGCCAGGTCACGATCTTCATGTACTTGTGGACGCTCAGCCCGCCGGTATATCGCGCCGCCCCAGACGTCGGCAGCACGTGGTTGGTGCCGGTCGCCTTGTCGCCGTAAGACACGGTCGTCTCCTCGCCCAGAAAAAGCGAGCCATAGCAGGATAGCCGGTCGAGCCACCAATCCAGGTCCTCGCATTGCACGGTCAGATGCTCGGGCGCGTATTCGTCGGAGGTCGCGGCCATCTCCTCGCGGTTGTCGCACAGGATCACCTCGGCGTAGTCGCGCCAGGCCGCGCGCGCGTTGTCGCGATTCAGCTCGGGCAGATCCTCGATCAGGCGGGGCACGCGCTCCATCACCTGCTCGGCCAGGGCGTGGTCGTCGGTGACCAGCCATACGGGTGAATTGTAGCCGTGCTCGGCCTGGCTGACGAGGTCGGTCGCCACGATATGCGCGTCCGCCGTCTCGTCGGCGAGGATCAGGCTGTCGGTCGGCCCGGCGATCATGTCGATGCCGACCCGACCGAACAGGATGCGCTTGGCCTCGGCGACGAACTGGTTGCCCGGCCCGACCAGAATGTTGGCCTTCGGTAGCCCGAATAGACCGAAGGTCATCGCCGCCACGGCCTGCACACCGCCCATCGCGATGATACGATCGGCCCCACAGACATGCGCGGCATAGACGATGGCGGGCGCCACGCCGACGCCGGGGCGTGGCGGCGAACAGGTGGCGATATGCCGGCAGCCCGCCACCTTGGCCGTGGTCACGGTCATGATGGCGCTGGCGATGTGACTGTAGCGCCCCCCGGGGACATAGCACCCGGCCGCATCGACCGGGATCGCCTTCTGCCCGGCAACCATGCCCGGCACGACCTCCAGTTCCACATCCGAGAGCGTGGCCTTCTGCGCCTCGGCGAAGCGGCGGACGTTGTCATGGGCGAACTGGATGTCGCGCTTGATGCGTTCGGGAACCTTCTCGCAGGCGGCCGCGATCTCCTCGGCGGTGAGGATGACGTTGCCGTCGTAGCGGTCGAACTTCGCGGCATATTCCATGGCCCTGGCGTCGCCGCCCGCTTCGATCTCGGCCAGGATGGTCTTGACCGTCTCGTGCACCTCTCCGGCATCGGACACCGCGGTCTTGGTCGCTTTCTTCAGGTATTCGCGGGGCATTGGCGGGCATCCTGCGGGTTGGGGGCCAGTGTTCGGCCGGCATCAAGGTGCATCTTGCGGACCGAATCGACGCGAAAAGGCACCACGAGGACCGTGTAAGCGCTTACATTCAATTCTGCAAGCGCTTACATCTCAATCCCGTCGGTGCTAGCACCAACCTTCATGCATCGGACGCGGAGGTCGCGATGATGTCGGACAATCGATCCACCCCGACCCTCGAAGACGTGGCGCGGGCGGCGGGTGTCAGCACGGCGACGGTGTCGCGGTGCCTGAACCGACCCGACCGGGTCGTGGCCGCGACCCGCGACCGGGTCATGGCGGCCGTCGAGACGCTGGGCTACACCCCGAATTTCGCCGCCCGCGTCATGGCCGCGCGGCGGACCTTCACCATCGGCGCCATCATCCCGACAATGGAGAACGCGATCTTCGCGCGCGGATTGCAGGCCTTCCAGGAGGCGCTTCACGAAAAGGGCTATACCCTTCTGGTCGCCAGTTCCGCCTATCGCCCCGACATGGAGGCCGAGCAGATCCGCGCGCTGGTCGCCCGCGGCGCCGACGGGCTCTTGCTGATCGGTCACGACCGGGACGGGGGCCTCTATGACTATCTTGAGCGTCAGGGCGTGCCCGCATTGATCGCCTGGTCCTACGCGGCGGAGGCCGCGCTGCCGTCGATCGGGTTCGACAATCGCGCCGCGATGCGCGCCCTGACGGAGGAGGTCCTGGCCCTGGGCCATCGCCGGATCGGCGTGATCTCGGCCATGGTCGAGGGGAACGACCGCGCACGCGATCGAGTGCAGGGGGTCCGCGACGCGGTCGGCGACGCCCCCCTCCGCGTGATCGAGACCACCTACGGCGTCGAGACCGGGGCCGCTGCGTTCGACGCCCTGATGTCGGACGAGGCCCCGCCCACCGCCGTGATCTGCGGAAACGACGTGCTGGCCGTGGGCGCCATGACCCGGGCGCGCGAAAGGGGGATCGCCGTGCCGCGCGACGTCTCGATCACCGGGTTCGACGATCTGGAAATCGCCCGCATCGTCGCGCCACCGCTGACGACCGTGCATGTCCCGCACAGGGAGATGGGCCGCCGCGCCGCCCATGCCCTCGTCGCCATGGTCGAAGGCGGGGGGGCCGCGCCGGCGGTCGAGCTTGCCACGCGCATGGAGTTGCGGGGGTCGCTGGGTCCGCCGCCCTGACCCGAGCGGGAACGCCGCCCGCCGGCGCCCGACGCGCCTGACCGAGATGGCCAGGCCGCGCGCAAGGCCTAGATCATGGCGCCGGGATGGATCACCACGGGCCGCAACCCCTATGAGCCAAGGGCTTACGATACACGACCTGACCTGCAGGTTCGGCGACCATACGGCGCTGGATCGTGTTTCGCTCGAGGTCGGAGGCGGGGAATTCATGTCGATCCTGGGCCCGTCCGGGTGCGGCAAGTCGACGCTGCTGCGTTGCATCGCGGGGCTGGAATCGGGCACCGGCGCCATCCGCATCGGCACGCGCGACGTCCACGATTTGGCGCCCAAGGACCGCGGCATCGCCTTCGTGTTCCAGTCCTACGCGCTCTACCCGCACATGAGTTCGGCCGCGAATATCGCGGCTCCGCTGCGGATGACCGACCTGTCGGCGCTTGGCCGTGCGCCCGGCCTCTGGCGGCTTTCGCCCCGCGCACGCCGGACCCGCGCCGAAATCGCGGCCGAGGTGGCCCGCGTGGCCGAGATGCTGCAGATCGGCCCGTATCTGCACCGGCGACCGGGGCAACTCTCGGGCGGCCAGCAACAGCGGGTGGCCCTGGGCCGCGCCTTGATCCGACGCCCGTCGCTCTTCCTTCTGGACGAGCCGTTGGCCAATCTCGACGCCGCGCTGCGCAACCGCACGCGCACCGAGCTGCGTGGCCTGCAACGCCGGATCGGGGCGACGACACTCTTCGTCACCCATGACCAGGGCGAGGCGATGGCGATGTCCGACCGCATCGCCCTCATGTTCGAAGGGCGCGTGCGGCAGGTGGGGACCCCCGATCAGCTGTTCCGCGACCCGGCCGACCTGGACGTCGCGCGCTTCCTGTCGCAGCCGCATCTCAACGAGGTCGATGCCGACATGATCCGCGCGCATATCGGCGACGCGACCTCCTCCCGTCCCATCCTGATCGGGGGCGCCCCCCTCCGCGATCTGGCGGGAACGGTGGCGTTCCGCCCCGAGGATGCGTCGATCCGGCAGGCGGCGCGCCCGGGACTTCCGGGTCTGCCCTGCACGGTCGATCACGCCGAACATGCCGGCCATGACGCGAACCTGTTCGTCCGGTTGCGCGATGGCACGCGCTGCGTGATCCGCATCCCGTCCTCCGCGATGCCGGACTGGCCGGAAGGCCGCGATGGCGTCGTGCATTTCGACCTTTCGGCGGCCCGCGCCTATGACGCATCGCAGGGGATCGCCGCGCCCCGACGGGCCGTCGCATGAGCATCGATGCCCGTGCCCGCAGGCGTGCGGGCGCCCTTCTTGCGCTGCCGGCCGCGACCCTCCTCCTCGCCCTGCTGTTCCTGCCCTCCTCGGGCGTCGCGGTCCTGTCGTTGACGGATTACCAGTTCGGAATGACCGGCTTCGACTGGATCGGCGCTCAGAACTACCAAAGGATGTTCGCCGATGCCCGGTTCCGTCAGTCGCTCGGCAACACGGGCCTATATGTCGCCGTGGTCACGCCGATCTCGATTTTCGCCGCGCTCTGGCTGGCCGTCCTGATCGAGGGGCAGGGCCGATTGCGCGGTCTCTTCCGCACCGTGTTCTTCCTGCCAGTCACCGCCACGCTGGTCGCCATGGCCACCGCGTGGGAGGTCGTCCTGCACCCGTCCTTCGGGATGGTGAACGTCGCACTGGACGCGGTGGGTCTCGACAAGCGCCGCTTCCTTTCGGACCCGTCCACGGCGCTGCCCACGCTGATGTTCATCGGCATCTGGAAGATGGTGGGCTACAATATCCTGCTGTTCATCGCGGGGCTTTCGACGATCCGGCCCGATCTGTACGAGGCCGCCGCGATCGATGGGGCCGACCGGGGGTGGAAGCGCTTCGGTTTGGTGACCTGGCCCATGCTGGCGCCGGTAACCCTGTTCGTGACCGTCATCACCCTGATCCGCGCCGTGTCGGAGTTCGAGACCATCGCCGTGTTGACCCAGGGCGGCCCGAACGGCGCGACCGAGATGATCCTGTACACCCTCTATCAGGAGGCGTTCCGCTATTTCGACATCGGCCTCGCCTCGGCCATCGCGATCTTCTTCCTGACCGTCGTGGCGGCCGCGTCGATCCTGAACGTGGTCGTCTTCGACCGCCGGCGCCGGGCATGAGGCGGGCCGCATCCCTTCTCGTCCTGGCGCTCGCCGCCGCGGTGACGCTGGCGCCCTTCGTCTACATGGTCGCGGTGTCGCTGGCCGCGCAGGGCACCGTCTATGCCGGCAGCGTCCTGCCCATGCCCTCGCTGGCGGCGGCGCACCGGAACTACGGCGACGCGCTGACGCAGGTGCCGCTGCTGCGCTACATGGCAAACGGGGCTTTCGTCTGCGCGGTCATCCTCGTCGCGCAGATTACGATCGCGGCGCCGGCCGGTTATGCACTGGCCAAACTGCCGTTCCGAGGGCGGCCGATCCTTTTGGGTATGGTCATCGTCGCGCTGATGATCCCGATGCAGGTGCCGGCGATCCCGCTCTATGTCGCGGTCGCCTATGCGGGGCTTCTCAACACCTACACCGCGCTGATCGTGCCCTTCGTCATCTCGGCCTTCGCGATCTTCCTGTTCCGCCAGTTCTTCCTGTCCTACCCCGACGAGGTGCTGGACGCCGCACGCCTCGACGGGTTCTCGGAACTGGGCATCGTCTGGCGTCTGATGGTGCCCGCCGCCTGGCCCGCCGTCGCGGCCTTTGCGACGATCTCGATCATCAACCACTGGAACGACCTCTACTGGCCCCTGGTGGTGGTGACCGACAGGCAGATGATGACCCCGCCGCTGGGCCTCGCCACCTTCCGGTCGTCGGGCGAATCCACCGGCAATGTCGGCGCCTTGATGGCCGGCGGCGTGATGGTCACCGCGCCGCTGGTGATCGCCTTCATGTTCTTCCAACGCGCGCTGATCCGGGGCCTCGGCCTCGGGGCGCGCACCTGATGTCGCTGCGAAAGGAGACTTCCATGAAACGACGCCACTTCAACATCGCGCTCGCCGCCATACTGGCGGCCACGCCCGCATTCGCGCAGGAGACGACGATCACCGTCTTCCACGCCTGGCCGCACCACGCCGAATGGCAGCAGGGCCTGGCCGACCGCTTCATGGAAGCGAACCCCGATATCACGGTCGAGATCCAGGCCCCCTCGGTCGACTACGACGAGGGGCTGGTGACCGTCATCCGCCAGAGCCTGGCAGACACCGCGCCTGACGTGTTCATGGTCGGCAGCCACCTGCTGGGCGAGCTCGTCGCCCGCGACATGGTCGCGCCGCTCGACGACGTGATGGCGGATGTCGACATGGGGGCGCTCGGCTACTCCGACGCGGCGCTCGCGCTCACGCAGATCGACGGAGTGCAGTACGGCCTGCCCTGGACGTCCTCGACGCCGGTGATGTTCTACAACGCCGATCTGGTGCGGCAGGCGGGCGGCGACCCGGATGATATGCCGACCACCTGGGACGCCACGATCGACCTGGCACAGCGGATCGACGCGCTGGGCGACGACATCTCGGGGATGTACTACGCGCCGGGCGACGACGACTGGATGGTGCAGAACCTGCTGGCCAGTGCCGGGATGCAGCCCATGGACGCAGACGGCACGCTGGCCTTCGACACCAAGGCGGGACGTGCCGCCTTCGGCCTGTGGGAGCGGTTCCACGACGAGGGCAGGCAGCAGGCGATCCCGAACTCCGCCGCGCGCCAGCAGATGTATGCCGGTCAGTTGGGCCTCTACTTCAACTCCACCGCCGCCGTCCGCAGCTTCGAGCGCGAAATCGCAGACCGGTTCGACTGGGGCACCTCCCAGATGCCCGCAGCGGTCGAAGGGGGCGGCGTCGCCTCGGGCGGCATGGCCGCTGTGATCCTCACCGACGATCCCGCGAGGCGTCAGGCCGCGTTCGAATATCTGCTGTTCGGCACCGGGGCCGAGGGCCAGGATTTCGTCGTGCGCAACACGGGCTACATGCCGGTGAACGACGGCGCGATGGCCGACGACCGTCTGGGCGGCTTCTATGCCGAGAACCCCGCCTGGCGCACCTCGGCCGAACAGATGGACCGCGCCTATCCCTGGTTCGCCTGGCCGGGCCAGAACGGCGTGCGCATCAGCCAGGCGGTGGTCGACCAACTGGCCGCCATCGCCAACGATCAGGTGGATACCGATGCGGCCGCGGCCACCCTGTCCGAGGAGATCGGACGCCTGACGCGCTGAAACGGTGCTTGGTGGCGGCCCGGTCTAGCGGGTCGCCATCCGGGCCAGATCTGGGGGCGCCTGCTCGGCATGGAACGGGCAGGCGACGCGGTGTCCCGGCGTCTCCTCGACCAGGAGAGGACGGGCTTCGGCGCAGGCCGCGCGCGCGATCGGGCAGCGGGTGCGGAAAACGCAGCCCGAAGGCGGGTTCAGCGGCGACGGCAACTCGCCCTGCAGAACGGGACGCGTGCGCGCCTTTTCGCGGCGCGGATCAGGGACGGGGATCGAGGCGATCAGCGCACGCGTATAGGGATGGCGCGGATCGGCGATCAGGTCGGCGGCGGGTGCGGTCTCGACGATGCGGCCCAGATACATGACCGCGATACGGGTCGAAACGTGCCGCACCACGCTGAGGTCATGGGCAATGAACAGCATCGATAGCCCCATGTCGCGCTGCAAATCGGCCAGCAGGTTCACCACCTGCGCCTGCACCGACACGTCGAGCGCCGAGACCGGCTCGTCGCAGACCAGCATCTCCGGCTCGGTGATCAGGGCACGGGCGATGCCGATGCGCTGACACTGCCCGCCCGAGAATTCGTGCGGGTAGCGGTTGAACAGCGACGGCAGCAGCCCGACCCGTTCCATCATCTGGCCCACGGCGCGGGCGCGTTCGTCCGACCGCATGTCCGGGCGATGCGTCCGCAGCGGTTCGGCCACGATCTGGCCGACCGTCATCCGCGGGTTCAGCGCAGCCAGCGGGTCCTGGAACACCATCTGCATCTCGCGCCCCAAGCGGCGCCGGTCGGCGGCGTCGGAGCCGGTGATGTCGCGCCCCTTCCACAGGATGCGCCCGCCGGTGGCCGGTACCGTGCCGATGATCGCGCGGGCCAGCGTCGACTTGCCCGATCCCGACTCGCCCACGAGGCCCAACGTCTCGCCCTCGTCCAGTTGAAGGTCGGCCTTCGACACCGCCTGAAGCCCGAGCGGTTTCGTCCAGGGCCAGGCACCGCGCGGCGTGACCGGGAAGGTCACGTCCAGCTCCTCGACCGACAGCAGGCGCGGGCTCATGGCGTCGCCTCCGGAATTTCGGACAGGGGGGCGTGGCAGGCGCGGGCGCGGTTTCCGTCGAACGTCTCCAGCGGGGGCATGACGTCGCAGGCATCGCGAACCAGCGGGCAGCGCGCGGCAAAGGGACAGCCGGGCGGCAGGTCGGTCAGGTCGGGCGGATCGCCCGGAATGGTGTTCAGGTTTTCCTGCGCGGCGTCCAGCCGCGGCACTGCCGCCAGCAGGCCTGTGGTATAGGGATGGGCGGGGCGGTCGAAGACGTCCTCCGTCGGTCCCGTCTCCATCACCCGGCCGCCATACATGACCGTGGTGCGCGCGCAGGCGCCGGCCACGATGCCCAGGTCATGGGTGATCAGGATGATGGCCGTTCCGAACTCGGCCCGGATCTCGGACAGAAGATCCATGATCTGCGCCTGCACCGTGACGTCGAGCGCGGTCGTCGGCTCGTCCGCGATCAGCAGCTTCGGACGGCAGAGCAGCGCCATCGCGATCATGATCCGCTGGCGCATCCCGCCGGAGAATTCGTGCGGATACATCCGCAGGCGCCCCTCGGCATCGGGGATGCGCACTGCCTCGAGCATGCGGGCGCTCTCGGCCAGGGCGTCGCGCCTGGACAGGCCCTGATGCAGTTGCAGCACCTCGGCCATCTGGTCGCCCACGCGCAGATAGGGGTTCAGCGACGTCATCGGATCCTGGAAGATCATCGCCACCTGCTCGGCGCGCAGCTTGTTGAGCGCGCGTTCCGGCAGGTTCAGCATCTCGGTCCCGTTCAGGCGCACCGACCCCGCGGCGCGCCCGTTGCGCGCCAGCAGCCCCAGGATCGCGAAGGCCAGCTGCGTCTTGCCCGAGCCGGACTCGCCCACGATCGCCATCGTCTCGCCCGCGTCGAGGTCGAACGAGATGCCGTTGACAGCGTGCACGGATCCGTCGGGCGTGTCGAATGACACCGTGAGGTCATCGACATCGAGCAGCATCAGCGATCCTCCGGCGCAGTCATTCTCAGCGGTCCTTGGGGTCGAGCGCATCGCGCAACCCGTCGCCGATGAAGAAGAACGCAAACAGACCCGCGACGAAGAAGCTCAGCGGAAAGAGGAGCTGCCAGATCGTGCCGTTGCGCATCTCGGCGGCGCCGTCGTTGATCAGTGCGCCCCAGGAGGTCAGCGGCTCCTGCACGCCGAGGCCGAGGAACGAGATGAACGACTCGTAGATGATCATCGAGGGGACGAGCAGCGTCGCATAGACGATGATGACGCCCAGAAGGTTGGGCACGATGTGACGCAGGATGATGCGAAACGGGTGCACGCCGGTGGCGATCGCCGCCTCGACGAACTCGCGCCCCTTGAGCGCCAGCGTCTGGCCGCGCGCGATCCGCGCCATGTCGAGCCAGGAGATCAGGCCGATGCCCACGAACAGCATCAGGATCGAGCGACCGAACACCACCAGCAAGAGGATCAGGACGAACATGTAGGGGATCGACATCAGGACATCGACCGTCCGCATCATGGCGCCGTCGACCCGCCCGCCGAAATAGCCGGCGACCGCGCCATAGAGCGTGCCGACCACGACGGCGATCAGCGCGCCCACGACGCCGACCATCAGGCTGATCTGCGTGCCCTGCACCGTGCGGGCGAACAGGTCGCGGCCCAATGTGTCGGTGCCGAACCAGTGCCCCGTGGCCAGCGAAGGCCGGCCCAGCGTCTCGACCTGGCCGAGGACGGCCCAGTCGATCTCCTCGTAGCTCCAGGGGGCGATGAAGGGGCCGACGATCGCCACGGCGGCGATCAGGCCCAGAACGATCAGGCCCGCCACCGCCGCCTTGTTGCGGAAGAACCGCCGCCGCGCATCGGCCCAGAGGCTGCGCCCGCGGGGGGCGTCGGCCAGTGCGCTGGCATCGGTGAGCGTGGCGCCCCGCATCAGTAGCGGATCTTGGGGTCGATCCAGGCATAGGCCACGTCGACGAGAAGGTTGAACAGGATGGTCAGCGCCCCCAGCAGCACTGTGATGCCCATCATCACCCCGTAGTCACGGTTGAGCGCGGAGGCGACGAAGAACTGCCCGATGCCGCCGGTCGAGAAATAGATGTCGATCACCACCGACCCGGTGATCATGCCCACGAAGGCCGGCCCCAGATAGGAGATCACCGGCAGCAGCGCAGGCTTGAGCGCGTGGCGCAGGATGATCCGGTGGCCCGGCAGGCCCTTGGCGCGGGCGGTGCGGATGAAGTTGGACGACAGCACCTCCAGCATGGAGGCGCGCGCGATCCGCGCGATCGACGCCATGAAGCTGGTGCCCAGCGCGATGACCGGAAGGATCACGTATTCCACCTGACCGCCCTGCCAGCCGCCGCCCGGCAGCCAGCCGAGCCAGAGCGTGAAGACCAGCACCAGGATCGGCGCCAGCACGAAGTTCGGCAGGACCTGCGCCCCGATCGAGACGCCGACCGCCAGGTAGTCGAGCCAGGTGTTCTGGCGGATCGCCGCCATGATCCCCAGCGCGCCGCCGACCAACACCGCCAAAACGAAGGCCCAGAACCCGTAGGTCAGCGTGACGGGGAAGCCCTGCGCGATCAGGTCGTTCACATCCTGGTCGCGGTAGACGAAGCTGGGTCCGAAGTCGAAATCGGTGACGATATTGGTGATGTAGGTCCAGATCTGCACCGCGAAGGGCTGATCCAGACCGTATTCGCGTTCGAGGTTCTGCAGCACCGCCGCGGGCACGCCGCGTTCGGTCGCGAAGGGCGAGCCCGGCGCGGTGTACATCAGCACGAAGGTCAGCACCACCAGCAGCAGCAGCACCGGAACCGCGACAAGCAGACGTCTGAGGATGAAGGCGACCATTCAGCGAACGGGGCGGCGCGGACGCCGCCCCTGCCCCGTCACTCGGACGCGGCGCGGTACATGTCCTGCACGTACCAGTTGTTTTCCACGTTGTTCATCGGCCAGTTCCGGATCGACGGGTCCAGCATGAAGTTCTGGGTGTAGTGGTAGATCGGGATGATCCCCATCTCGTCGGCCAGGATCTGTTCGACCTGGGTATAGGCGACGTTGGGATCTTCCATCGTCCGGCTCTCGGCCATCAGGCGGTCGACCTCGGGGTTGGAGTACTTGCCGTCATTGGCGCCATGCGTGGTGGTGACCAGGTCGAGGAAGGTCGACGCCTCGTTGTAGTCGCCGCACCAGGCCGAACGGGCGATGTCGAAGTTCTGCTCGCCCCGGATGTCGATGTAGCTCTGCCATTCGTAGTTCGACAGCGTCGTGTTCACGCCCAGCGGCTTCCACATCTGGCTGACCACGGTGGCGATCGCCTTGTGGTTCTCGGACGTGTTGTAGATCAGGTCCAGCTCGATGGGGTTGTCGGGGCCGTATCCCGCCTCCGCGATCAGGTCCCGCGCCTTCTGCGTCCGCTCGTCCTGGGACCAGGAGGCATAGTCGATCTCGGGCATCTCGAACCCGGCGGTGGCCTCGTGGGTGAAGTTGTAGGCCGGGGATTGCCCGCCCTTGAGCACCTGTTCCACGATCACGTCGCGATTGACCGCGTAGGACAGCGCCTCGCGCACCCGCTCGTCCTGCAGCGCCTCGTGACCGCTGTCGGTCAGGTTGATCGCGTAATAGTAGCTGCACAGACGCGGCGTCGAATGCGTCTCGTCCGGGAACTCCGCCTTCAGATCCGGATAGGTGCCGGCGGGCAGGTCGTCCATCATGTCGAACTCGCCGGCCTGATAGCGGGTCAGCGATTGGTTGCGGTCATTGACCACGAAGACCGTGATCTCCTCGATCGCGACGTCTTCGGCCGAATGGTACTCGGGGTTGGGGACCAGGCGCGTGAACTCGTTCACCTTCACCTCGTCGAGGATATATGCCCCGTTCGAGACCATGTTCTCCGGGCTGGTCCAGTCGTCGCCATGCGCCTCGATCGTGGCCCGATGCGCGGGGTACAGCGTCGAATAGGTCGTCATTGCGGGGAAGAACGGCAGCGGCTGCGTCAGCGTGACCTGCAGCGTGTGGTCGTCGACGGCCTCGACGCCCAGCGTCGAGGGATCGGCCTCGCCCGCGACGATCTCGGCGGCGTTCTCGATCGAGGTCAGCTCGACATACCAGGCGTAGGGCGAGGCGGTCGCGGGGTCGGCCGCGCGCTGCCAGGCATAGACGAAGTCCTGCGCCGTGACCGGGTCGCCGTTGGACCACCGCGCATCGTCGCGCAACTTGAAGGTCCAGGTCTGGTTGTCGTCGCTGGTCCATTCCGTCGCGACGGCGGGGATCAGGTTGCCGTCCGCGTCCTGGCGCGTCAGCCCTTCGAACAGCTGGCGGGCCATGTGGTTGCCGATCGTCTCCTCGATCAGCTGCGGATCAAGCGTCTTGGCCTGATCCAGAACGGAAATGTCGAGCGACTGATCCTCGGCCAGCGTATCTCCGGCCTGCATCTCGACGGCGAAGGCGGATGTGGCAAGCAGCGTCGCGGCACTGGCGAGCAGGGTCACACGTGTCATGTTCGAAACTCCCTTGAAGACGTGGGCGCCGGCAAACGGGCGCATCATGTCGCCAAGTGTTCGGACTGGACTGCCCTTTTGCAAGCGGGTTGACGGCTTGACGCCGGGTCGCGCCGGCCTAGAACCGGCGGAAATCCGCCATCGCGTCGGTCGGGAGACCCGCGACACGCATGCCCCGAAACGGGATCTGCGTATCGCGGCCCGGTGGCGCCTTAGGTCAGATCGAAGCGATCCAACTCCATCACCTTGGTCCAGGCGGCGACGAAATCGCGGACGAACTTCGCGCCGGAATCGTCCTGGGCATAGACTTCCGCGATCGCGCGCAGTTGCGAGTTCGACCCGAAGACCAGATCGCAACGCGTGCCCGACCAGCGGATCGCGCCCGTCGCACGGTCGCGGCCGATATAGGTGCCGGCGGTCTCATCGTCGGGTTTCCACTCGGTCGACATGTCCAGAAGGTTCACGAAGAAGTCGTTGGTCAACTTCCCGGGCCGGTCGGTGAAGACGCCGTGCGGCGTGCCGCCGGTGTTCGCGTCCAGCATCCGCAGCCCCCCGACAAGCACCGTCATCTCGGGCGCCGACAGGGTCAGCAACTGCGCCCGGTCGACCATCAGTTCCTCGGCCGAGATGCGGACCTCGTGATGCTGATAGTTGCGGAACCCGTCGGCCGTCGGCTCCAGCGGGGCGAAGCTCTCGGCATCGGTCTGGTCCGCGGTCGCGTCGGCGCGGCCGGGGGTGAAGGGGACCTCGATATCATGGCCGGCGTCACGCGCGGCCTTCTCGACGGCGGCGGTGCCGCCCAGCACGATCATGTCGGCCATGCTGATCGGCTGCCCGAACTCGGCGCGGACGCCTTCGAGCGTATCGAGCACGCGCGCCAGCTGCGCTGGATCGTTGACCTCCCAGTCCCGCTGCGGGGCCAAGCGTACACGCGCGCCGTTCGCCCCGCCGCGCTTGTCCGAGCCACGGAAGGTCGAGGCCGAGGCCCAGGCCGCCCCGACCAGTTCCGGGACCGACAGGCCCGATGCCAGGATCCGCGCCTTCAGGTCGGCGATCCCCGCCGCATCGATGACGGGCTGATCCCAGGCCGGGACGGGGTCCTGCCAGATCAGATCCTCCTCGGGCACCTCGTCGCCCAGATAGCGGATCCTGGGGCCCATGTCGCGATGGGTCAACTTGAACCAGGCGCGCCCATAGGCATCGGCGAACTTGTCGGGATTCGCGTGATAGTCCTGCGAGATGCGCAGGTAGTCCGGGTCCACCTTCAGCGCCAGATCGGCCGTCGTCATCATCGGCGCGTGGCGCTTCGACGGGTCATGCGCGTCGGGCACCAGGTCGTCGGTCGCACGGTCCACCGGGCGCCACTGATGCGCCCCCGCCGGCGATTTCGTCAGCTCCCACTCGTTGCCCAGCAACGTGTCGAAATAGGACATGTCCCAGGTCGTCGGCGTGGGCGTCCAGGCGCCTTCGATCCCCGACGTCGTGGTGTGCCCGGAATGGCCGCTCTCGAACGCGTTCTTCCAGCCAAGGCCCATGTCCTCCATCGCGCCGCCCTCGGGCTCGGCGCCGACCAGCGACGGGTCGCCCGCGCCATGGCCCTTGCCGAAGGTGTGGCCGCCGGCGACCAGGGCCACCGTCTCCTCGTCGTTCATCGCCATGCGGGCGAACGTGTCGCGAATGTCATGGGCGCTGGCCTGCGGATCGGGGTTGCCGTTCGGCCCTTCGGGATTGACGTAGATCAGACCCATCTGCACGGCCGCCAGCGGGTTCTCCAGGAACCGGCCCTTGCCGTCCTCGCCCTTGTCGTAGCGCAGGTCCTCGACGCCCAGCCACTCGTCCTCCATGCCCCAATAGACGTCTTCCTCGGGCTCGTAGATGTCCTCGCGGCCGCCGCCGAATCCGAACGTCTTAAAGCCCATGGATTCCTGCGCGACGTTGCCTGTCAGGATGAACAGGTCGGCCCAGCTGATGGCATTGCCGTACTTCTTCTTGATCGGCCAGAGCAGGCGCCGCGCCTTGTCCAGGTTGCCGTTGTCGGGCCAGGAATTGAGCGGCGCGAAACGTTGCGACCCCGACGACGCGCCCCCGCGCCCGTCCGCAGTGCGATAGGTCCCGGCGGAATGCCAGGCCATGCGCACGAAGAACGGTCCGTAATGGCCATAATCGGCCGGCCACCAATCCTGGCTGTCGGTCATCAGCGCCGTCAGATCCGCCTTGATCGCGGGCAGGTCCAGCTTGGCGAATTCCTCGCGGTAGTCGAAATCCGGGGCCATCGGGTTCGACGCCGGCGTGTTCTGGTGCAGGATCCCGAGGTTGAGCTGGTTCGGCCACCAGTCACGATTGCCGCGCCCGCCATGCGTGGCCCTGCGCGACCCGCCATGGATGACCGGGCATTTGCCGCCGCCAATATCGCTTCCGTCCATGTTTCGATCTCCCGATGTCTGAAATTGGCGGGCCGTGCGCCCGAAGATGCCGCTCCTGTATCACCGGCGCGCCATTGCGAAAAGTTGCATTTCCATATCCCGACGATAATCTGACCCTATGAACAACCTGACCCTGCGCCAGTTGCGGTACTTCGAGGCACTGGCCCGGCACCGGCATTTCGGGCGGGCGGCTGCCGCCTCCTCGATCTCGCAGCCGGCCCTCTCGGTGCAGATTCGGGAACTGGAAGAGACGCTGGGCGCCAAGCTGTTCGAACGCGGTCCGCGCCAGGTCGCCATGACCGCCTTCGGCGCGCAGTTCGCCCCCCGCGTCCGCGACATCCTGCGCAGCGTCGACGAATTGGGCGACCTCGCCCGCGTATCGCAGGGCGGCTTCGCCGGACGGCTTCGGATGGGGATCATCCCGACCGTGGCGCCGTACCTGCTGCCAAGGCTGATCCGAACGCTGACCGCGGCCTATCCCGGCCTGGACCTCGACATCCGCGAGACGGTGACCTCGCGCCTGATCGAGGAGATGGCCGACGGGGCGATCGACACGGCGGTGGTGGCGCTGCCGATATCCGAGCCCTCGCTGATCGAGACGCCACTCCTGACCGAATCCTTCGTCCTGATCCGCGCCGCCACCGACCGCGGTGCCCCGATGCCCGCGCGCGAGGACCTGCAGGAGATGCGCCTGCTGCTGCTGGAGGAGGGGCATTGCTTCCGCGATCAGGCCCTGTCCTTCTGCGACATCGCCACCGCCGGGCCGCGCCCCGGCCTTGACGGATCGACATTGTCGACGCTGGTTCAGATGGTCGCGTCCGGCATCGGGGTCACGCTGATCCCCGAGATGGCGGTCGGGGTCGAGACCCGGTCCGCGCCGGTGGCGATCGACCGGTTTCCCGCGCCCGGGCCGCGCCGCGTTGTCGGCATGGTCTGGCGCCGCACCAGTCCCTTGGGCGAGCAGTATCGGGACATGGCGGACCGGCTGCGCGTGGCGCTCAGATCCGCGCCATGACCTGAAGTTCGTCGTCGTCGTAGAACGCTTCCTCATCCTGGCCGTCGGTCAGGTCGGGCGATCCGTTCAGGAAATAGGCCCAGCCCGCCCCGGTAGCGCGGTCGGCCCAGACGCCGCCGGTGAAGCCCAGCGCATGGCCCGCGTGCCCGACCAACCGCCCGGGGATGCGGGGATGCCCGTCATAGATCGTGACGCCCGCCCCGAAGGCGGGGAACAAGCCATCGCAATCGGCCCCGTTCGTCCCGTCGAAGCGCCATCGTGCCCGGCGCTGCGCCCGCGCGATGTCGTCATCGGCGCCCAGCGCGCGGGCCAGGCGGGCCGCTTCGCCCACGGTCATGCGCAGGCCGGCATGGGGCGAGAACCACGTCGTGTCGCGACCTGGGCGGTAATCGGCCATCGGCGCGCCGCGTCCGCCGCGCCAGATCACCTCGGCCCCCCAATCGGTGTCGGGCCCGTCCGCCTCGCAGGTCAGGGCGTCGCCGTGGCGCTGCCAGACCGGCAGCGGGTTCCGGTCGTCCGGTGCGACGCCGGCCCAGTTGAACCCGCCAGCGATCCCCGCCGGCGCCAGGACCTCGCGCCGAAGGATACGGTCGAACCGGTCGCCCGCGATCACCTCCAGTGCGATGCCCAGCAGGATGTAGTTGAGGTTGGCATATCGAAAGAATGTCCCCGGCGGGTTCGTCGAGACCGCTTCGGGGCGGTCGGACAGGAAGGCGCGGGGCGTCTGGGGCGGCTCGATCAGGTATCCACCGTGATCCGTCAGGCCCGACAGGTGCGACAGCAGGTGGTCGAGCGTCACGCCGGGCAGATCCACATCCAGTACCTCCGACAGCGGCGTCGTCAGCGGCACGCCCGCCCGGTTCGCGCAGATCAAGACCGCCCGCGCAGTCGCCGCCTTCGAGATCGACGCCATGCGCAGCCGAAGATCGGTCCGTCGCAGCGGGTCTCCCCCTGGGGCCACGCGGCCGAAGACCCGCGCGACCTCGCCGCGCCCGTCGATCCGGGCCAAGCCCGCGTTCAGGAACCGGCCGGCGCGCGTCACCCGGTCCAGATGTGCGGAAATCGTCTCGAACACGTCGTCCATCGGCGCCCCCTGCCCGGTGGCGCCCTAGCCCGATTTCCGCCGTCGGGGAAGGCCCGCGTCAGACGGCCAGGCTGTGCCGGTCGCCCCGTTCATATCCGTCGATGGACATCGCGATCAGGCGGGCCAAGGGCCGGGCGCGTCCGACGATACGGATACCGCGCGCGGTCGGGCGCACCGCCTCGGGCCAATCGGCGGCGACACCTGCCAGCAGTGCCCGGGCCTCGGCCGGGTCCGCGCCCGCCCGGGCCGCGACGACCTCGGCCTCGGCGCCGAAGCGGCACAGAAGCTCCTCGATCGCCACGGCCTCAAGCCGATCGCGGGTCGACAGGGCATGGCCGCGCAACGTGGCCGGTCGCCTGGCGCGGACCGCAGCCTGCCATTTTGCCGTGCCGGGATCGTTCTGCGCATATCCCTGCGGCAGACGCGAAATCGCGGACGGCCCCAGCCCGATCAGTGTCTCGCAATCGTCGTCCGTGTAGCCCTGGAAGTTGCGACGAAGCCGGCCCTCGTCCTGGGCCACGCACAGGCCGTCGGCGGGGCGGGCGAAATGGTCGATGCCCACCGACGCGAACCCGGCCCCGGTCAAGCGGTCGGAGGCCTGCGCAAACAGGGCCATACGGGTTTCCGCGTTCGGCAACGCATCGGCGGGGATCATCACCTGCCGCCGCGCCACCCAGGGCACATGCGCATAGCCGAACAGCGCGATCCGGTCGGGGAACAGCGTCAGCGCCTGGTCGACGGTCCGTCCCAAGCTGTTCGCATCCTGAAACGGCAGACCGTAAAGCAGGTCGAGGTTCAGCCCGGAGACGCCCCGGGCACGCAGCCCTTCCACCGCCTCGCGCGTCTGCGCGACGCTCTGCGTGCGTCCGATGGCATGCTGCACCTTCGGCGCGAAATCCTGCACGCCGATGCTGGCGCGGGTCACGCCGAGCCGCGCCAGCGCGTCCAGGCGCGGGTCGTCGATGACGGTCGGATCGATCTCGACCGAGATTTCGGCCCCGGGCGCGAAGGCGAACCGGGCGCGCAGTGCCTCGGCCATCTCGTCCAGCATCTCGGGTGGCAGGATCGTGGGCGTGCCGCCGCCCAGATGCAGCCGGTCGATGCGGACCTGCGGCATGGCGTCGGCCATCAGGTCGATCTCTGCCCGGAGCGCGTCCAACCAGGGGCGCAGCGGCGCGTCCGTCTTCGTCCCCTGCGTGCGGCAGGCGCAGAACCAGCACAGCCTGCGACAGAACGGCACATGCACGTAAAGCGAGATGCCCGCCCCTTCGGGCAGCGAGGCGAGCCACCCTTCCATCTGCGCGGGCCCCACGGCGCGGTCGAAATGCGGCGCCGTGGGATAGCTGGTGTAGCGGGGCGCGCGCGCCTGGAACAGGCCGTGGCGGGACAGGAATGCGTGGTCGGTCATGGCGGTATCCTTGGTCCGCACACGGGGGTTCCGCCTTGATGCAGGTCAATGGGGTTCGTAGATGCCTCCCATGGCCCGACGTGATTCCACCCTCCGCATCGAGACCGATTGCAGCGCATGCCCCATCCGGCACCGCGCCGTCTGCGCCCAGTGCGAACCCGACGAGCTTTCGGTTCTGAACGATATCAAGACCTATCGCAGCTGGAAGGCGGGCGAGACCGTGGTGATGGAGGGCGAGCCGCTCGATTTCGCCGCGTCGGTCGTCCAGGGCTGCGCCACGCTGACCCGTTCGATGGAGGACGGGCGCACGCAGATGGTGGGCCTCCTGCTGCCGTCCGATTTCCTTGGGCGGCCGGGGCGCGACCGCACGGCCTACCAGGTGACGGCCGCGACCGACCTGACGCTGTGCATGTTCCGCCGCTCGGCCTTCGAGGCGCTGCTGCGCGACACGCCCCACGTGGCAGACCGCCTGCTGGAGATGGCCCTGGACGAGCTGGACGCCGCGCGCGAATGGATGCTGCTGCTGGGCCGCAAGACCGCGCGCGAGAAGGTCGCGACGTTCCTGTTGATGATCCTGCGTCGCGCGACGCTGGATGGCGGGCCCGCGCGGGCCGAACTGCCGATCACCCGCGACGCGATGGCCACCTATCTGGGGCTAACGATCGAGACCGTCAGCCGGCAGATGACCGCGCTGCGCCGCGACGGGGTGATCGCGACCGACGGTTTACGCGGCATCTCGACCGCCGATCCTGGCCTTTTGGCCGAGGCGGCGGGCGAGGACGCCGACGGCGCGCCCATCGTCTGACGCCCGATTGACCTGAATCAAGGCGCGCGCGCCGCTCGTGGGCCATCCCGCCCCCCGGAGAAGACCGGGAAGGGGACGGCGCATGTCCGACTATCTGAAACTCGTGGCACTCGGCCTGCTGGCCCTGTTCGCCGCGATAGCCGCGAGCTGGGCCCGCGACGCGGCCTACATGGTGCATGCCATCATCATCATGATGATCGCCACGGGCCTGTTCCTATGGACCCTGCGCGGCATGGAGGAGGCGCCCATCGGCGCCCCGACGCCCGCACGCGGATACATGGACGGGCCCATACGAGCGGGCGTCGTCGCCACCGCCTTCTGGGGCATCGCGGGGTTCCTGGTGGGGACCTTCATCGCGTTTCAGCTGGCCTTCCCGGCGCTGAACTTCGACTGGGGCCAGCCCTTCACCAATTTCGGCCGCCTGCGGCCGCTGCACACCTCGGCCGTGATCTTCGCCTTCGGCGGCAACGCCCTGATCGCCACGTCCTTCTATGTCGTGCAGCGCACCTGCGGCGCCCGCCTCTGGGGCGGAAACGCGGCCTGGTTCGTCTTCTGGGGCTATAACCTGTTCATCGTCCTGGCGGCGACGGGCTACCTGCTGGGGGCCACCCAGTCCAAGGAATACGCCGAGCCGGAATGGTACGTGGATATCTGGCTGACGGTGGTCTGGCTGGCCTATCTGGCCGTCTTCATGGGCACGATCCTGAACCGCAAGGAACGGCACATCTACGTCGCCAACTGGTTCTATCTCGCCTTCATCGTGACCGTGGCGATGCTGCACGTGGTCAACAACCTGGCGATCCCGGTCTCGGTCTGGGGCTCCAAGTCGGTTCAGGTCTTCGCCGGCGTGCAGGACGCGATGACGCAGTGGTGGTACGGCCACAACGCCGTGGGTTTCTTCCTGACCGCGGGCTTCCTGGGAATGATGTACTATTTCGTGCCCAAGCAGGCGGGCCGCCCGGTCTATTCCTACAAGCTGTCGATCATCCACTTCTGGGCGCTGATCTTCCTCTATATCTGGGCGGGACCGCACCACCTGCACTACACCGCTTTGCCCGACTGGGCCGCCACGCTGGGCATGGTGTTCTCGATCATCCTCTGGATGCCGTCCTGGGGTGGCATGATCAACGGCCTGATGACGCTGCAGGGCGCGTGGGACAAGATCCGCACCGACCCGATCATCCGCATGTTCGTGGCCTCGCTCGCCTTCTACGGCATGTCGACCTTCGAGGGCCCGATGATGTCGATCCGCGCGGTCAACTCGCTGTCGCACTACACCGATTGGACGATCGGGCACGTGCATTCCGGCGCGCTCGGCTGGAACGGGCTGATCACCTTCGGCTGCCTCTACTTCCTGACGCCGAAGCTCTGGGGTCGGACGCAGATGTACTCGGTCTCGGCCATCAACACCCATTTCTGGCTCGCGACGGTGGGGATCGTCCTCTACGCCGCCTCGATGTGGGTGACCGGAATCATGGAGGGCCTGATGTGGCGCGAGGTCGACGCGAACGGCTTCCTCGTCAACTCCTTCGCCGACACCGTCGACGCCAAGTTCCCGATGTACGTGGTGCGTGGCCTGGGCGGCGTCCTGTACCTGAGCGGCGCGTTGCTGATGGCGTGGAACATGTGGATGACGATCCGCGCGCCCCGCACCGACGCCATCGCCACACCCGCGGAGTGAACCCATGAGCAAGGACCCGAGAAACCCGAACTACGACCCCGAGGACGACCCGAAGGTCTCGACCCTGTCGGACGCCCCGGGCGAGCTGCCCAACGAGTTGCCGCCCGAAACCGAAACGATCACCTTCCATCAGCGGCTGGAGCGAAACGCGACACTGCTGCTGGTGGCCAGCTTCCTGGTGGTGACCGTCGGCGGAATCGTCGAGATCGCACCGCTATTCTGGCTGGAAAACACGATCGAGGACGTGGACGGCATGCGCCCCTACTCTCCGCTGGAACTGGCGGGGCGCGAAATCTACGTCCGCGAGGGCTGCTATGTCTGTCACAGCCAGATGATCCGCCCGATGCGCGACGAGGTCGAACGCTACGGCCATTACAGCCTCGCCGCCGAATCGATGTACGACCATCCGTTCCAATGGGGGTCCAAGCGGACGGGGCCGGACCTGGCCCGCGTCGGCGGGCGCTACAGCGACGAATGGCATGTCGATCACCTGATGGACCCGCAATCGGTCGTGCCCGAGAGCGTGATGCCGAAATACGCGTTCCTCGCCGACACGAGGCTGGAGGGGGAGCATATCGAGGATCTGGTCGCCACGCACCGGATGGTCGGCGTCCCCTATACCGACGAGATGGTCCAGATGGCCGCGGCCGACTTCCACGTCCAGGTCGACCCCTGGGGCGACATCGACGGGCTCCTGGAACGCTATCCGGGCGCGCAGGTCCGCAACTTCGATGGCAATCCCGTGCTGACCGAGATGGATGCCCTGATCGCCTATCTGCAGATGATGGGCACCCTGGTCGACTTCTCGACCTTCACCCCCGACCCGAACAGATAGGAGGGCGCAATGGACACCTATTCCTTCCTGCGCGAACTGGCGGACAGCTGGGTCCTGCTGATCCTGACGCTGATCTTCCTGGGCGTGATCGTCTGGGCGTTCCGCCCCGGATCGCGCCCGCTCCACGACGACGCCGCCGCCGTTCCCTTCCGCCACGACGACGCCGCGCCCGGCTGCGCCAATTCCTGCGCCGGCTGCACCTGCGGCGGCACGGACTTTCTGAAAGACGCGAAACATGGCTGACGAAAAGCGCATCGACGAGGCTACCGGGACCGAGACCACCGGTCACACCTGGGACGGCATCGAGGAGTTGAACACGCCCCTGCCCCGATGGTGGCTCTGGACGTTCTACGCCACCGTGGCCTGGGGCATCGTCTACGTGATCCTGTTCCCGGCCTGGCCGATGGTCAGTTCGGCGACGCAGGGCGTGCTGGGCTATTCCACCCGCGCCGAGGTCGCCGCCGAGATCGAACGCGTGAACCTGTCGAACGCGGACCTGCTGGAAAGCCTGCGGACCGTAGACCTGGGCGTGCTGGAACGCAACGAGGCGCTGCATGGCTTCGCGGTCCGCGCGGGCGCGTCGGTCTTCGCCAACAATTGTTCGCAATGCCACGGGCGCGGCGCGGCGGGGGTGCAGGCGGCCGGCTATCCGAACCTGCTGGACGATGACTGGCTCTGGGGCGGACAGATCACGGACATCGCCGACACCGTCCGCCACGGCATCCGCAACGAGGACGACCCCGACGCGCGCTATTCCGAGATGCCGGCCTTCGACGAGATCCTCGCCGACGAGGAGATCGCCGCGCTGGTCAGCCATGTCCGCGGCCTGTCGGGCCTGGCCGAGGGAGAAGCGGAGGGCGCGCAGCTCTTCCTGGACAACTGCTCGGCCTGTCACGGCGAGGACGGGCGGGGGGACCGCGAACTGGGCGCGCCGAACCTGACCGACGCGATCTGGCTCTATGGCGGCACGCCCGAGGCGGTCGAGCATACGATCCGCTACTCCCGCTTCGGCGTCATGCCCCCCTGGGGCGACCGCCTGGGCGAGGCGCAGGTCCGCGCCGTCGCGGCCTATGTCCACGGCCTGGGCGGGGGCGAGGCGCAGGTCGGCGTCCCGCTGTCCGAGGCCGCCGCCGAGGAAGCCGCCGACGTGCCCGAAGCGAGCTTCCCCGCCTCGGCCGACGAAACCCCGGCGGAGGCCGATGCGGCCCCGGTTCGCCCGGTCGACTGAAACCGCCCCCGCCCGGCCGGGCGACTGACGCCCCGGCCGGGCGCAATGCGACCCGGTCCCGGCACGGCTTGATCCACGTCAAGGCGTGCCGGGACCGCTCGTGCGATCCGGACCCCGATGGATTGCGCCCGGTGACCCCCCGATGACCCAGCCCGCCCCCCTTTTCGCGGCACAGGAGCCGATTTTCCCCCGTCGCGTGTCGGGCCGGTTCCGCACGCTCAAGTGGTGGATCATGGGGCTGACGTTGGGGATCTACTACCTCGTGCCCTGGATCCGCTGGGACCGGGGGCCGAACCTTCCCGACCAGGCGGTGCTCGTCGACCTGGCCGGGCGGCGCTTCTACTTCTTCTGGATCGAGATCTGGCCGCACGAATTCTACTTCGTCGCGGGCCTGCTCATCATGGCCGGCCTCGGCCTGTTCCTGTTCACCTCGGCGCTGGGCCGGGTCTGGTGCGGCTACACCTGCCCGCAGACGGTCTGGACCGACCTCTTCATCCTGGTGGAACGCTGGATCGAGGGCGACCGCAACGCCCGCTTCCGGCTTTGGAAGGCCAAGTGGGACGCGCGCAAATGGCGGCTGCGTCTGACCAAATGGCTGGTCTGGCTGCTGATCGCCGTGGCCACGGGCGGGGCCTGGGTGTTCTATTTCGCCGATGCGCCGACGCTGGCCCGCGAGCTGCTGACGCTCGACGCGCATCCGGTGGCCTATGCCACCATCGCCGTCCTGACGGGCACGACCTTCGTGCTGGGCGGGTTCCTGCGCGAGCAGGTCTGCATCTACATGTGCCCCTGGCCGCGCATCCAGGGCGCGATGATGGACGAGGGCACGCTGACCGTCGGCTATCGCGACTGGCGCGGCGAGCCACGCGGCAAGAAGCGGGTCAAGGGGGCGGGCGACTGCATCGACTGCATGGCCTGCGTGAATGTCTGCCCCATGGGCATCGACATCCGCGAAGGGCAGCAGATGGAATGCATCACCTGCGCGCTCTGCATCGACGCCTGCGACGACGTCATGGCGAAGATCGGCAAGCCCCGTGGCCTGATCGACTATCTGGCGCTGGACGACCGCCCGCCCGTCCTGCCGGGCGAACACGCCCCCGTCCGCCCCATGGGGTCCGACGCGCTGGACGACCCGAACACGACCGGCAGACCCGGATCGGGCGATACTGCGGTCGAGCCGGTCGAAGGCAGGACCGCGCCCGCCCCCCACGCCGCCGCCGCGCCCTTCGTGACCCGGCACAGCGAGGTCTGGGCCCCCCAGCCAGTCTGGCGCCACATCTTCCGGCCCCGCACGATCCTCTATTCGGTCGCCTGGCTGGCGATCGGCGTCGCGCTGGTCTTCGCCCTGTTCGTCCGCCCGGAGATCGAGATGACGGCCGCACCCGTGCGCAACCCGACCTTCGTCACGCTGTCGGATGGCGCGATCCGCAACGCCTATGACGTGCGCCTGCGCAACAAGCACGGCGAGGCGCGCGAGTTTCATCTTTCGCTGACATCCGAAACCGCCCTGGCCATCTCGCTGGAAGGCGAGGACGACCGGATCGTCACCGTCCCCCCCGACGCCACGCGCCAGCAGCGCGTCTATGTCACCGCCGCCCCGGGCAGCGACGCCGCCACGCGCGCGCTGACCGACCTGCGCCTGTGGGTGGAAGACGTCGCCTCGGGCGAGCGGGCGTATCGCGACACCATCTTCAACGGCAAGGAGAGCTTCGATGAACGCACCGGCGCGGCGGGCTGACCGCCCCCTGACCGGCCGGCACGTGCTGGCCCTGTTCTGCGGCGGCTTCGCCGTCATCATCGGCGTCAACGTGGCGCTGGCCGTCAATGCCGTGCGCACCTTCCCCGGCATCGAGACCGAGAGTTCCTATGTCGCCAGTCAGCGTTTCGACGCCGAACGGGCCGCGCAGGACGCGCTGGGCTGGACCGTGGATGCCGCCGTCGCCGATGGCCGGCTGCGCCTGGCCGTGACGGATGCCGCCGGGCCGGTCATGCCCGAAATCGTATCGGCGACGCTGGGCCGTGCGACCACCGTGGCGCAGGATACGACGCCGCGTCTGGAATGGACGGGCGGGGCCTTCGCGGCGCCCGTCGACGTCGCACCCGGCAACTGGAACCTGCGCATCGAGATGTTGGCCGCCGACGGCACGACCTTCCGCCGCCGCATCCCCCTGGTCGTCCGTTGACGGCGCTGGCGGCCTGCCCGGCCTGCGGACCCATGCCGCACGCCGCCAGCCGCGCGGCCCGCGATGCCGCGGGCGAAGTGCTGCACCTGTCGCTGCCGGGCGTGCATTGCGCGGCCTGCATCGCCGGGGTCGAGGCCACGCTGGCCCGGGTCGACGGCATCCGCGCGGCCCGCGTCAACCTCGGCCGTCGCCGGGTGCGCATCGTCGCCGCGCCGGGCCGGGGCGCCGCCCCCGCGCTGGCCGCGCTGGCGCAGGCCGGGTTCGAGGCGCACGAGATGGACGAGGCCGCGCTGGACCGCGACGACGACCCGGCCGGCCGCCTGCTGCTGGCCCGGATCGCGGTCGCGGGCTTCGCGATGATGAACGTCATGGCGCTATCGGTGGCGACCTGGTCCGGCGCGACGGACGCGACGCTGGCGCTGTTCCACTGGATCTCGGCCGCGATCGCGCTGCCGGCGGTCGCCTTCGCGGCGCTGCCGTTCTTCACCTCGGCCTGGTCCGCCCTGCGCGCCGGGCGGCTGAACATGGACGTCCCCATCGCGCTGGCCATCGCGCTGGCCTGCGCCACGTCGCTCGCCGCGGCGATCCGCCATGACCAGACCGCGTGGTTCGACGCGGCGCTGTCGCTGACGTTCTTCCTGCTGGCGGGGCGCTATCTCGACCACCGGGCCCGCCGGGCGGCGCGGTCGGCCGCGGCCGATCTGGCCGCACTGGAGTTGCCCCGCGCGACGCGGCTGGAGGGCGACATCCCCCGGACCGTCCCCGTCGAAGCGATCGCGCCGGGCGACCGTATCGCGCTTGCGGCCTTCGCGCGCGCGCCGGTCGACGGCACCGCCGAAGCGGCCGCCACGCTCGACCGCTCCGCCTTGACGGGCGAGTCGGCCCCGGTCCGCATCGCCGCCGGCGACCGCGTCTGCGCCGGCGAGATCGTGCTGGACGCGCCGCTGGTCCTGCGCGCGACGGCGCGGGCCGAGGACAGCACCCTGCGCCGCCTGGCCGCCCTGGTCGAGGTCGCCGAGACCGGGCGCCACCGTTACAGCGGCCTGGCCGACCGGGCCGCGCGCCTCTACGCGCCGGTGGTCCATGTCCTGGCCGCGCTGGCGTTCCTCGGCTGGTGGGCCGCGACCGGTCAGGTGGTGCTCGCCATCGGCGTGGCCACGGCGGTCCTGATCATCACCTGCCCCTGCGCTCTGGGCCTGGCGGTGCCGGCCGTGACGGCCAGCATGACCGGGCGGCTTTTCCGGCGCGGCGCATTGGTCAAATCGCCCACCGCCCTGGAACGCCTGGCCGAAATCGACTGCGTGCTGCTGGACAAGACCGGCACCGTCACCGAACGGGCCTTCGCGCTGCCCGCGACGCTGCCTCAGGACGCGCGGCATGTCGCCGTCAGTCTGGCGCGGGCCTCGCAGCATCCCGCCTCGCGCGCCATCGCGGACGCGCTGGCCGACACGCCGTCCACCCCCATCGACGACCTGCGCGAGGTGCCGGGTGACGGCATGCACGGCGTCTGGCGTGGCCTGCCCGTCCATCTGGGCGGTGGCGCGGACGGGGTCGCCCTGCGCATCGGATCCGATCTCCACCTCCTCCCCCTGGAGGAGCGGCTGCGCGACGGGGCCCGCGACCTCGTGCAGAAGCTGATGGCCCGGGGGCTGGAGGTTCGCCTGGTCACCGGCGACCACCCCGCCGCCGCCGCCGAGATGGCCGCACGGCTGGGTCTGGACCGGGTCCATTCCGCCATGCGCCCCGAGGACAAGGCCGCGATGGTCGCGGACCTCTCGGCGCAGGGGCGCCGGGTGCTGATGGTGGGCGACGGGGTGAACGACACGGCCGCGCTGGCCGCGGCCCACGCCGCCATCGCGCCCGCATCGGCCCTCGACGCGGCGCGGGTGGCGGCCGATGTCGTGCTGCTGGGATCGGACCTGATGCGCGTGGACGAGGTGCTGACCCTCGGGCGGCGGGCCGCGCGACGGATCCTCCAGAACTTCGCGCTGGCGGCGGCCTACAACCTGGTCGCGATCCCGATCGCGCTGGCCGGCCTCGCCACGCCCTTCCTGGCGGCACTTGCCATGTCGCTGTCGTCGATCAGCGTCGTGCTGAACGCGGTGCGGTCGTGAACGTCCTGGTCGTTCTGATCCCGGTCTCCGTCCTGCTGGGCGGGCTGGGCCTCGTGGCTTGCCTCTGGACGCTGCGCGCAGGGCAGTACGACGACCTGGAGGGCGACGCCGCCCGCGTTCTGCTGGAGGAGAAGGAGCCGGAGGACTGACCCCGGCGCCTCAACCCGCGAGAAGCGCGCCCACGGCTTCCGCCAGCGCCAGGCCCAGCGACTGCTGCGCGCCCGCCGACAGGTGGACCCCGTCGAGGCCGTCCACCTCGGCCACGCGGCCCGCATCGAAAAAGGCGCAGCCCAAGCGCGCGGCCTCCTCCTTCAGGGCGGGCGCGATGGCCCGCGACCGGACCCGACCGCCCTGGAACATCTCTGCCAGGATGCCCCGCTCCTCCACCGGGACCGGCGCGATCAGCAGGACCTTCGGCGCCGCCCCGCCCGGCCCCGCCGTCGACGCCTGGACCATCTGCGCCAGACGCCCGACCCCGGCGGCAATGTCCCAACCCCGCTGGCCGAACCGCGCCTTGCAGTCGTTCGTGCCCAGCATGATCGCCACCAGGTCCAGCGGACGGTGACTTTCGAGCAACGCGGCCAGCGCAGGCACCCCGTTCTTGTGGGCGCCGTCGATCGGATCGTCGTGAACGGTCGTGCGACCGGGATGCCCCTCGACAATGACGTCGGCGTCCAGGGTCCGGGCCATGACTTCGGGCCAGCGCGCGGATTTCGGGTGCCGGTCCAGTTGACCCAGGCGATGCTGCGGCCGGGTCCCGTGGGTGTTGCTGTCGCCGAAGACGAGGATCGTGGTCATGCGCGGCCCCTGCGGTCTGGCCGGACGCTAGCCCGCCGCGCCCGGCCTGTCACCCGTCGCAAGTTCCACCCGCAGAAGGCGCGCGGCCCGCACGGTCAGGGGCGCGTGGTTGCGCGCGGCGATCTCGATCCCCTGCCGGATGGCCACGCGGGGGCCCAGTTCCGCCAACCGTCCCGCACGCAGATGGCCCGCGATCAGCGACAGGCGCCCCATCAGGACGCCCGCCCCCTGCAGCGCGTCATCGACCGCGAGCGCATAGAGCGAATGAACCGGCCCCGCCCCCGATCCCGGCAGTGCGACCCCGCCCGCGCCGGCCTGCCAATGCGCCCAGTCGTCGGCCCATGACCCGTCGCCGAGGCGCGGGCCCTGACCCGCATCGGGCGCGGCGACGGGGACGATGTGGTCGCGCCCGCCCGGCCCGATGAAGATCGCGATATCCTGCGGGCTGCGCTTGGGCGCGGGCGGCGCCTCCATCGCGGTGATCGACACCGAAAGGCCGGGAATCGCGGCCTGCAACCGGGCCAGACGCGGCCGCAGCCAAAGCTGCGCCACCGCTGGAAGCGCCGCCACCGACAGACGCGGCGGCGCCGCCTCATGCCGCAGATGCGTCTTGGCCTGGTCGAGCGCGTCGAAGGCCGCCGTCAGGGCAGGCAACGCGCGGCGGCCCGCTTCGGTCAGTTGCACGCCGCGCGGATGGCGGTGGAACAGCGGCAACCCCAGCCGCTCCTCCAGTGCCTTGACATGCGCGGTCACGGCATTCGGTGCCACGCCCAGTTCCGCCGCCGCCGGGGCGAAGCCGCCCAGCCGCGCGGCGGCCTCCAGCGCGCGCAGGGCGTTCAGCGGCAGATCGGGCGCGGGGCGCGGTCGGACGGGCATGAAGTTCCTTCAATTTTCCTGAGCCTCAGTTTCACTGAACCTGAGTTGACCGCAAGCCCCCGGCGCGGCGAAACCACCCGCAGATACGCCCGGAGACCGCGCATGACGAACCTCGCCCCCCGCCCCTGGCTGCCCGATGCGGTGACCGAACGTATCGACGCGCTTCACCTGCCCGAGGACCCCGTCCGGCGGATCGAGGTGCTGGCCGCCCGCACGCGCGACATCCACGATCGCGAGGCGTTCAACCTGAACCCGGCCACGAACGTCATGAATCCGCGGGCCGAGGCGCTGCTCTCCGCCGGTATCGGTTCGCGCCCCTCGCTCGGCTATCCGGGCGAGAAATACGAGATGGGCCTCGGCGCCGTCGAGGAGATCGAGGTCATTGCCGCCCGCCTGGCCGCGCGGGTCTTCGATGCCGCCCATGTCGAGCTGCGCGTGCCCTCGGGGGCGGTGGCCAACCTGATGACGTTCATGGCACTGGCCCGGCCCGGCGACGCGATCATCGTGCCGCCCGCCACGATCGGCGGTCACGTGACCCACCACGCCCCCGGCTGCGCGGGCCTGTTCGGCCTCCAGATCCACGAGGCGCCGGTGGCGAAGGACGGCTATACCGTCGACCCGGACGCGTTGCGCGATCTGGCGCGGCGGGTGAGACCGCGCGTGATCACGCTGGGCGCCTCGCTCAACCTGTTCCCGCATCCCGTCGCCGCCATCCGCGGCGTCGCCGACGAGGTGGGCGCGCATCTGATGTTCGACGCGGCGCATCTGTGCGGGATGATCGCCGGGCGCACCTGGGACAACCCGCTGACGCAGGGCGCGCATGTCATGACCATGAGCACCTACAAATCGCTGGGCGGCCCGGCGGCCGGGCTGATCGTGACGAACGACGCCGACATCGCCCGCCGGCTGGAAGCGGTGGCCTTTCCCGGTCTGACCGCCAATTTCGACGTGGCCAAGACCGCGGCGCTGGGCGTGACGCTGCAGGACTGGGTGGCCTGCGGGGCCAACTATGCCCGGGCGATGGTCGACCTGTCGCGGGCTCTGGCACGCGCGGCCACCGATGCGGGCCTGCCGGTCTTCGCCGCCGAACGGGGCGGGACGGAAAGCCACCAGTTCGCGATCAAGGCGGCGCCGTTCGGCGGCGGACAAGCCATGGCGCGCCGGCTGGAGCGGGCCGGGTTCCTGACCTGTGGGATCGGCCTGCCCATCGCGCCCGTCGCGGGGGACATGAACGGCCTGCGCGTCGGCACGCCCGAACTGGCGCGCCGGGGCGTGGCGCCCGAAGACGCGCCCGCGATCATGTCGCTGCTGTCGCGGGCCCTGTCGGAGGATCCCGCGCGGATCGCACCCGGGACGGCCGCGCTGCGCCGGCGCTTCACCGACCTGCGATTCACCGCCTGACGGCGGCTCAGGCAGCGGTCGTCTGCGTCGCGCGCCGCTCCGACATCCAGGCCTCCAGCCGCGCGACCTGTGCCTGGTCGAGCCGCAGGCCCAGCTTGGTGCGCCGCCACAGGACGTCCTCGGCCCGCCGGGCCCATTCGCGGTCCATCTGCCAGGCCACCTCGGCCCCGGTCAGCGTGGCGCCGAAATCCTCGCCCAGATCCTCGGCCGTGGTGGCCTGGCCCAGAACCGCGCGTGCGTCGGTCCCGTAGGCGCGCACGAGCCGCAGCGCCCAGGGTGCGGTCAGGAAGGGATAGGCCGCGCGCAGGCCCGCAATCTGTTCGGCCACGCCGTCGACTGGAAAATCGCCGCCGGGAAGCGGCGCGTCCTGCGTCCACGGCCCGCGATCGGTGGACAGGTGATCTTCGATCTTCTCCATCGCGGCCTGGGCCAGCTTGCGGAACGTGGTGATCTTGCCGCCGAAGATGTTGAGTACCGGCGCCCCGCCCCGAGCCTCGACCTTGAGGACGTAGTCGCGCGTCGCGGCCGTGGCCGAAGTCGCCCCGTCGTCATAGAGCGGCCGGACCCCGGAATAGGTCCACACGACATCGCCCGGCCCGATGTCACGCTTGAAGTAGCCGTTGACGAAATCGATCAGATAGTCACGCTCCTCGGGCGTGCAGACGGGGCGGCTGTCGGGGTCGTGATGCTCGGCGTCGGTGGTGCCGATCAGGGTGAAATCCGTCTCGTAGGGGATCGCGAAGATGATCCGCCCGTCGGCACCCTGGAAGAAATAGCACTTGTCGTGGTCATACAGCCGCCGCGTCACGATATGCGAGCCGCGGACCAGTCGCACCCCCTCGGTCGCGTTGGAGCGCACGACGCCGCGGATGACCTCGCCCACCCAGGGACCGGCGGCGTTGACCAGCATTCTCGCGCGCACTTGGCCCGTCCGCTCTCCGTCGAGGGTGATCAGCCAGTCGTCGCCGTCGCGCTCGGCGCTGACGACGCGGGTGCCGACGGCGATCTCGGCCCCGTGCTGGGCGGCGTCCCGCGCGTTCAGCACGACCAGGCGGCTGTCCTCGACCCAGGCGTCGGAATATTCGAACGCCTTCTCGAACCGATCCTCCAGCGGCGCCCCCTCGGCCGTACCGCGCAGCGAGACCGTCCGCGTTCCCGGCAGCACCTTCGACTTGGCCAGGCTGTCATACATCAGCAGGCCCGCGCGGATCAGCCAGTCGGGCCGCCGCCCCTTCAGCCACGGCATGACCGTGCCGAGCAGTTTCGAGGTGGGCGTCCCGCCCTCGAACCGCATCTCGGGCGACAGCGGCAGGACGAAGCGCATCGGCCAGGAAATATGGGGCATGTTGCGCAAGAGGACGTCGCGTTCCTTCAGCGCCTCGCGGACCAGCCGCACCTCCCAATATTCCAGATAGCGCAGCCCGCCATGGAACAGCTTGGTCGAGGAAGAGGAGGTCGCGCCCGCGAGGTCGCCCATCTCGGCCAGACCGACCGACAGGCCGCGCCCCGCCGCATCGCGCGCGATGCCGCAGCCGTTGATGCCGCCGCCGATGATGAACAGATCGTAGGAATCGCGCATGTCACCCTCGCAAACGAACACAAGCGAACATCTACGCTTTCTTTTTCGCGCGTTCAACGGTGCGGCGGATCATCGGCGACCCTGCGTCATCCACGCCGGCGCCGGTGGCGCGGGTCGCGAAAGGCGGATAGCCTACGTCCCGACCGCCAGCCGGAGCCTTGCCCATGCAGATCACCGTCGACGGAACACCTCACGACATCGAGGTCGAGGGCGACATGCCGCTCCTGTGGTTGCTGCGTGACGAACTCGGCTATCTCGGCCCGAAATACGGCTGCGGGATCGCCGCCTGCGGTGCCTGCACCGTGCATCTGGACGGGCTGGCCGTCCGTGCTTGCCAAATCACCGCCGCCGAGGTCGAAGGCGCGCGTATCACCACGATCGAGGGTCTGGGCACGCCCGAGGCCCCGCACCCGGTGCAGGCGGCCTGGATCGACGAACAGGTCGCGCAATGCGGATATTGCCAGTCCGGGCAGATCATGCAGGCGGCGTCCCTTCTGGCGCTGAACCCCGCGCCGACGGACGCGGAGATCGACGCCGCGATGTCGGCCAACCTGTGCCGCTGCGCCACCTATCCACGCATTCGCGCCGCCATCCGCCGCGCCATGCGCGAGGGGGCGTGATGGGCCGCGCCGCGACCATCGCCCGCCGGACCTTCCTGATCGGATCGGCCGCCATCGCGGGCGGCGTGGCCTTCGGCGTCTGGGCCTATCGCCGCGAGGGCGAGAACCCGCTGCTGGCCGACCTGCCCGAGGGCGCCGCGACGCTGAACCCCTATGTCCTGATCGATGCCGGCGGCGTCACGCTGATCACGCCGCGGACGGATGTGGGCCAGGGCGCGACCTCGATCCAGGCGACGCTGCTGGCCGAGGAGCTGGACCTGGATCCGGCCACGGTCCGAACCGATCCGGGCCCCGCCTCCCCGGCCTATTACAACGGCAAGGTCGCGGCCGAAGGGATGCCGCTGGCCGCCTGGGACGACGGGACGGCGGCGCGCGCGGGACGCGTGGCTTCGGACGTGGCGGGCAAGTTCGTGGGGCTGCACCTGACGGGCGGGTCGACCACGGTGCCCGACGCCTATGACAAGCTGCGCGCCGCCGGCGCCGCAGCCCGCGAGACACTGAAACAGGCGGCGGCCGAACGTCTGGGTCTGGACCGCGCCGAATTACGGACCGCGGACGGCGCGGTGGTGCCGCCGGCGGGCGACCCGATCCCCTATGCCGCACTGGCCGCCGATGCCGCGCGACTGGACCCGGTGAAGGCCGCGCCGCGCGATCCGTCCGAATGGCGCCTGTTGGGCAAGCCGATGCGGCGGACCGACATCGTGACCAAGTCGACGGGCACGTATCGCTATGGCACCGACATGGTGCTGCCCGGGATGGTGCATGCCACCGTGATGTCCAACCCGGCGATGGGCGGGGGCGTCGCGTCCGTCGACGATGCCGCCGCGCGCGCCTTGCCAGGGGTGGAGGCGGTGCTGCCGGTCACCGACGGTCTGGCCGTGCTGGCCGACAACACCTGGCGCGCGATGAAGGCCGCGCGCGCGCTGGCGGTCGAATGGGGCACGCCCGACACCCACGCGGCCACGTCCGAGGCGATGTGGCAGGCCCATGCCGACGCCTTCATCGACGATCTGCGCGACAGCCAATTCTCCGACGACGGCGACGTGGACGCGGCCCCGGGCGAGGTTCTGGCGGCCGAATACCGAGTGCCCTTCCTGCATCACGCCCCGCTGGAGCCTGCCAACGCCACCGTCCGCTATACGCCCGAGAGGACCGACGTCTGGGCCGCGACGCAGGGGCCGGTCTTTCTGGCCGCGACGGTCGCAGCGATCACCGGGCAGGACACGGACCGCGTCCATGTCCACGCCCTGCCCTCGGGCGGCAGTTTCGGCCACCGGCTGGAGGATCTGTGGATCCGCCAGACGGCCGAGATCGCAATTCAGGTGCCGGGCCGCCCTGTCCGCATGACCTGGTCGCGCGAGCAGGACATGACCCACGGGTTCCTGCGTCCGATGGCGATCGCGCGCGGGCGGGGCACGACCGACGGGTCGGGCGTGCGCAGCTTCGACCTGGGCATCGCGGCCCATTCCGTCAGCGAGAGCCAGCTGACCCGCGTGGGCTATCCCCCCATCGGGCCAGATGTGGCCATCGTGGCCGCCGCCTGGGACGCGCCCTATGCGATCCCCGACCGCCGGGTGACCGGATACCGCGTGCCCGCCGGGGTCGGCGTATCGTCGTGGCGATCCGTGGGCGCATCCCATAACGGGTTCTTCTACGAAAGCCTGCTGTCGGAACTGATCCACCAGGCCGGCGCCGACCCGGTGGAGGAACGGCTGCGCCTGCTGCATCACGCGCCGTCGCGCAAGGTCCTGGAAACCGTGGCCGAGATGGCCGCATGGGATGGACCGAAGGGCGACGGCGTGGGGCGCGGCGTGGCCTTCACCTACGCGTTCGGCGTGCCCTGCGCGCAGATCATCGAGGTGACGCAGACCGACCGGGGCATACGGATGGACCGGCTGTGGCTGGCCGCCGAGGTGGGCCGCATCCTGGACCCGGTGAACCTGGAGGCGCAGCTTTCGGGTGGGGCGTTGTTCGGGCTGGGCCACGCCATCCATTCCGAGATCACATTCGAGGGCCATGCGCCGCAGCAGACCAATTACCACGACTACGAAAGCCTGCGCCTCTGGCAGACGCCGCGGGTCGAGGTCCGCGCACTGGGCACCACCGGCGACATTCGCGGCGCCGGAGAGCCGGGCCTGCCCGCTGCCGCACCCGCGCTTGCCGACGCGATCTTCGCGGCCACCGGCACGCGACTGCGAGAGATGCCGTTTGTCAGGGCGATGCGCTTCGCATGATCCGGGTGCTTCTGCTTCTGGGGGCCGTCGCCCTGCCTGCCGCCGCGCAGGATTTCGATGCAGTCCACGCCGTGCTCAGCCATCCGCGTTGCGCGAACTGTCATGTCGGCGGTGACGGCATCCCCCTGCAATCGACCGATGCCGGCGGCGTGCAGGCACATGCCTACGGCATTCGCGGCGGCGCCAGTCGCGTGGGCATCGAGACGCTGCCCTGCCTGACTTGCCATACCGACCGCAACGGCGTCCTGCCGGGCAGCGCGCCCGGTGCCGAGGGATGGGCCTTGCCGCCGGCGGAGATGCAGTGGGCCGCGCGTTCGCCTGCCGAGATCTGCGCGCAGATCAAGGATCCGGAACGGAACGGCGGCCGGACCCTGGCCGAGGTGGCGGACCACGTCTCGCACGACCCGCTGGTGCTTTGGGGCTGGGATCCGGGGCCGGGCCGCGACCCCGCGCCCGGCACCCCCGAGGAGGCCGCCGCCGCGATCCGCGCCTGGGCCGAGGCGGGCGCCCCCTGCCCCTGACGATGGACGGGGTTCGGCCCCGCACCATGCGAGGCGCCGACCTTCCGGATAAAATTGACACAGTCTCCTTTCATAGGAGTTTGTGACCGAATCGGGTATATGCGATGATCCGGAGCTTGAATTATCAGTCGGGTGATGCCCAGGGTCCCTTTGGCCCCTGGGCGATGGTTTGATGTATGCGTGACGAAAAAGAACAGATTGCCGCGCTGCCGTTGCGTTGGAAGAAGGACGCCGTCGAGGTTCTGATGATCACGTCGCGCGACAGCGGGCGTTGGGTCGTGCCGAAGGGCTGGACGATGAAGGGCGTCAAGCCCTGGGCCGCCGCCGCCATCGAGGCGATGGAGGAAGCCGGCGCCAAGGGCTACATCGCGCGCGAGGTGTTCGGCACGTTCCGCTATGACAAGATCATGGATAATGGCGAGGTTCAGCCCTGCCGGGTGCGCGTCTATCCGATGGTGGTGGAACGCCTGAAATCCGACTGGAAGGAACGCGACGAGCGCACGCGCAAGTGGTTCGCGCTGGAAACGGCCGCCGATCTGGTCGACGAGCCGGAACTGGCCGAAATGCTGCGTCGCCTGACGGTCAAGCCCAAGAAGGCGCCCGTCGCGGGCCCGCTGCTGCGCAGGGCGGCATCCTGAGGTAAAATCAAGCGTTCTATCCGGGCGAGCCCGGCCGTTCCGTCACCGATATGTCAGGGTTTGCGTCAGGGCCGGCGATGGGGCCGGTCGCGGACGGGGATCGGGATCGCGTCGGGCTGCGGCGCGAGCGCGCCGAGGAGATCGGACAACCGATCCTTGGCCGCATCGGTCAGCTTTCCAAGAATTCCCTTGCGATCCGCCATCGTCGAGACTCCCTTTCTTGGGGTGAATACGTGGAGCGACACCGGGGCGGCTTCAAGTCAAAGTTTGGGCAACTCGCGGAATTTTGCCATTTCCGGCATCGCGCCCGACTCGCATCAGTTCGCGCATCCCATCACCTCGACCGCGCCCCGGTCGCCGATGACGGTGATCCGTAGCCGGGACCGGTCGAGGGTCAGCGGACGCCCCTGCGCGGCCACGATCTCGGCCTTTGCCTGCAGGTGCTCTCCGGCCCTCCGCACGGTCGCGTCGCCCACCCAGACGGACGGGTCCGGCACTTCGAACACGACGATTTCGGGACCGCCTCGGGGCTTCAGCCGCAGGTCGGCGGTCACAACCAGACCGTCATGGGTCGGGCGGATCCCGCAGCGCGCCGATGCGTCGATCCGCCGCGGACGGTCCGCGAGGGCCGCCGCGATCTCGGGCGCGTACCCGCCACGGGCGGGCAGTACGGCGGCAAGCTGGACCCGCGCGGGAATACAGATCTCGGCGCAGACGCCGAAGTCCAACTCGCCCCGCAGATGCACGGGGCCCGCCCCTTCGGCGGCCACGAGCAGGGGCAGGATGAAATCCCGCTGATAGCCGATGGACCGCGCGCCCAACGGCCCGAAGGCACGCGGCGTCGGCCAGGACGGCGTGACGGACCGGGCCCCGCGCGTCGCGCGCCAGTCGAACTGCGGCGCGATGCCCGCGGCGCCTGCGCTTCGCCAATAAGTCTTCCAGCCGGGGCTCAGGTCCACCTTCAAGGCGGCGACATGCACGCCGTCCTCCCGGCGCCAGCCGGGCAGGACGGTGATGCGCACCACGTCCTCCATCGCCGCTGGCTGGGCGGTCGCGGACGGGGCAAAGGCCGTGGCGCCGATCAGGAGGAGGACGCCGAGGAAGAGACGGATCATGCCCCTGCCTAGCGTCGGGGTGGCGCGGGCGGAAATCACGGCTGCGCGATGCGGGGGGCCGCGGCGCGCCGCAGGCGATCGTTGATCGCGCGTCCCAGCCCGACCTCGGGGATCGGCGCCACGTCGATGCGCGCCAGCCCGCGCGCCCGGGCCAGCGCGTCGGCACGATGCAGCATGTCGAACAGGTTCGCCGCCGCCTCCACCACATCGCCCGTCGCCGACAGGGTCATGTCGCCGGCGACCGGTCCGAAACCGATATGCACGGCGTCCCCTTCGGCGTCGACCACATCCAGCCGCACCGCCGCGTTCGGCGCGTAGTGCGACGACAGCTGCCCCGGCGCCTGCACCTTGCCGGGCGTGACGTCGCGCGGAACGGCGTGACCCAGCGCCGCCTCGATCGCTTCGGCCGCCAGCCCCCCCTCGCGCAGGAGGGCCAGCGGATCGGTCCGCAGGATCGTCGATTCCAGCCCCACGGGGCAGGGTCCGCCGTCCAGCACGAGGTCGACATCCGCGCCCAGGCCCTCGCGGACATGCGCGGCCCGGGTGGCCGAGACCTGGCCCGAGCGATTGGCCGACGGCGCCGCCACGGGTCGACCCACCGCCGCAAGAAGATCGCGCGCGAGCGGGGCGGCCGGCACCCGGATCGCGACCGTATCCAGCCCCGCTGTCACCAGGGGCGCAAGCGCGTGCCCCTCGGCCAGGCGAAGCACCAGCGTCAGCGGCCCGGGCCAGAACCGCGCCGCGAGATCCCGCGCGACGGGATCGAAGACCGCGAGGCGCTCGGCCGCCGCAAGATCGCCGACATGGACGATCAACGGATTGAAGGCGGGCCGCCCCTTGGCCGCGAAGACCCGCGCCACCGCCCGGGCATCGGTCGCGTCGGCCCCCAGGCCGTAGACCGTCTCGGTCGGAAAGGCGACGAGACCGCCCCGCCGCAGGCGATCCGCGGCCTGCAACATCTCGTCATGACGTCGTGTTTCGGTTGCTGACATCTCCGGAGGCGCCCTAGGTTGGTAAGCGAGTTTTCCGGCCCATACACGGCCACCGCACCGAATGGGAGGTTTCCGATGTCCTACCGTGCCCCAGTTTCCGAGCTGCGCTTCGTCCTGGACCATGTCGTCGGCTTCGACCGCGTCACGGCCACCGACACCTTCGCCGAAGCCACGCCCGAGACGGTGGACGCCATCCTGACCGAGGCGGGCCGCATGTGCGCTGACGTGCTGGCGCCGCTGAACCGGCAGGGCGACCTTCATCCCGCACGTCTGGAGAATGGGGTCGTGCGCACCTCGCCCGGGTTCGCCGACGGGTTCCGCGCCATCGCCGAGGGCGGCTGGCTGGGCATGTCCGCCGATCCCGAGCACGGCGGCATGGGTCTTCCGATCGCGCTGACCATGGCCGTCAACGAAATGATGGGATCGGCCTGCCTGTCGCTGCAACTGAACCCGCTTATGACCCAGGGCCAGATCGAAGCGCTGGAGGCGCATGCCTCGGACGAGATCCGGGATTTGTACATCCCCAAGCTCATCTCGGGCGAATGGTGCGGGACGATGAACCTGACCGAGCCGCAGGCCGGCTCGGACGTGGGCGCCCTGCGAACCAAGGCTGTGCCGAACGGCGACGGCACCTATGCCGTCACGGGCCAGAAGATCTATATCAGCTGGGGCGACAACGATTTTTCCGAGAACGTCTGCCATCTGGTTCTCGCGCGCCTGCCGGACGCGGTCGAGGGGACGAAGGGCATCAGCCTGTTCATGGTGCCCAAGCGCATTCCCGATGCCGACGGCACCCTCGGCGTGGCCAATTCGCTGAAGGTCGTCAGCCTTGAGCATAAGCTGGGCCTGCACGGCTCGCCCACGGCGGTGATGCAGTATGACGGCGCGACCGGCTGGCTGGTGGGTGCGCCGCACAAGGGCATGGCTGCCATGTTCACGATGATGAACAACGCCCGCCTGGGTGTCGGCGTCCAGGGCCTGAGCATCGCCGAGGCCGCGATGCAGCATGCCGTGGGCTATGCGCTGGAGCGGCGCCAGGGGAAGACGGCATCGGGCGACGGGACGATCCTCGACCATGCCGACGTGCGCCGCATGATCCTGGGCATGAAGGCCGAGACCTTCGCCGCCCGCGCCATCGCGATGGACTGCGCGGTCTCGCTCGACA
This sequence comes from Jannaschia sp. S6380, assembly GCF_023015695.1. Taxonomy (NCBI): domain Bacteria; kingdom Pseudomonadati; phylum Pseudomonadota; class Alphaproteobacteria; order Rhodobacterales; family Roseobacteraceae; genus Jannaschia; species Jannaschia sp. S6380. The sequence goes on from NZ_JALKAS010000001.1 coordinate 1,804,989, forward strand.
TGGCCAAGGCCACGGGCGACGCGGGATGGCGCGCGCGCGGCGCCTTCCTGACCCCGATCGCCAAGACCTACGGGACCGAGACCGGGATGAAGGTCGCCGCCGAGGGCATCCAGGTCCATGGCGGCATGGGCGTGATCGAGGAGACGGGCGCCGCGCAATATGTCCGCGACGTGCGCGTCACCGCGATCTACGAAGGTACGAACGGCATTCAGGCGATGGATCTGGTCGGACGCAAGCTGATGGACGGGGGCGCGGCGGCCTTCGCCCTTCTGGACGAGGTCGAGGCGTTCGAGGATGACGACCTGCGCGCCGCGGCCTCGCATCTGCGCGTGCTGACCGACTGGATGGTCGCGCAGGACATGCAGGACCGCTTCGCCGGTGCCGTCTCCTACCTCGCGGCCTTCGCGCGGGTGTTGGGCGTTTGGCATCACCTGAAGGCCGCCGCGGCCGACGAGGCGCGCGCGCCGCTGGCCCGTTTCGCCGCCGGACGCCTGCTGCCCGAGGCCTTGGCCGAAATCGCCAAGGCGCGCACGGGGGCCGGGGAACTCTATGCCGTACCCACCGAGGTGGTCGCGGCCTGAGGTGTGGCCATGAACGACCTGTCCATCCCCGACGGATATGCCGGCCTGCAATTCCCCTGGGACACGCCGCCCGCCGAGGGCGATACGATCGAGGTGGCCGAGGACGTGCTCTGGGCCCGTCTGCCGCTGCCGATGGCGCTGGACCATGTGAACGTCTACTTCCTGCGCGAAGGCGGCGGGTGGGCGATGGTCGATACCGGTTTCGACACCAGGCGCACGCGCGCGATCCTCGAACGGCTGCGCGCGGGGCCGCTGGGCGGGCTGCCGATCACGCGCCTTCTGGTCACGCATCACCACCCCGATCACGTGGGTCTTGCCGGCATGCTGCAGGGCGGGGGGGCGGAACTGCTGATGACGCGCACGGCGTGGCTGATGGCGCGGATGCTCGTCCTTGATGTGCAGCCCGTGCCGACGCCCGAGACGTTCGCCTTCTGCCACCGCTACGGCATGGATCGCGACGTGCTGGCGGCCCGCGCGCAGGAGCGGCCCTTCAACTTCGCGGATGTCGTGGCCCCGATGCCCCTGGGCTATACCCGCATCGCCGCCGATCAGGTCCTTTCGCTGGGCGGGCGGCAATGGCGCGTGGCGCGGGGCGACGGCCATGCCCCGGAACATGCCGTCCTGTTCGAGGTCGGCGGCGACCTGGTGCTGGGGGGCGACCAGCTCCTGCCGGGGATCTCGCCCAATCTCGGGCTCTATCCCACGGAACCCGATGCCGATCCGGTGGGCGACTGGCTTCGGGCCTGCGACCGCCTGATGCCGCTGGCACGGGACGATCAGCTTGTGCTGCCTGGCCACAAGACGCCCTATCGCGGGCTGCCTGCGCGACTGGCTTCCTTGCGGCAGAACCATGTCGCGGCGTTGAACCGCCTGCATGCGCATCTGGCCGAGCCGCGAACCGGGGGCGAGTGTTTCGCGCCGCTGTTCAAGCGTGCCGTCGCGGACGACACCTATGGCCTCGCCTTCTTCGAGGCGATCGCCCATCTCAACCACCTCTGGCTGGAGGGGCGGGCCACGCGGACGCTGCGCGAAGACGGCGTCTGGTCGTGGCGCGCGGCCTGATCGCTTGAACCTGCCTCGCCGTCGGGCCACCATCGGCGCATGACCGACCCAACCGACACCCATACCACGGCCGAAGCGATGGAATCGGCCGCCATCCCGCGCTCTGCCGAGCTGCGCGCCGACGGACACGACCACGCCGTCCCGGTCCCCGCGCGGCTGGCCGCGAAGGCGCAGCGCAGCCCGGCGGAATGGGCCTATCAGCGCGTGATCTTCTATCTGAAGACCTTCGAGGAAAGCCTCGACGCCGACCAGGAGGCGGCGATGGGATTCACCGGCGGGGTCGCGGGCCTTATGCGGATCCAGGGCGTGGGCTTTCACGCGCCCGACATCGTCACCTTTTCCGGCGTCGACGAGCGGGGGTTCCGCACGCAGTCCGTCCAGCATGTCAGCCAGTTGAACATCCTCCTGCGCGCCGTTCCAAAGCCCGAGAACCAACCCGAACCCGCCCGCATCGGCTTTCGCCTGGCCAGCGCGCTCGAGGAGGCGGAGGAGGCCGAGACGAACGGTGACACGGGGCATCGTGACAGCGGCGCGGGCATGGGCTAGACGGGCGCCCGACACGGACAAACCCTTCAGGAGACGGACGCGATGGCCGAGGAACACAAAGTCGGAAGCATGGACATCACCGAGCAGGAAAAGACCTTCGCCGGCTTCATGACCTTCACCAAGTGGGCGGTGATCGGAATCATCGCCCTACTGATCTTCCTCGCCATCTTCCGGACCTGATCGGCATGCTTCGCGCGGTTGCGCTGGCGCTGCTGCTGCCGGTCTTGGCGGGCTGCGGCGCCGACAATGTCTATGCTCCCATGGCCGAGGTCGAGCGTCGCGCCTGGCAGGAGCCGGGCCCGGCGACGCTGACCCTCGTCACCGCGATCAGCAACCGATCCGGCGCCGGGGGCCACTCGGCGCTGATGGTATCGGGCAGCCAGCGGGTGATCTTCGACCCCGCCGGCACCTGGCACCATCCCACGGCACCCGAACGCGGCGACGTGATCTTCGGGATCACGCCGACGATGTACGACTTCTATATCGACTATCACGCGCGCCCGACCTACCATGTCGTCACCCAGCGGATCTTGGTGCCCGCCGCCACCGCCGAACGCGCGCTGCAGCTGGTGCAGGCCCATGGCCCCGCCGGCAAGGCGACCTGCGGGCAGTCCGTCAGCGGCATCCTGCGGGAACTGGGCTTCACCCAGGTTCGCCGCGCCTGGTTTCCCGACAGGATCATGCGCGACTTCGACACCGTCCCCGGCGTCGTGCGGTCCGAGATCTTCGACGACACGGTCGATGAACATTCGCCCGAACGGTCCACGATCCAGGCAATCAACGACGACCGCATCGCCCTGGACGGCTGATCGACACGGGCGGATGCCAAACGCCGCGAAACGTGCGAGGCTGCGGCCATGTCGAACGCCCTGCCCCTTCCCTGCGCCGAGGCGGCGCCGGACACCCGCGCCCGCGACACACCGGACGACCGCTTCGACCCAAGGGGCACGCTGACCGCCGCCATCGTCGCGTCCAGCCTCGCCTTCGTTCTCGGCTCGATCATCAATGTCGCGCTGCCGCGGATGCAGGCCGATTTCGCCGTCGACGCGGCCGGGGCGCAATGGATCGTAAACGCCTACCTGCTGCCGCTGGGTGCGCTGGTGCTGATGGGGGGCGCGCTGGGCGACCATTACGGTCGGCGTCGGATCTTCCTGGTCGGGCTGGCGGTCTTCGGCCTGTCCTGCGCCCTTTGCGCCGTGGCGTGGTCGTTTCCGGTCCTGCTTGCCGCCCGCGCGTTGGAGGGGATCGGCGCGGCCATGATCGCGCCGACCTCGCTGGCCATCCTGGCCGATGCCTTCACCGGGCGGGAACGGGGCCGGGCCATCGGCACCTGGGCGGCGGCGGGTGCGGCGGCGGGCGCGCTGGCCCCGGTCGCGGGCGGCTGGATCGTGGATGTCGCCGGGTGGCGTTGGGCCTTCGTCGCGGTCCTGCCCTTCGCGGCGCTGGCCTTCGCGATGGGCCTGCGCTCCGTCCGAGAGAGCCGCGCCGACGCCGCCGATTGCGCACCGCTCGACTGGTGGGGGGCGGCGCTCGTCTCGGCGGGTCTGCTGGCGGCGATCTGGGCGCTGATCGCCTGGCCGGCCGAAGGCGCCAGCGCGCGCGTGATCGTGGCGGCCATCCTGGGCATCGTCCTGATCGCCGGTTTCCTCCGGGTCGAGGCCGCGCGCGGCGATCGCGCGATGCTGCCGCTCCAACTGTTCACCGATCGCGCCTTCACGGGGCTCACCCTTTTCACGCTGGGCCTCTATGCGGCGTTGGGCGGCCTTCTGTTGCTGCTGCCCTACGTCCTGATCCAGGCGCTCGGTTTCTCCGCCACGGCTGCCGGCCTGGCGATCCTGCCGTTCCCGGCGATCCTCAGCCTCTTGTCGCGCTACACCGGCGGCGCACTGACCGACCGGTTCGGCGCGCGGATGATGCTGACCGCCGGGGCGGCGCTGGTAGCGCTGGGCTTCGTGCTGTTCGCACGGGTCCCGTCGCAGGACGTGACCTATCTGCGCGACATCCTTCCGGGGCTGGTCGTACTGGCGCTGGGCATGGCCTTGGCGGTCGCGCCGCTGACATCGGCCGTCCTGTCGGCGGCGGGCGAGGCACGATCGGGCATCGCTTCGGGCGTGAACAACGCCACCAGCCGGATCGGCGGGCTGGTCGCGACCGCGCTTCTGGGCGGGGTGCTGGCCGGCGACCTGCTGGCGGGGTTCGCGCTGGCGGCCTGGTTCGGCGCCGGGCTGGCCGCCGCCGCGGCCGCGATGGCGCTGACCATGGTGCCCGACAGAGGCTGACAAGAAAAACCCCCGGCGTCGCGGGACACCGGGGGTCTATCCTTCGGCATGGCGGGGACGACTTACATCATCCCTTCGCGCTGTGCCTTCTTGCGAGCGAGCTTACGGGCACGCCGAACGGCCTCGGCCTTCTGACGCGCCTTCTTCTCGGAGGGCTTCTCGAAATGCTGCTTGAGCTTCATCTCGCGAAAGACGCCCTCACGCTGCAACTTCTTCTTCAGGGCCCGGAGGGCCTGATCGACGTTGTTGTCGCGAACGCTGACCTGCATGTGGTTTTCACCACCTTTCTAGGTTTGAGTTGTCCGATAAATCGGTGCAGGAGGTGGCCATATAGGCCCCTGCCTCTATCTTGTCCAGCGACACCCCGCCGCGAGAGGAGACGCCATGACGCCGCTCAAGGACCGCATGATCGACGCCGCCCTGCCCCATGTCGCCTTCGACGGCTGGTCGGAGGCGACGTTCCGGCGTGCCGTCGAGGATGCGAAGGTCACGCCCGCGCAGGGCCGCGCGGCCTTCCCCCGTGGCGCCATCGACCTGGCGCTGGCCTTTCACCGCCGGGGCGACGACCGCATGGTCGACCGGCTGGCGGGCGAGGACCTGTCGCAAATGCGCTTTCGCGACCGCGTGGCCCACGCCGTCCGCACCCGGCTGGAGATCGCAGGCGAGAACCGCGAGGCCGTGCGCCGCGCCACCACGCTCTTCGCGCTGCCGATCCACGCGGCCGATGGCACCCGCGCCCTGTGGGGGACGGCCGACGCGATCTGGGAGGCGCTGGGCGATACGTCGCAGGACGTGAACTGGTACACCAAGCGGGCCACGCTGTCGGGCGTGTATTCGGCCACGCTCCTCTATTGGCTGGGGGACCAGTCCGAGGGGCGCGCGGAGACCTGGGGCTTTCTCGACCGCCGGATCGAGGACGTCATGCGGATCGAGAAGCTGAAGGCACATGTTCGCGAGAACCCGGTCCTGTCGCGACTGATGGCCGGGCCGAACATGATACTGGAGCGGGTCCGCGCCCCGGCCCGACCGCCCCGGGGCGAGATGCCCGGCTTCTGGCGCGACCCGACCTGACCGGGCCGCGAACCGGTTGATCGAAAACCGGACCGGACGTAGCCTTCCCCTAGGTCAATCGCTAGGAGAGAGCCATGCTACGTCGGACCAGCCTTACGACCCTCGCCGCGACCCTCGTCGCCGGAACCGTCGCTTTCGCCGCCAGCCACGCCGACGCCCCCCGCGAACTGAAGGCGCGCGAGGGCCTGATGTATATGCAATCGCTCTATCTCGGGACGATTGCCAACATGGTGCGTGGCAACGCCGAATACGATGCCGAGGCCGCGCAGACCGCCGCCGACAGCCTCGTCGCGCTCTCCGAGGTGGGTTGGGACCCGCTCTGGCCCGAGGGCACGTCCACCGCGGAGCTCGAAGCGACCCGCGCCCTGCCCGCCATCTGGGAGGACAAGGAAGGGTTCGACGCCGCCTGGACCAACTTCGCCGAAGCGGCCACCGCAATGCAGGCCGTCGCGGGCAACGGGCTCGAGGAGGTGCAGGCCGCCATGGGCGACCTCGGTCGGAGCTGTGGCGGCTGCCACGACGACTACCGCGAACCGGACGACTGACCGCGGTGCGACGCGCGTTTGCCGGGCTCGGCCTCCTCGCCGCCCTGGGCGTGGCGGCCGGGCTGTGGCTGACCCGCACCGACCCGTTGCCCGAAGGCACGATGGCAGGCCTGACCGGCGACCCGGAGGCGGGCGAGCAGGTCTTCTGGGCCGCCGGCTGTGCCTCCTGTCATTCCGATGCGGAGGCCGAAGGCGAGGCGCGCCTGGTCCTGTCGGGCGGGCAAGCGTTCCCCTCCGATTTCGGCACGTTCCGCGCCCCCAATGTCTCGATGCACCCCGAACACGGGATCGGATCCTGGGACGCCGATGATTTCGCCAACGCGGTTCAACGTGGGATTGCACCCGACGGTGGCCATTATTATCCGGTGTTTCCCTACGCCGCCTATGCCCTGGCCGAGGCACAGGACATCGCCGATCTGTGGGCCTTCTGGCAGACCTTGCCCGCCAGCGACGTGCCGAACCAGCCGCATGATGTGGGTTTCCCCTTCTCGATCCGCCGGGGCGTCGGCCTCTGGAAACGGCTCTACCTGCCGGACGATTTCGCCCTGCCCGATCCGCCCGACCCGGAGGTCGCGCGCGGCCGCTACCTGTCCGAGGCACTGGGCCATTGCGCCGAATGCCATACCCCGCGCGACGCGCTGGGCGGGCTCGACCGGTCGCGCTGGCTGTCGGGCGCACCGAACCCATCGGGCCGCGGGCGGATCCCGGCGATCACGCCCGACGAACTCACCTGGTCGCGATCCGAGATCGCCCAGTACCTGGCCGACGGCCTGACGCCGGAATTCGACAGCGCAGGCGGCCACATGGTTTCGGTCATCCGCAATCTGGCCCATCTGTCCGACGCGGACCGCGCCGCCATCGCCGCCTACCTCAAGGCCGTACCGCCCTCCGGTTGATGCCCCGGGAATCGGCGCGGCGGCCGGCCGGGTCTGGATGCACATCCCTCCGCCTGCTAGCCATCGGCCCAGCCAGCAGGAGATGCCGATGCCCCCCGCCAAGACCATGCGTGCCGTGGAGATCACCCGCCCCGGCGGCCCCGAGGTTCTGCAAATCGTGGAACGCCCCGTTCCCGAACCCGGCCCGGGCGAGATCCTGATCGCGGTGGATCATGCCGGTGTGAACCGGCCGGATGCCCTGCAGCGCGCGGGCGCGTATGACCCGCCAAAGGGCGCGTCGGACCTGCCCGGGTTGGAATGCGCGGGCACGGTGCAGGCGACGGGGCCGGGTGTCAGCCGTTGGCACGCGGGCGACCGGGTCTGCGCCCTGCTGCCCGGTGGCGGATACGCCGAATACGCCGTCACCCATGCCGACCATGCCCTGCGCATCCCCCGGGGCATGTCGATGGACCGGGCCGCCGTCCTGCCCGAGACATTCTTCACCGTCTGGTCCAACGTCTTCGACCGCGGCAGGCTGTCGGCGGGCGAACGGTTCCTCGTCCACGGGGGCAGTTCGGGGATCGGCACGACCGCGATCCAGCTGGCCCATGCCCGGGGCGCCCGCGTCTTCGCGACCGCCGGCACGGCCGAGAAGGTCGCCGCCTGCACCGCGTTGGGCGCCGAGGCCATGAACTACCGCGAGGTGGAATGGGAAGCCGCACTGCGCGAGGCGGGCGGCGCGCAGTTGATCCTGGACATGGTGGGTGGCGACTACATCCCCCGCAACCTGAAGGCGCTGGCCGACGATGGGCGGCTGGTGCTGATCGGGGCGCAGCATGGCCCGAAGGCCGAGGCGAACTTCGCCCAGGTCATGGTGCGGCGGCTGACGATCACCGGGTCGACCCTGCGGCCCCGTTCGGTGCTGGAGAAGGCCCGGATCGCGGAGGACCTGCGGCGCGAGGTCTGGCCCCTTCTGGATGCCGGGACCGTCGCGCCCGTAATGGACCGCGTCTTTCCCCTGGCGGAGGCGGCCGCCGCCCATGCGCGGATGGAGGGTGGGGACCACATCGGAAAGATCGTGCTCCAGGTGCGGTGACGCGGGCGGGGGCCGTGGGCCACACCCGGGCGGGCGGATGCATCGGTCTGCGCCGCCCCCTCTGGACAGGATGCCCCGTGCCGGGCCACCTGCGTGCATGGATCTCGACGTCACGCACCCCGCCCTCTCGGACCTTCGGGCCCGGGCCCGCCGCCGCATGCCGCATTTCGCTTTCGAATATCTCGACAGCGGGACGGGGCGCGAACTGGGTCTGTCGCAGAACCGCGCGGCGCTGGACGCGGTGCGCTTCAAGCCGGCGATTCTGGGCGGAGAGATCGAACCGAACCTATCCTGCACCACGCTGGGACACAGCCATCCCGTGCCGTTCGGCATCGCCCCCGTGGGCCTGGCCGGGGTGCTCTGGCCCGATGCCGAGCGCCTGATGGCCGAGGCGGCCTGTCGCCTGCGCATGCCCTATGGCCAGAGCACGGTGGCCGCCGCCGGCCCCGAGGAGACGGGCCCGATCGTCGGCGACCTGGGCTGGTTCCAGCACTACCCCGTCAACGATCCCGAGATCCGCCGCGACATGCTGGCCCGGATCAAGGCCTCCGGCTGGCGCGTGCTGGTCGTTACCGTCGACGTCCCGGGCGAAAGCCGGCGCGAGCGGCAACGCCGCGCCCATGTCTCGATGCCGCCGGTGATGACGCCGGGCGTTCTGGCCTCGATCGCGGCGAGCCCCGCCTGGGCGCTGGGTATGGCGCGGAAGGGCGTGCCGCGGATGGTCTTTCCCGGCAGCTATACCGATGCGGTATCGGGGGCGGACCATTTCACCCATGCCGGTCGTGTCATCCGGTGCTTCCCCGACCGCGCCTATATCGAGGCGCTGCGCGCCGAATGGGACGGGCCGCTGGTGGTCAAGGGCGTACAGGACCCCGACGATGTCGACCCGCTTCTGGACATGGGCGTGGACGCGATCTGGGTCAGCAACCATTCCGGCCGCCAGTTCGAGGGCGGGCCGGCCGCGCTCGACGCGCTGCCGCCGGTCGTGGACGCGGTGGCCGGCCGGGTGCCAGTCTACTACTGCTCGGGCGTCGAGGGCGGGCTCGACATCATGCGAGCCCTCGCGCTCGGGGCGGAGTTCGTCTTCCTCGGCAAGGCCTGGTATTTCGCGCTGGCGGCCTTCGGCGCGCGCGGCATCGATCATCTGCACCACGTCCTGACCGCCGACATGGTCGCCAACATGACGCAGATCGGGGCCGGCGCGATCGCCGACCTGCCGGGCCGGCTGATCCCGGGCGTGCGGCGCTAGCGGGTCAGCGTGCGCCCGACGGCGGCCTGCCAGCCGGCATAGCGACCGTCCCGCTCCTCGGTTGACATTCCGGGCTCGAACCGACGTTCCAGCGCCCAGGATTTCGCGAATTCCTCCGGTCCGCCGCAGACGCCGGCCTTCATCCCCGCCAGCCACGCCGCGCCGAGGGCCGTCGTCTCCAGCACCTCGGGCCGGTCGACGGGCGCGCCCAGGATGTCGGACAGGAACTGCATCGACCAGTCCGACGCACTCATCCCGCCATCGACGCGCACGACGCCCTCCAGCGGGCCGACATCGGCCTTCATCGCCTCCAGCAGGTCGCGCGTCTGGTAACCCACGCTTTCCAGCGCGGCGCGGGCGAACTCGGCCGGGCCCGACCCGCGCGTCAGACCGTAGATCGCGCCGCGCGCGTCCGGGTCCCAGTGCGGCGCGCCGAGCCCGGTGAAGGCCGGAACGAGGTAGAGCCGCTGCTGCGGATCGGCGCGTTCGGCCAGCGGCCCCGTCTCGGACGCCGCCTGGATCAGGCCGAGGCCATCGCGCAGCCATTGGACGACCGCGCCGGCGATGAAGATCGACCCTTCGAGCGCATAGGTCGGCTTGCCATCCAGCCGATAGGCAATGGTCGTCAGCAGGCGGTGGCTGGAGGTCACGGCCTGCTCGCCGGTGTTGAGCAGCGCGAAGCACCCCGTCCCATAGGTGGACTTCAGCATGCCCTCGCCGAAACAGGCCTGCCCGACGGTGGCCGCCTGCTGGTCGCCGGCCACGCCCAGGACCGGGATCGGCTTGCCCAGCAGGTCGGTCGTGCCGAAATCGGCGGCGCAGTCCAGAACCTCGGGCAGCATGCCCATCGGCACGTCCAGCAGGCCGCAGACGTCGGCGTCCCAGCGCCCCTCGTGAATGTTGTAGAGCATCGTGCGCGCGGCGTTCGTGGCGTCCGTCACGTGCCGCGCGCCGTCGGTCAGCTTCCAGATCAGATAGCTGTCCACCGTCCCGAAGAGGAGCTTGCCCGCCTCGGCCCGTTCCCGCGCGCCTTCGACGTTCTGCAGGATCCAGCGCAGCTTGGTGCCCGAGAAATACGGATCCATCAGCAGGCCCGTCCGTTCCGTCACCAGAGGCTCATGCGCTTGCATCTCGCGGCAGAACGCGGCGGTGCGCCGGTCCTGCCAGACGATGGCGCGATGCACCGGCGCGCCGGTCTCGCGGTCCCAGACGACCGTCGTCTCGCGCTGGTTGGTGATGCCGATGGCCGCGATGTCGCCCGGTTCGACCCCGGCCCGGGCCACGACCTCGCGGCAGGTCTCGGCCACCGTCCGCCAGAGGTCGTCCACCTCGTGCTCGACCCAGCCGCTGTCAGGGAAGTGCTGCGTGAACTCCTGCTGCGCCGTGGCGACCATGCGCAGCGACGCGTCGAACAGGATCGCGCGGCTGGAGGTCGTTCCTTGGTCGATGGCGAGGATATGGGTCATCTGGCGGCCTCCCTGCGGTTCGGATCAAGGTTTGCCGGATGGCGCGCAGGGGGGCAAGGGAATCGCCCGCGGGCCTGCCGCCAGCCTCACCCCGTGTCCGAATGGGCCCCGTCTTCGCGACCGACGGGGCGGGCCAAGGGCCCCGGGCAGCAAGGATACCTTCCCGTCCGCCCGGCCGATCGGAGGCGTTCGGATGTCAGCCGGGGTCGCGCGCGCGTTCGACCAGTTCCGCAACCCGCGGGCCGACCGCCTCGACGATCACCTCCACCCCTTCGCGGTTGGGATGTATCCCGTCGGGTTGCAGATAGCGTTGCCGGGCCGTCGCCAGATCGACCTCCGCCAACAGGGGGGCAAGGAAGCTCGTCTCGTGCAGCGTGCCGTATTCGAACGCCAGATCGGGATACATCGCGTCGAAATCGGCCTTGAATGCGGGGCCGTAATTGCCCGGCGCCTCCAGCCCGATCAGGAGAACGGGCAGGTCGCGATCGCCTGCCACCTGCGACAGGATCGCATCCAGATTGGCGCGCGACGCCGACGGGGGCACGCCGCGCAGCAGGTCGTTGCCGCCCAGCGCCACGATCATCGCGTCTGTCCCGTCGCTCAGCGCCCAGTCCAGCCGGGCCAACCCGCCGGCCGTCGTGTCGCCCGAGACGCCGGCGTTGACGATCGTCGCATCCACGCCGCTCGCGTCCAGCCATGCCTGGAGACGCGGCACGAACCCCTCGCCCTCGCGCAGGCCGTAGCCTGCGGTCAGGCTGTCGCCGAGCGCCACGACCTCGACGGTGTCGGCCCAGGCGGGGGCGGCCAGCAACAGCCCGGCTGCCAATAAGTGAACCGGCTTGTTCATTCCCCGTAATACCCCATATCGAAGACGACCCGCCAACCCGAGGAGCTTCCCGATGGTCCTGTCCCTGCGAGACGTCTCGCTGTCGCTGCAAGGAAACGCGGGGATGGTCGACATCCTGCACGACATTTCGCTGGAGGTGGCCGCGCGGGAGACGCTGGGGCTGGTCGGTCCTTCGGGGTCGGGCAAATCGTCTCTCCTAATGCTCATGGGCGGGCTGGAACGCGCCACCGGCGGGCAGGTCTCGGCGCTGGGCCACGACCTGACGACGATGGACGAGGACGCGCTGGCCCGCTTCCGCAGGGAGCATATGGGGGTCGTGTTCCAGTCCTTCCACCTGATTCCGACGATGACCGCTCTCGAGAACGTCGCCACGCCGCTGGAACTGGCCGGCCAGTCCGATGCTTTCGACCGCGCCGCGGCCGAGCTTGAGGCCGTGGGGCTGGGCCACCGCACCGACCACTATCCGGCGCAGATGTCCGGGGGCGAGCAGCAGCGCGTGGCCCTGGCCCGCGCCGCCGCGCCCCGGCCCGACATCCTGCTGGCCGACGAGCCGACGGGGAACCTGGACCAGGCCACGGGCGAGGCGATCATGGACCTGCTGTTCGGATTGCGCGACCGCCATGGCGCGACGCTGGTGCTGGTCACGCATTCGCCGGACCTCGCGGCGCGTTGCGACCGGACGGTGCGGCTGGTCGACGGTCGACTGGAGAGCGAGATGCAGCAGGCGGCGGCGGAATGACCTGGTTCGCCAACGCCGCGACCATCGCGCGGCGGGAGTTGCGTGGCGGGCTGGCGGGGTTTCGCATCTTCCTGGCCTGCCTGGCGCTGGGCGTGGCGGCGATCGCGGCGGTTGGTTCGGTGCGCGTGTCGATCACCGACGGGCTGGCCCGCGAGGGGCGGACGATCCTGGGCGGCGATGTCGAGGTGGAATTCACCTACAGGCGCGCAGCGCCGGAGGAGCTGGCCTATCTGGAAGGGTTGGGGACCGTGTCCGAGGTCGTGGATTTCCGCTCCATGGCCGCAACCGGCCAGGGGGCGGAGGCCGAGCGGGCCCTGACGCAGGTCAAGGCGGTCGACGACCTCTATCCCTTGGTGGGCGAGGTGGAACTGGACCCCCCGGTTTCGCTGGCCGAGGCGCTGGAGGGTGACGGCATCGTCGCCCATCCGGTCCTGGCCGACCGGTTGGGTCTTTCGGTCGGGGACCCGCTCTGGCTGGGCACCAAGCGGTTCACGATCCGCGCGCGCCTGTTGCGCGAACCAGATGCGGGCGGGGCCGGATTCGGCCTCGGTCCGCGGACGATCGTGCGCACCGAGGCGCTGGCAGGGTCGGGCCTGCTGGCCGAGGGCAGCCTGTTCGACGGCGAGTACCGCATCGCCATCCCGGATGCCCCCGACGAGACGCTGGACGCACTTCGCGACCGCACCGCCCAGACGTTCGAGGGCAGCGGCGCGCGCTGGCGCGACCGGCGCAACGCCGCGCCGCAGGTAGAGCGCTTCGTCGACCGTATCGGCAGCTTCCTCGTGCTTGTGGGGCTGGCGGGGCTGGCCGTCGGGGGCGTGGGTGTATCGGCGGCCGTGCGCGCCTATCTGGACCGCAAGACCGGTGTGATCGCCACGCTCAAGACGCTGGGGGCCGAGGGGCGGACGATCTTCGCCGCCTACCTGATGCAGATCGGCGTGCTGGCGGCGGTGGGCATCGTGCTGGGGCTCGCCCTCGGCACGCTGATACCGCTTGCCGCCGGTCCGTTCATCCAGTCGCAGCTGCCCGTTCCGGTCGCCCTGGGCGTGCATGCCGGGCCCCTGGCAGAGGCGGCGGTCTACGGCGCGCTGACGGCGCTGATCTTCACGCTCTGGCCGCTGGCACGCACCGAACAGGTCCGCGCCGCCTCGCTGTTTCGCGACGCGTCCGGACCGGCGCGGGGGCGACCGCGGGGGCGGTATCTGGCGGCGCTCGCCCTGTCAGTCGTGCTGCTTGTGGCGGTGTCGGCCTGGCTCTCGGGCATTCCCACGCTCGCGCTCTGGTCGGCGGGCGGCATCGTCGTCGCGCTGGCGATCCTGGTGCTGGCTGCGCTTGGCGTGCGCCTGCTGTCGCGGCGACTGGCACGCACCGCGCTGGTCCGTGGCCGGCCGGCGCTGCGCCTCGCGCTCGGCTCGGTCGGCGGCCCGGGGGGCGAGGCGACGGCGGTCGTCCTGTCGCTGGGCCTGGGCCTGACGGTGCTGGCCGCCGTGGGCCAGATCGACGCCAATATGCGCGCCGCCATCGACCGTGACCTGCCCGAGGTCGCGCCCAGCTATTTCTTCGTCGACATCCAGCCCGATCAACTGCCCGCCTTTCTGGACCGGGTTCAGGGCGACCCCGCCGTCAGCCGCGTCGACACCGCGCCGATGCTGGGTGGCGTCGTCACCTCGATCGCCGGGCGGCCCGCGTCGGAGTTCGACCATTGGGTCACGCGCGGCGACCGCCGGATCAGCTTCGCCGACACGCCCGGTGAAGGCACGCGCATCGTCGCGGGCGAGTTCTGGCCCGAGGGCTATGATGGTCCGCCGCAGGTCAGTTTCGCCCGCGAGGAGGCGGAGGAACTGGGCGTCGCGATCGGCGACACCGTCACGATGAACGTGCTGGGCCGCGACATCAGCGCGACCGTCACCTCGTTCCGCGAGGTTGATTTCTCCTCGGGCGGAATCGGCTTCGTCATCGTGTTCAACCCGGCCGCCTTGCAGGGTGCGCCGCATACCTGGCTCTCGACGGTTTATGCCGAGGAGGAGGCCGAAGCGCAGATCCTGCGCGACGTGGCCGGCGACGCGCCGAATATCACCGCCATCCGCGTCCGCGACGCCATCGCGCTCGTGACCGAGGCGCTGTCGGCGCTGGCCGCCGCGACCAGTTGGGGCGCCGGCGCCACGCTCCTGACGGGGTTCGTCGTGCTGATCGGGGCGGCCGCCGCCGGGGAACGCGCGCGCGTGTTCGAGGCGGCGGTGCTCAAGACCGTCGGCGCCACCCGCGCCACCGTGCTGCGCAGCTTTGCGATCCGGTCCGCCCTGCTGGGCGCGGCTGCCGGGCTCGTCGCCATCATCGGCGGCGCGCTGGCCGGCTGGGGCATCATGCGGTTCGTGATGGATGCGCCCTATGCATTCGAGTGGATCTCGGCCACCGTCATCGTGCTGGGCGGCGCCCTGGCCACGCTGCTGGCGGGGCTGGCCTTCGCCTGGCGCCCGCTGGCGACCCGCCCCGCCCGGGTCTTGCGCGCGCAGGACTGACGACGGAAATAGACCCGGACGTGGGGATACGTCCGGGTCGAACTTCAGTGAATGGCTTCGGTGCTATGGGCTGCTCAAGCCTCGGGTGCGGACATGACCGGCGGGTGTGAAGGTCCGATGTCGGCAGGATGACGGCTCCATGACGCGTGGCTTCTTTCCCCCGCCCGTCCCACCCGCTAGCGTCCGGCCCATGTGGCGTGCGCTTCTCTCCCGGCTGGTCTCGCTTCTGGCGTCGCTCGCGGTGGCCAGCGTGGTAATCTTCGTGATGCTGCAGGCCGTTCCGGGCGATCCGGCGGCGTTCATGCTGGGCCTGAACGCGCGCCCCGACACGGTGGCCGCCCTGCGCGCCGAACTGGGTTTGGAGGGGGCGCTGCCGGCGCGGTACCTGGCTTGGGTCGGCGGCATGCTGACGGGCGATTTCGGCACCTCCTACACCTATCGCGTGCCGGTGGCGGGCCTGATCCGGGACCGGCTTCCCGTGTCGGCGCCGCTGGCCCTCTATGCGTTGATCCTGACGCTGCTGATCGCGATCCCGGCGGGCCTCGTCTCGGCGTCCCGGCGCGGCCGGGCGGCCGATTGGGGCGTCATGGGCGCCACCCAGCTGGGCATCGCGATCCCGAACTTCTGGTTCGCCATGCTGCTGGTGTCGGTCTTCGCGATCTCGCTGGGCTGGTTCTCGGCCGGCGGCTTCCCGGGCTGGTCGGACCCGCTGGCCGCGATCCGCGCCCTGACCTTGCCGGCAATCGCCCTTGCACTGCCGCAGGCATCGATCCTCGCGCGCGTGCTGCGGTCGTCGCTGCTCGATACGCTCGATTCCGACTACATCCGCACCGCACGTGCCAAGGGCCTTTCGCGGCGCGCGACCCTCGTGCGCCATGCGCTGCGCAACGCGGCCATCCCGGCGCTGACGATCCTGGGCCTGCAGTTCAGCTTCCTTCTCGCCGGCGCGATCATCATCGAGAACGTGTTCTTCCTGCCGGGTCTCGGCCGCCTGATCTTCCAGGGGATCACGCAGCGCGACCTGATCGTCGTCCAGTCGGTCACGATGCTGCTGGTCTTCGCCGTGATCGTCGTCACCTTCGCGGTGGAGCTGGCCTATGCCGCCGCCGATCCCCGGCTGCGCCGCAGATGAGCTGGGCGTTCCGCTTCGGGTTGGCGCTGACGGCGCTGTTTCTGGCCGCCGCGGCGCTGGGGCTGATCTGGACGCCGCATCCGACGGATGTCGTGCGGGTCTCGGATCGCACGCTGGGGCCGTCGGCGCTGCATCCGCTGGGCACCGATCACCTCGGGCGCGACATGCTGTCGATGCTGATGGCGGGCGCGCGAACTTCGATTGCGGTGGCCCTCGTGGCCGTGGGCATCGGCATGGGCGCGGGCGTGCCGCTGGGTCTGCTGGCGGCGGCGCGGCGCGGCGGATGGATCGACGAGGTCGTGATGCGCGGCAACGACCTGATCTTCGCCTTTCCGTCCCTGGTGATCGCCATCCTTATCACCGCCGTCTTCGGACCCTCGGCCGTCAACGCGATCCTCGCCATCGGCATCTTCAACATTCCCGTCTTCGCGCGCGTGTCGCGGGGTGGGGCATTGCCGCTCTGGACGCTGGACTACGTGATGGCCGCGCGCGTGGCCGGCAAGGGACGCACACTGATTTCGACCCAGCACATCCTGCCCAACATCACCAACCTGCTGATCGTGCAGGCCACGATCCAGTTCAGCCTGGGCATCCTGGCCGAGGCCGCGCTGTCCTATATCGGCCTCGGCGCGCAGCCGCCGACGGCCAGCTGGGGCCGGATGCTGGCCGATGCCCAGACGATGATCCATACCGAACCGCAGCTTGCCATCCTGCCGGGACTGGCCATCGTGGGGATGGTCCTGGGGCTGAACCTGCTGGGCGACGGGCTGCGCGACATGCTCGACCCGCGCCTGCGCCGGGTGCGGATGTGAGCGAACCGCGCCTGGGCATCGAAGGTCTGTCGCTGGCGATCCACGGAACGCCCGTCCTGCACGATCTCTCCCTGCGCGTCGATGCCGGCGAGATCGTGGGCCTTGTGGGCGAATCGGGGTCGGGCAAGTCGATGACGGCACTGGCGGCCATCGGCCTGGCACCGGACGGCGCGCGCATGCAGGGCGCGATCCGGCTGGACGGCCGCGACCTGGCGCAACTGCCCGAACGGGAGTGGCTGGACATTCGCGGCCGCGAGATCGCGATGATCTTCCAGGAGCCGATGACCGCGCTGAACCCCGTCCATACCATCGGCGCGCAGGTGTCCGAGACGTTGCGCCTGACCGGCACGCCGCGCCCCGAGGCGGAGCGGATCGCACGTGACCGCCTGGACCGCGTCGGGCTGGAGGCGATCCCGCTGGACCGCTATCCCCATGAGCTGTCCGGCGGGCAGCGGCAGCGGGTCTGCATCGCGCTGGCCATCGCGCGCCGTCCCAGCCTTCTGATCGCGGACGAGCCGACGACCGCCCTGGACGTCACCACGCAGGCGCAGATCCTCGACCTGCTGGCCAAGCTCGTGCGCGAGGAAGGGATGTCGCTTCTGCTGATCACGCACGATCTGGGCGTTGTCGCCGGGCTGGCCGACCGCGTCGCGGTCATGAGGGACGGCGCCGTAATCGAGGCCGGGCGGACCGAGGCGTTGTTCCGCAACCACGCCCACCCCTACACGCGCGACCTGATCGCCGCGTCGCGCCCGTCGCCACGCCCGCCGCGCCCCTCCGCCGACGAGGACGTGCTGGCCGCGCGGGAGGTCGTGCGGGACTATGGCGCATTGCGCGCGGTCGATCTCGTCTCGCTGTCGCTACGCCGGGGCGAGAGCCTGGGGCTCGTGGGCGAGTCGGGCTGCGGAAAATCTACCCTGACGCGGGCGCTTCTGGGGTTGGAGCCGATCCAGGGCGGGGCGATCACCCTGCTGGGCCGCCCCGGCGGGACGGCGATGACCCGTGCGGACCGGGCGCGCATCAGCGTGGTGTTTCAGGACCCCTATGGCAGCTTCGACCCCCGCTGGACGGTCCGCCGCCTCGTGCAGGAGCCGTTCCACCTGACCGGCCGCCCCGCCGATGCCGACACCCGCGCCGCGCTGGCGCTGGCGGAGGTGGGCCTGTCGGAGGCGGATCTGACAAAGTACCCGCACGAGTTCTCGGGCGGACAGCGCCAGCGCATCGCCATCGCCCGGGCACTGATCACCAAGCCCGACGTGCTGGTCCTCGACGAGGCGGTCAGCGCGCTGGACGTGCGTGTTCGCGCGCAGGTGCTGGCATTGCTGGCCGATCTGCAGGCGCGTCTGGGCCTGAGCTATCTGTTCATCACCCACGACCTGACCGTGGTGCGCGCGATCTGCGACCGGGTGCTTGTCATGCGGGCGGGACGGATCATCGAGGACGGGGCGGTCGGGCGCCTGTTCGACGCCCCCGCCACCGACTACACCCGGACGCTGATCGCCGCCGCACCGGCGATCCCCGACGGTTGGCTGGAGGCGCGGGCATGACCTTGCTGCATCTGTCGATCACGGCGCGGTCGCCGAAGGCCTTCGCCCGGACCGTCGCCCGCCTTCTCGGCGGCGAGGCCCTACCCTTTCCGCCCTGTCCCGGCGCCTGGATCGCCTTCGCCGACGCCGATGATGGCACCGCGGTGGAGGTCTATCCCGCCGGCACGCGCCTGAGCGCGGGACCCGAGGCGCTCGCCTTCAGCCCCGGCCCGCCTCGCCGTTCCACCGGGGCGACGCATTTCGCGATCGCCTCGCCGCTGAAGGCCCAACAGATCCTCGACCTCGTCGAGGGTGTCGGCTGGACCGCGCGTCGTTGCGACCGGGGCCCGTTTTCCTGTCTCGAGGTGTGGACCGGCGAAGGGCTTCTGATCGAGGTTCTGGATTCCGGCATGCTGGCCGATTACCGCAAGGGCATGACGGCGGCGAACTGGCGCGCGATGTTCGGAATGGAGGAATGACATGACGATCTGGTTCGACACCGAGGAGATGCTGATCGGCGGCCGCTGGCTGCGCGCCGCCGATACGTTGACGCTGGAAGACCCCTCGACGGGGGCCCCGCTGGCCGAGATCGCACGTGGTCAGGCCCGCGAGATCGATGCCGCCGTCGCCGCCGGGCACGCGGCACTGTCGGGCGAATGGGGCCGGATGCCCGCCTTCGAGCGGGGCCGCATCCTGTCGCGACTCGGGGACCTCGTGCGGGCACGTGTCGAGGACCTGGCCGTGCTGGAGGCGATGGATGTCGGCAAGCCGCTGAAACAGGCGCGGGCCGACGCCGTGGCGCTTGCGCGATACCTGGAATTCTACGGCGGGGCCGCAGACAAGGTGCATGGGACGACGATCCCGTATCTCGACGGCTACACCGTCTACACACTGCGACAGCCGCATGGGGTGACCGGCCATATCGTGCCCTGGAACTATCCGATGCAGATCATCGGCCGGTCGGTCGGCGCCGCACTTGCCATGGGCAACGCCTGCGTCCTGAAACCGGCCGAGGAAGCGTGCCTGACCGCGCTCGCCTTCGCGCGCCTCGCCTGCGAGGCGGGCCTGCCGCCCGGCGCACTGAACGTCGTTCCGGGCCTCGGGCCAGAGGCGGGCGCGGCCCTGTCCGCACATCCCGGCATCCACCACATCAGCTTCACCGGCTCCGTCGCGACCGGTGCCAACGTCCAGATGGCCGCGGGGGCGAACGTGGTCCCGGTCACGCTGGAACTCGGGGGCAAGTCACCGCAGATCGTCTTCGCCGATGCCGATCTCGACGCGGCGCTGCCATTCCTCGTCAACGCGGGCATCCAGAACGCGGGCCAGACCTGTTCCGCCGCGAGCCGCATCCTCGTCCACCGGGATGTGCATGACGACGTCGTCGCGCGGATGGCCGAACGCTACGCCGCGCTGCGCGTCGGGCCGGCGATGGACGACCTCGATGTCGGCCCCCTCATCTCGGCCCGCCAGAAGGCGATCGTCGAGGGGTTCCTCGACCGCGCCGACGGCCTGACGGTCGCGGCGCGCGGGCAGGTGGAAGGCACGGGCGGCCATTTCGTCGCCCCGACCCTGCTGACCGGCGCGGATGCCGATCACCCGCTGGCCCAGGCCGAGATCTTCGGTCCGGTCCAGGTCGTCCTCCCGTTCGAGGACGAGGCCGAGGCCCTGCGCATCGCGAACGGCACCGATTACGGCCTGGTGGCCGGCGTCTGGACCCGCGACGGCGCGCGCCAGATGCGGATGGCGCGCGACCTGAGGGCCGGTCAGGTGTTCCTGAACAACTACGGCGCGGGCGGCGGGGTGGAGCTGCCCTTCGGCGGCGTCGGCAAGTCCGGGCACGGCCGCGAGAAGGGGTTCGAGGCGCTCTACGGGTTGAGCCAGCTCAAGACCGTGGCGGCGCATCACGGCTGACCAATCGGAAAGAAGTCACCTCTGGTCGAAATGCGTCGCGATGATCCGCTTGGCATTCGGTACCACGATATAGGTGCTCAAAGGCACCGCCGGGATCGTCGTCACGAAGGTCCGCAGCCAGATCGTGAGGCCCGAATCTACCGTCAGGTAGGTCATGATGGTAACGATCGGATAGACGCTGAGCCAGACCATCACCATCAACACCATGCGGTTTCACCGCTGGTGCGGATCGTTATCCGTCGTTATCTGGTCCGAATCCGGCATCCGTCCGCTCTCCCGTTCGACCCGGGATCAAGCGGCGCCCCGCCCGAGTGTTCCGTTCATCCGACCGGATAGAAGAACTCCTCCCGCACGATCTTGCCATCCTTGACCGTGTAGATGCCGATATCCTTCATCGGCTCCATCTCCCCGGTCTCGCGGTTCTTCATCTGCATGTCGAAGATGACGGCGAAGCGATCGTCGCCGTGAGGCATCGGGTCGGAGACATCACTGGAAACCTCCTCGTACTGGCTGGCGAACCACTCATGCTTGCCGCGGATCCCCTCGATCCCCTTCGTCTCGCGCCCGTTGCCCATGTCGGCGGCCTCGACGCTCACTGCGTCGTCCGCATAGAGCCTCGAAAGGTTCTCCTGCTCGCGCCCTTCGCGGCATCCGGCCACCAGTTCGTTCGCGACCTGCATCATGTCCATCCCATATCCCTCCGGTTGAATACTCAGACCATAGCACGGATTCCGCGACGGAAGGGTGACGCGGCGCATCCGGCGGGGCAGTATCGCCGCAAATGCGGGAGGGATCATGCGACTGAAGGGCAAGACGGCCATCGTGACCGGGGGCGCCTCGGGCTTCGGCCGGGGCATCGTGGAAAAGTTCGCGGCCGAAGGGGCGACGGTGCTGGTCGCCGACAGGAACGGGGACGGCGCCGCCGATGTGGCCGATGCGGCGGGCGGAATCCATACCCCGATGGACGTGGCGAAGGATGCCGACTGGCGTGCGCTGACGGCGCAGGCCATGGACGCATGGGGCCGGATCGACATCCTGGTGAACAACGCGGGCATCACGCACCTGCCGATGCCGATGGAGGAAGTGACGGAGGAGGAGTTCGACCGCGTCCTGTCGGTCAACGCCAAATCCGTCTACCTGTCGGCCCGCCATGTCGTGCCGATGATGAAGGCCGCGGGGTCGGGCGCGATCCTGAACGTGGCGTCGACCGCGGGGGTCAGCCCGCGTCCGCGCCTGAACTGGTACAACGCGTCGAAGGGCTGGATGATCACGGCGACCAAGGCGATGGCGGTGGAGCTGGCGCCATCGGGCGTGCGGGTCAACGCGATCAACCCGGTCGCGGGGGACACGCCGCTCCTGGCCAGTTTCATGGGCGAGGATACGCCCGAGACGCGCGCGAAGTTCCTGTCGACGATCCCGATCGGACGCTTCTCCACGCCCGAGGACATGGGAAATGCCGCCTGTTTCCTGTGTTCGGACGAAGCGTCGATGATCACGGGCGTCGGATTGGAGGTCGATGGTGGGCGGTGCATCTGAGGTGGTGGGAACGAAGGTCGATCTGAACGAACGGCTCGCGGCGATCGCCGAACACTGGGCGCCGGAACGCGTGGCCACCTACAATGACAACGAGGTCATGGTCGTGAAGCTGCGCGGCGAGTTCCCGTTTCACATCCACGAGGACAGCGACGATTTCTTCCTGATCCTGAAAGGCGAGGTCCATATCGACATCGAGGGGGAGGTGACGCAGGTCTGCGGACCGGGCCAGCTTTGCGTCATCCCCAGGGGCCGCCGCCACCGTCCACGCGCGCCGGAGGAGGCGGAGATCCTGCTGATCGAACCGCTGGGCCTGCGCGCGACGAACGACGCCGACCGGACCCAGGCGCGCAGCACATGAGGCTGGCCGCGGATATCCACGTGCTGGCCGGACGCTTCGCTTCACAACAGCTGGCCTATGCCCATCTTCTGGACGCGGCCGAGGCGGGCGACCTTTCCCCCGATCTCGACCATATCGAGGTGATTGCCGCGCCCGGACGAACGCGCCTGTCGGCCTATTTCGACGAGGACACGACTGCCGCGCTGATCACGGGTGCGGCGGGGGATACGTTGGTCCTGATCCTGCCGGGGGCATTGCTGACAGAGGCCTTCGCCGCGACGGCCCATCTGCGGGATCTGGGCCGGCACCCAGGCCATGTGAGCCGGGCGATGATCCCGTGACCCCCGGCGCGCGCAACCTGATCACGGACGTGGCCGGCCTGCATGTCGGCCACGCGCAGGACGTCCGCATCCGGTCGGGCGCCACCGTCCTGACCGGCGATCTGCCGTTCACGGCCGCCGTGCACGTCATGGGCGGCGCACCCGGCACACGCGAGACCGACCTGCTGGCGCCCGACAGGCTGGTGCAGGAGGTGGACGCCATCGTGCTGTCCGGCGGGTCGGCCTTCGGCCTCGACGCGGCGTCGGGCGTGGCCGATGGCCTGCGGGCGGCGGGGCGCGGCTTCGATGTCGGCGGCCAGCGGGTGCCGATCGTGCCGGGCGCGATCCTTTTCGACCTGCTGAACGGGGGCGACAAGGGCTGGTCGTCCAACCCCTACGGCGCGCTTGGCCGCACCGCGCTGGCCGAGGCCGGACCGGATTTCGCGCTCGGATCCGTGGGCGCGGGGTTCGGCGCGACGGTGCTTGACCTGGCAGGCGGCCTCGGCTCGGCCTCCTGCGTGTTGGCGTCGGGCGTGACGGTGGGTGCCTTGGTCGCGGTGAACGCCCTGGGGCGAGTTTGCGACGATGCCGGGCGGTTCCATGCCGCGCCGTTCGAGTACGAGGCCGAGTTCGGCGGCCGCGGTCATGCCAAGTTCGACCCGGAATGGGAGCCCTATGGCGACCGGGCGCCCGGACAATCGACCACGATCGCCATCGTCGCGACCGACGCGGCATTGACGCAGGCCGAGGCGACGCGGATGGCGATCGCGGCGCATGACGGCATGGCGCGTGCGATCGTCCCCAGCCATACGCCACTCGACGGCGACCTCGTCTTCGCGGCGGCGACCGGGCAAATTCCGCTGAAGGATCCGGTCTGGGACGGGCTGCGCCTGGGTCATGCGGCCGCGGCCTGCCTGTCCCGTGCCATCGCTCGCGGGGTTCGTGAGGCGTCGGGCGGCATCAAACCGTCCTGGCGCGACCGGCATGGCTGACGTCCAAGCCGGATTCCGCCCATCGGTGGCCCGGCCTCGGGGTTTTCACGCAACCGTGCATTGAAATCGGGACGTCACGCCCCACCTTAGGCCTAGGCGCGAACGAGGTTTCAGCCGCTCGCCCACCTGAAGACTGCCACGATCTTGGTCCTGGGCATTGCGCCATGCGGTGACCTGGACCGACGGGGCCGAAAATTTCTACGGCCCGCGAGGCGCGCTCGTTCCCCCCCGAGCGCGCCTCGATTCATGAACCTCCGCGCCTGTCCCGAAAGAAATCGCGCAGCAGTTCCGCGCAGGCTTCGGCGTCGATGCCATCATGGATTTCGGGTATGTGATGCGTCTGTGGATGCGTGAACACGCGCGCGCCATGAAGGACTCCGCCCGATTTCGGATCGCCTGCGCCGAAATGCAGTCGCGCGATGCGTGCGTGTGCGATGGCCTGCGCGCACATCGCACAGGGCTCCAGCGTCACCCAGATCTCGCAATCCGTGATCCGCTCCCGCCCGAGGGTGGCGCAGGCGGCCCGGATCGCCAGCATTTCGGCATGGGCCGTCGGGTCCCGTACCTCGCGCGTGCGGTTTCCGGCGCGCGCGATAACCTCGCCACCCCGGGTCACGACGGCGCCCACCGGAACCTCGCCGCGCGCCGCGGCGGCGCGGGCCTCCGCCAGGGCCTCGGACATGAAGGATCGGAACATTTCGCAGGTGTGACGGTCGGGCGTCCGGCGCGCAAGCCGCTTCCCCCCTGCGCGCAGGCAGGCTAGATCGCGACCATGACCCAGAACCCCGACAGACCCGGCGACCGCATCGCCAAGGTGATCGCGCGCGCCGGCCTCGCCTCGCGCCGCGACGCCGAGACGATGGTCACCGACCTGCGCGTCAAGGTGAACGGCAGGACCGTGTCCAACGTGGCGACGAACATCGTGCCCGGCGACCGCGTGACCGTCGACGGCCAGCCCCTGCCCCGGGCCGAGGGCGCGCGCCTCTGGCTCTATCACAAGCCCGCGGGCCTGGTGACGAGCGCGCGCGACGAGAAGGGTCGCGAGACGGTGTTCGACGCGCTGCCCGCCGAACTGGGACGCGTGCTGTCGGTCGGGCGGCTCGACCTCAATTCCGAGGGCTTGCTGCTCCTGACCAACGACGGCGACCTGAAGCGTCAGTTGGAACTGCCTTCGACCGGGTGGTTGCGCCGCTACCGCGTGCGGGTGAACGGCACGCCCGCCGAAGGGCCGCTGGACCGGTTGCGCGGGGGGATCGAGGTGGAGGGCCCCGAAGGGCGCGAGGCGTTCGCGCCGATGCAGGTCACGCTGGACCGCCAGCAGGGTGCGAATGCTTGGTTGACCATCGGCCTGCGCGAGGGACGGAACCGCGAAATCCGCCGCGCGTTGGAGGCGGTCGAGCTTTACGTGAACCGCCTGATCCGCGTCAGCTACGGCCCGTTCCAGCTTGGCAACCTTGCGGCCGGCGCGGTGGAGGAGGTCAAGCCGCGTATCCTGCGCGAGCAACTGGGCGACACGTTCAAGGGCGAACTGGCCGAAAGCCGAAAGGGCGCAGAGATGGCGACGGACGACAAGGGCGACGGCAAGTCGGGGGGCAAGATGCCCCGAAAACCCCGGACGTCGGGCGACCGGCTGGTCGACAAGGGCCGGGGCAAGCCGCGCGGGGATGCGCCGAAGGGCGGCGCCCGCGGTCGCGCGGCGGACACCGCCGAGGGTCGCGCCGAACGGGCGGCCCGCCCGCACGGGCCCCGCACCGCGAAACCGCCGGTCACGCGGAACGACGGCGACGGCGGGCGCCCGGCAAGGTCCGGACCCGGCGGCGCGCGCAAGCCCGGTGACCGCAAGCCGTGGGCCAAGGAGGGCGACCGGCCCGCGCGGCCGGGGGGCGATCGCAAGCCCGGCGGCAAAGACGACGATGCCCGCCCCAAGCGCGAGGATCGGCGCCCCGGTGCGCAGGACCGCCCGAAGGAGACCAAGGGCGAGCGGAATGCCCGCCTGCGCGCGGATACGTCGGTCAGCCTGCGCAAGGGTGGCCAGAAAGGGCGTGGATTGGCGAAGGCAAAGAAGCCGGCCTCGACCAAGCGGATGCGCAAACCCGGGGAGAGCGCGGAGGATTAGTCTTCCGGCTTCTCGACCTGATACTTCTGCATCATCGCGACCTGGCTGAAGATGAACAGGAACATCGCGATCGGGATGCCGAAGGTCCGCAGGTTGACCCAGGCGTCGGTGGACATGGTGCGCCAGACCACCTCGTTCGCCAGCGCCAGGGCGACGAAGAACCATGCCATGCGCCAGGTCAGGATGCGCCAGCCTTCGGCGTTCAGCGGCACCGCCTCGGACAGGACGTAGGACAGAAGGCTGCGCCCCCGCCACAGGCCCGCGAACAGGATCGCGGCGAAGAGCGAATAGATCATCGTCGGCTTCATCTTGAAGAACCGCTCATCGTTGAGCCAGATCGACAGCCCGCCGAACACCGTGACCAGGACCGCCGTGACGACCTGCATCACGCTCAGCTTGCCGGTCAGCGCCCAGTGGATGGCGGTGGCGACCAGGATGACGGGGATGAACAGGGCGGTGGCGACGATGAAGCCGCTGTACTCCTCGCCGCGGAACGCGAAGGTGTCGTCGCGCAGCAGGACGTAGGTGACGAAGAAAAGGGCGACCGGCCCCAGTTCCAGCGTCATTTTCAGCCAGCCGGGTATCTTGCGTTCCGCCATCGGGCACCTCCGGCACGCTAGGTATGCGCGCGGGCGGTCCGGGTCTAGCCCCCGAACTCGACGACGACGGCGCCCAGCGCGATCAGCGACATTAGGATCAGGCGGCGCGGACCCACCGCCTCCTTCAGCAGGACCCAGCCGATCAGCGCGGCGAACACCGTCGACGTCTCGCGCAGGATCGCCGCCTCGCCGACGCTATCGAGCCGGGTGGCCAGCATGATCGACCCGAACGACCCGAACGCGACGATCGCGCCGGTCAGGCCCAGCCGAACCAGCGATGCCTCGGGCCGGCGCCAGCGCCCGCGCAACGCCGCGATCAGCGGGAAATCCCAGGAGGTCAGCATGAAAAACCATGCCAGGAAGGTGAACGGATCGGCCATGGACCGGATGCCGAACGCGTTCCAGGTGGTGTAGACGGCGACCAGAAAGCCGGTCGCCACGGCCAGGCCCAGCGCGGGGGCCAACGTGGCGCGGTCGACGGTGATCTTGGCGAGGTTGTAGGCCGACAGGCCGAACAGGCCCGCGATCAGGATGGCCACGCCGGCCCATTGCGTGGCGGTGAACACCTCGCCGAAGATGATCCCTGCGCCCAGCACGGTGAAGAGCGGCCCCGTTCCGCGCACGACCGGATAGACGACGGTATAGGCGCCCCGCTGATAGGTCGCGCCCTGCAACGCCTTGTAGACGAACTGGATCACCACCGTTCCGAGGAGCACCCACCAGAGCCCGGCCGGCGGCCAGGGAACCACGAACAGCGCGATCGGGGTCGAGATGGCGAAGATCGCGACGTCCATCGCGGTGCGCGACGTCCAGGGATCGTAGCGTCCGCCCTTCTGCAGCGCGCCGAACAGCGCATGCAGGAAGGCCGCCGCCAGAGCCAGCGCCAGGGCGGCGTCATGACCGGCGGGCGTGCCCTCGATCGACAGGATCCAGTCGCTTAGCATTCGGGTGCGCGGGCCTGGCCGGATCCGGTCCGCGACGGAACGCAGGCGCGGCAAGGGCGTTTGTCGATGATCCACGGCGAAAGGAAGACATGCTCGGCACGATCTTCGAGGACATGAGCGGCAGCTTCACGGTCATTTCGCCGGGCGTCTCGGCGGCCCGGTTGCTGCTTGCGGTGGTCCTGTGCGGCATCATCGGGTTCGAGCGGGAGCGCCGCGCCAAGCCCGCGGGCCTGCGCACGCACATGCTGGTTGGGATCGCGGCGTGCCTCTTCATCATCGTGGGGCAGGAACTGGGCAGCCTGAACTACGGCACCCAGACCGATGTCCGCACCGACCCCCTGCGCCTGATCGAGGCGGTGACGGCGGGCGTGGCCTTCCTGGCCGCGGGGATCATCTTCACCGCCAAGGGCGAGGTTCGCAACATCACGACGGGTGCGTCGATGTGGCTGGCCGGGGCCGTTGGGCTTGCCTGCGGGGCGGGTCAGGGATTGCTGGCGGGCATGGCGACCATCATCGTGGTCACGGTCATCGCCGTGCTGGGCGCGATCGAGCGCCGTTATGCGCCGAAGCACAACGAAGAACCCGAGGCGGGGGAGTAGCGCCGCCTCATGCCTCCAGCCCGACCAGCGCGGCCGCGAACTCCTCGGGGTCGAAGGCGTCCAGATCGTCTATCTGCTCGCCCACGCCGATGGCATGGATCGGCAGCCCAAAACGATCGGCCAGCGCGACCAGCACGCCGCCCTTTGCGGTGCCGTCCAGCTTGGTCATGACCAGGCCCGACACATCGGCCAGCTTGCGGAAAACGTCGACCTGGGTCAGCGCGTTCTGGCCGGTCGTTGCATCCAGGACCAACAGCGTATTGTGCGGCGCCGAAGGGTCCTTCTTGCGGATCACCCGGACGATCTTGGACAGCTCCTCCATCAGGTCGGCGCGGTTCTGCAGACGGCCTGCCGTGTCGATCAGCAAAAGATCGGCGCCGTCGGCTTCGGCCCGCGTCATCGCGTCGAACGCAAGGCTCGCCGGGTCGGAACCCTGCGGCGCCACCATTACCGGCACGCCGGCGCGGTCGCCCCAGACCTGCAGTTGTTCCACCGCGGCGGCGCGGAACGTGTCGCCGGCGGCGATCACCACCGACTTCCCCGCCGCGCGGAATTGGCTGGCCAGCTTGCCGATCGTGGTCGTTTTGCCCGATCCGTTGACGCCCACGACCAGAACCACCTGCGGCGTCCTGGGGAAGATCGGCATCGGACGGGCCACCGGCTCCATCACGCGGGCGATCTCGGTTGCCATCAGGCGCTTGATCTCCTCGGTCGAGAGGCGCCGGCCCATCCGACCCTCGGCCAGGTTCGCGGTCACGCGCAACGCGGTGTCGACACCCATGTCGGCGGCGATCAGCAATTCCTCGAGTTGCTCCAGCATCTCGTCATCCAGAACACGGCGCGGTGCGGACGGGGCCGCCCGACCCATGATCCGGCCCAGAAGGCCGGGTTTCTCCGCCGTGGGCGCGGCTGCCGGCACGGGGGTCGGTGCCTCGTCCAGCGGCGGGACGCGGGGGATGGGATCGACGGGGGGTGCGTCGACCCGGTCGGCGGGTCGGTCCTCCGGGGGATCGGCCGGGGCCGGCGCGTCGGCCCCCTCCTCGACGATGGCGTCGAGCCCCTTTTCCAGCTTGGAGGACGACCGCGTCAGACGGTCCTTGAGCTTGGTGAAGAACGACATCGGCGCCCCCTTTCATCCCCCACCTAATATGACCGGCAGCGCGGCGAAAGGCCGGTTGACAGGACCGGACGGCGCGCGGACGGTTCGGATGATGCTGCATGTCCTGGCCACCCTCGTGCTGACGCTGGTGCCGGTCGCGCCGGCGGCGGCCGATCCGCCCCGCCCCATCTGGTGCTCGGAAGGCCGGTTCGGGCCGCGCCACTGCATCCGCCCTGACAGCTTCGCCGCCGACACCTGCGCCCAAATCGAGGCGGAGGCGCGGCTGCACGGTCTGCCCCCGGCCTTTTTCGCGCGGCTCTTGTGGCAGGAGAGTCGCTTCGACCCCAACGCCGTCAGCCCGATGCGTGCGATGGGCATCGCGCAATTCATCGCGCCGACCGCGCGCCTGCGCGGCCTAGGCGACCCGTTCAACCCCGCCGAGGCGATCGAGAAATCGGCCGAGTATCTGGGCGAGATGACACAGCGCTACGGCAATGTCGGGCTGGCCGCGATCGGCTACAACGGCGGCGAGCGGAGGGCCGAGGGCTGGATCGCCCGGACCGGGGGCCTGGCGCGCGAAACGATCGACTATGTCGCGATCATCACCGGCAAGACTGTCGAGGATTGGCGCGATGCGCCGCCGCAGGACCTGTCCTTCGACCTCGACGGGGATACGCCGTTCCGCGCGGCTTGCGAGGCGATGGCCGTCGACCGCCGCCTGACGCCCCTGGTTCCGCCCCCGCCGCCGCTGTCGCCTTGGGGCGTCCAAGTCGGCTATGGCACCAGCCAGGCCACGGCCCGCGCATCATTCGAGCGTCTGACGCGGGGGTGCCGGTCGGCGGCACCGGCATCGAGCCTGGAATTCGTGCGGCTGGACCGGCGCGGCCCCGGGCGGCCGACCATCGTGGCGGCGCGGTTGGGCGCCGGATCGCGGGGCGAGGCGATCCGGCTTTGCCGCGCGATCGCCAGGGCCGGCTGCACCTGTCGGGCCTATCGCAACTGAGGCGTCCTCAGGCGCGAAGGTCGCGCAATCCGGACAGGAGCAGCGTCGCACCCATCGCTCCGAACGCCGCGGCGAACGCCCCTTCGACCCAGCGGGCGAAGCGGGCATAGGTGCGGGTGGCAAGCCCCGTCGAAAACAGCACGGCATAAATGCCGTAGATGACGAGCCCGGACACCGCCCCGACCGGGCCGAAGGCCAGCACCTGCAAGGGCGAAAGCCCCAGGCCGAACAGGAAGGTCGCCACGGCCGCCCACATCAACGCGGCCTTCGGATTGGTCAGCACGACCAGGAAACCCCGCCGCCAGGCCGCGACATCACCGATCGCTTCCGCCCGCGCGCCGATCCGGGTGTCGCCGCCGCGCCACGTCGCGCGCGCCGCGCGCAACGCCAGGAACATCAGGTACCCCCCGCCCGCCAGCTTCATCAGGCCGAGCGAGAGTGGATAGGCCAGCAGCAGCGCACCGAGGCCGAACGCGGTCGTCAATGACCAGACCAGCATGCCCGAGGCCACGCCCACCACGACCCACAGGGCCGGCCGCCGCCCCGCCCCCAGCGCGACGGATGCGACCGCAACGAGGTTCGGGCCCGGCGAGGCCTGCGCGGCGATCACGCCGAGCCATGTGATAAGAAACGCCTCGATCATGCGCCGCCCTCCAGTCCCTGGGCCGTGTCGTATCCGGTCGTCGGCGGCACCTTCGCCCCGACCTCGTCCGCGAAATGCCGGATCGTCAGGCGGATCGGGTTCGGCGCCGCCTGCCCCAGGCCGCAGATCGACGCATCGGCCATGGCTTGGCACAGCTCCTCCAGAAGATCCGTGTCCCAGCGGTCCGCCTGCATCAGCTTGACCGCCTTTTCGCAGCCCACCCGGCAGGGCGTACACTGCCCGCAACTCTCGGCCTCGAAGAAGCGCAGCATGTTCAGCGCCGCCGCCTTGGCGCTGTCCTGGTCCGACAGCACCACCACTGCGGCCGAGCCGATGAACGAGCCGTGCGGCTGCAGCGTGTCGAAGTCGAGCGGGACGTCGTCCAGCGTGGCCGGCAAGAGCCCCGAGGACGGACCGCCCGGCTGGTAGGCCTTGAAGGCATGCCCCTCGGCCATACCGCCCGCCGCATCGATGACGTCGATGATGGTGGAGCCCGCGGGCAGCACGTGAACGCCCGGATCCCGCACGCGGCCCGACACCGAGAAGCTGCGCAGACCCTTGCGGCCGTTCCGTTCGTGCGCGGCCAGGATCTCCGGCCCCTCGCGCAGGATGCGGGCGATCCAGTGGCAGGTCTCGATATTGTGGACCAGGGTCGGGCGTCCGAAGAGTCCGACCTGCGCCACGTAGGGCGGTCGGTGGCGCGGCAGCCCGCGCTTGCCCTCGATCGACTCGATCATGGCGCTTTCCTCGCCGCAGATATAGGCGCCCGCGCCGCGACGCAGTTCGACATGCCCCGGTACGACGATCCCGGCCCGTTCCAGCGCGGCGATCTCGCGGCGCAGGATCTCCAGCACGGCGGGGTACTCGTCACGCATGTAGATATAGACCCGATCCGCCTCGACGGCCCATGCGGCAACCAGCATCCCTTCGAGGAAGAGATGCGGGACCCGTTCCAGATAGTAGCGGTCCTTGAACGTGCCCGGTTCGCCCTCGTCGCCGTTGACGGCCATCAGGCGCGGTCCGGGATTGGCGCGCACGAAACCCCACTTCTTGCCCGACGGGAAGCCCGCGCCCCCCAGCCCCCGCAGCCCGCTTTCGGCGACCTTGGCCTGCGCATGTTCCCAATCACCGTCCCGGCGCAGATCGGCCAGCGTCGCATAGCCACCTGCCCCTCGATACGCATCCAGCCCTTCGTATCCGGGGATGACGGGATGGACGTCGCCCGCGTCGATCACCGCCTGCGCGGCGGCGGGGGTGGCATGGTCGACATGGCGGTGGCCGATCTCCAACACGGGGGCAGTGTCGCAGCGGCCCATGCAAGGTGCGCGCAGCACGCGGACGCGCGATGGATCGTGGCCCGCCTCAAGCGCCGCGATCAGCGCCTCCGACCCGGCGAGTTCGCAGGAAAGCGAATCGCAGACCCGGATGGTCAGGTCCGGCGGCGGCGCGTCGTCTTCGCGGCGCGGGTCGAAATGGGCATAGAATGTCGCAACCTCCCAGATCTCGGCCATCGACAGGCGCATTTCCTCGGCCAGCGCGCGCAGATGCGCGGCGGACAGGTGGCCATGGGCGTCCTGGATCAGGTGCAGGAACTCGATCAGCAGGTCGCGGTCGCGCGGCCGGTCGCCCAGCAGGGTCCGGATTTCGGCCAGGGCCGCATCGTCGTACTGGCGCCCCTTGGGTGTCGCCCGTCCCCGGCCCTTGCCGGACTTCCAGACACCCTTGGCTTCGTTCGCATCCAGCATGACGGGTTTCCCTCGTTGATCGCCCCCGTGCCGAGCCTAGGTTACCGGGACCTGCCGCGAAGGGGCGATTGCGACACCACCGTCGCGTTTTGCGCAGCCGAGCAGGGCGACACAAGCGCTCGCGGCGGTCCCCGGGGCCATTTCCCGTTCCGGCTTCATCCTACCGCATGGCGGAGGTTCGCGTGTCGAGCCCCGATGGCCATGCCACATCAATCCGCGACGGCGCACCCCGCGCGGTATGGACAGCCCCGATCCGGTTGGCGAGTGTGCCGCGAGAGGAGAACCGAAATGCGCCTGACCGCGGCCCTGAGCCTTCTGATTGCCCTGACGACGTCGCCCTCCCTGGCCGAACGCGTCGTCACCGCCGAGGAATTCGCCGAGATGGTGACCGGACGGACGCTGCATTTCGACCGGTTCGGGCGTCCGTTTGGGTCGGAGCAGTATTTTGATGACAAGCGCGTCATCTGGGCCTTCGAAGGCGGCACCTGCCAGCGGGGCATCTGGTTCGAGAACACCGAGGGACAGATATGCTTCGTCTACGATGACGACCCGTCCCCGCAGTGCTGGGACTTTCTCCAGACGGATGACGGCGCCTTTCACGCGCGGCTGGATGGCGAGGACCCCGAATCGGACCTGGTGACCCGCGATGTGGGAACCGACGCGCTGGACTGCCCCCTTCCCGATCTGGGCGTCTGACCGCCGCGCCCCAACCAACCGCCCCGTGACCGAACCGGCCCTGATCCTCACGCCTGCGCGAGACCGGGCAAATGGTTCGTGAGGGCGGTGCGTCGCGGTGGGCCGTTTGTGCATAGGCGCACCGTATTCAAGCGAATGTCACGCATCCGTTTCTTGAATCGCAGAGGGACAAGGTTGCATCCTATATCTATCGAGCGGGCCATAGGTCCGACCCGATGAACGGTCCGACGCCAAGGGGCATAGGGCACGGTTCAGAAAGATCTCGCCAACCCGGGCTGCCGTGGCGTTTCGCTGCGGCACCGTCCCTCTTGATCAGGAGTCTGCCATACCGAGCAACCCTCCCCACTGACCTTCGGTCCCTCCGCCCGGTCGAAATGACAACCGGCGCGGCGATCTTCTACTGCATCCGCGCCGAAGATCTGGAACCCGCTGGAGTCCTCCGCCGTCCGGCCGGCCGATCGCCGTCTCTCCCCCAGATCCCCGCGATCGCGCCATGCCGGGCCCGGTGCGGCCCCCGTCCCGAAAGGGCGGGGGCCGTTCGGGTATCACATGCCGGTCAGAACAAATCGCCCTGATCGGGCGGCGGGGGCTTGGCGCGCGGCGTACGCCGCGTGGCGCCGGTCACCGCCTCAACACGGTCATCGTCGCCAGCGAATTGTATCGTGATCCGTCCCGCGGCTCGTGCCGAGGCCGCGTCTGTCACGATGCCGTCGCTGTCGCGCACGACCGCGAAACCGCGTTCCAGCGTGCGCTCATACCCAAGGGAGGCAAGCAGCCGGCCGAGCGCCACGACACGCTCGCGCAGCTTGGTCTGACGCGCGGCAACAACGACCGCGAAACGCCCATCGACGTTGTCCAGCCGCCCCACCGCATCGGTCAGGCGACGTCGAAGCGGGTCTGGCGACAACCGCGCCGTTCTTCGCGCCAACTCCTCCGAGGCACGCGAAACCGCCCGCGGCATCGCGGCGGCCAGGCGCAGCGACAACTGATCCAGCCGCCGCCCCTCGGCAGCGAGGCGAGAGCCGAGGCCGTGCGGCGCGCTGCGCCCCTCCAGCCGCGACAGGGCGACACGGGCCCGGGCCGTTCGCGCGCGCAGACTGGCCGGCAGCCGGTCGCCCGCGAGGTCGAGACGCTGGCGTGCCGGTGCGAGCAGGGCGTCGCGCCGGGGCAAGCCGCGCGACAGATCGGCCCAGCGTTGGCGCCGCGCCGTCACCCCCGCCCGCACGGCCCGCGCCTGGCGCATGCCCAGATCCTGGACCGCCGCGGCCAGATCCAGCCGGACCGGAACCGCCATTTCGGCCGCCGCGGTGGGCGTCGGGGCGCGGCGGTCGGATGCGTGATCGATCAGCGTCGTGTCCGTTTCGTGCCCGACCGCCGATATCAGGGGGATGTCGCAATCGGCGACGGCCCGCACGACGATCTCCTCGTTGAAGCCCCACAGATCCTCGATCGAGCCGCCGCCGCGCGCGACGATCAGAAGGTCGGGACGGGGGATCGCTCCGCCCGGGGGAAGTGCCGTGAACCCCCGGATCGCGTTTGCGACTTCGGCGGCGGAGGTCTTGCCCTGCACGGCGACGGGCCAAATCAGGACGTGGCGCGGAAACCGCTCCCGCAGGCGGTGCAGGATGTCCCGGATCACCGCCCCCTGCGGCGACGTCACCACCCCGATCACGGCGGGCAGGAAGGGAAGCCGCTGCTTACGCTCGGCATCGAACAGACCCTCGGCCGCCAAGGCCGCGCGCCGCTTTTCCAGCATCGCCATCAGGGCACCGGCGCCCGCGACCTCCATCGCATCGACGTTCAGGTTATATTTCGACTGTGCGCCGAAGGCCGAGAGGCGCCCGGTGACGATGACCTCCATCCCCTCCTCGGGGGTGACGGAAAGCTGCGCGATCTGACCCTTCCAGGTGGTGCAGGCCAGCACGTTCCGCTCGTCCTTGATGTCGTAGTAGAGATGCCCCGACCGCGCGCGAAAGATCCGCCCGATTTCCCCCTTCACGCGGATCCGTCCGAAGTTGTCCTCCAGCGCGCGCTTCACCGCGCCGGAAATCTCCGATACGGTGTATTCG
Organism: Jannaschia sp. S6380; assembly: GCF_023015695.1. Taxonomy (NCBI): domain Bacteria; kingdom Pseudomonadati; phylum Pseudomonadota; class Alphaproteobacteria; order Rhodobacterales; family Roseobacteraceae; genus Jannaschia; species Jannaschia sp. S6380. The sequence continues at coordinate 1,839,943 of NZ_JALKAS010000001.1, forward strand.
GCCTCGTTCCGGCGCGGCGCGGGATCGTCGATCAGGTCGTCCATGGCCCCGGTCTAGCGCGGCGCCCGGGCCGGCGCGATAGGCAAACGCGGCATCCCCGGCACGCGCGCGGACCGCGGCCTTGTCCTCGGGCCGGGGGGTGCCTAAACCCGGAACGCGCGCGACGGGACGGGGGACGCGGCCATGAATATCCTGATCCTTGGCGGCGGCGGACGCGAACACGCGCTGGCCTGGGCGGTGCTGCAGAACCCGAAATGCGACCGCCTGGTGGTGGCGCCCGGCAATGCCGGCATCGCCGAAATCGCGGAATGCGCGGCGCTCGACATCCTCGACGGATCGGCCGTCGCCGCCTTTGCCGATGAGGAGAGCATCGATTTCGTCATCATCGGCCCCGAGGCGCCGCTGGCCGCCGGTGTGTCGGACATGCTGACCGAGGCCGGGATCGCGGTCTTCGGCCCCTCCGCCGCTGCCGCGCGGCTGGAGGCGTCGAAGGCGTTCACCAAGGAGATCTGCGCCGCCGTGGGCGCGCCGACCGCCGCCTACGACCGGTTCGACGATCAAGCGGCGGCACGCGCCGGCCTGGCCGACCGGACGCTGCCCATCGTGGTCAAGGCGGACGGGCTCGCCGCCGGCAAGGGCGTGACCGTGGCCGAGACACGGGCGGAGGCCGAGGCCGCGCTGGCCGAGATCTTCGACGGCGCGCATGGCCGGGCCGAGGTGGTGATCGAGGATTTCCTGCGCGGCGAGGAAGCGTCGTTCTTCTGCCTCGTCGATGGCGAGACGGTCCTGCCCATCGGGACGGCGCAGGATCACAAGCGGGTTGGCGAAGGCGACACCGGCCCCAACACCGGCGGCATGGGCGCCTATTCCCCCGCGCCCGTGATGACGGCCGCGGTCGAGACGCGCGCCCTGGAGGAAATCGTCCGCCCCACCATGGCCGAGATGGCGCGCCGCGGCACACGCATGCGCGGCGTGCTGTTCGTTGGCCTGATGATCGAGGACGGCGCACCCAGCCTGGTGGAATACAACGTCCGCTTCGGCGACCCGGAATGCCAGTGCCTGATGATGCGGCTGGGCGGGCAGGCGCTCGACCTGATGCTGGCCTGCGCCGGGGGGCGGTTGGCCGAGGCGCAGGTGAATTGGGCCGAGGATCACGCGATCTGCGTCGTGCTGGCCGCAGAAGGGTATCCCGGCGATTATGCGAAGGGGACGGAGATCCGCGGGCTCGACACTCTGCCGCGCGACAGTCGGAACATGGTGTTCCATGCCGGCACGGCGATGCGTGACCACCGATTGGTCGCCGCCGGGGGCCGTGTCCTGGGGGTCACCGCACGGGGCGACGACCTGATGGCCGCGCGCGATCGCGCCTATGCCATGGTCGACGCCATCGACTGGCCCGACGGGATATGCCGGCGCGATATCGGCTGGCGCGCGCTTTGACGGATCGGGTGCATCGGGGCCGGGCCTCTATTCAGGACAACGGCTCTCCGACGCATTCCAGCAGCCGTTTCTCAAAGGTCTTGGCCCATTGCACTTCGGCCGTCCGGGTCGAGCGGACATAGAGTTCCCCCTCCTCCTCGAACGGCCACCAGCAGGACGGACGGCCCGGCGTGTCGTCGTAGACAAAGCAGATCTTGGCACCATGGACCGAGATCGTGCCCAGCGCGCAGGTCCCGTCCGCGCGGGTCCAGACGCTGCGCTTGCGGTCGACGAACCGCTCCACCCCGACCAGCGAGCCGTCGGTGGCCAGGGCGAACGAAACCGTTTGGCCGGCCACGAGATCGAGGAACGCCTCGGGCGTGACCACCCGCTCCACCCCGCCGGCCGGCGAGGCGAGCAACAGGGCAACGGCGGCGACGCGAAAAGGCATGCCCTAGCAGTCTAGCGCGTGCCTCTGCCCCGTCCAGCGCCCGACATCGCGGGCCGAGATGCGCCCGTCCCGAAACGTGACCGCCATCCGCCGAGACCAGTCGGCAGAGGCGAGGACAACCTCGGGACCCGTGCCGCAATCGCGCAGGCCACCAGAGATGAACGGCTCCCCGATCCGGTGGTTGGTGAAGCCCGACGCCTGCGCGACCTCCCGAAAATCGCCATCGGCATAGCGCCAGATGCGCACGACCTTTGCCAGATGCGGGCGGTCGACATAGGCGACCTCGACATGGCCGTCGCCGTCCAGGTCGGCGATCGCGGCGGGGGCAAGCCACCGATGGCGCGTGCCGATATGCGGGGTGGCGGCGAGAAGGCGGATGTCGTGTTCGGGGCCGACGCCACGGCTGACATAGCCCCAGACTTCCAGTCGCGACCCGAGATCCGGGTCAGACGCGACGAGGACCAGCTCATCCCGCCCATCGCCGGTGACGTCCACGATCCGGGGGGCGGTGTCCTCGAACACGGCGCGGCCGTCGCCGGCCCGGATGACGTCGCAGAAGCCCTCGTCAGGCAGGTAGGCGATGACGGCGCGTGCCTCGATCCGGTCGCCGAGGACGCCATGCGGATAGATGTCCGTCGCGTCCCAGTAATAGGCGAACCCGAACGGGTTGCCATCGGACCGGACCGTCGGGCTGCCCGGCAGGGGATCGGTGGTGATGCAGCCGGGACCCGGCGATCCGGTCCCCGCGCCCCGATCCGTCCGGTCCAGATTCTGCGCGGCGACGGGAGAAAAGCCCGCGAAAAGGGAAACCAGGGTCGCGAGCGCGGTCGCTCTCAAATCTGCTTCTCGGGCATCTGCACGACCAGGCCGTCCAGTGCATCCGTCACCTTCAGCTGGCAAGTCAGGCGCGAGCGTTCGGGGTCGGGCTCATAGGCGAAGTCGAGCATGTCCTCCTCCATCGCGTCCTTGGCCGGCAGCTTGTCCGTCCAGGCCGGGTCGACATAGACGTGACAGGTCGAACAGGCGCAGGCGCCGCCGCAATCGGCCTCGATCCCCGGGATGCCGTTGTCGCGCGCGCCTTCCATGACGGTCAGGCCGACGGGGACGTCCACGACATGCTCTTTGCCGCCGTGTTCGATATAGGTGATCTTGGGCATGGAAACTCCTGGCAACTGTTCCGCCCGGGTTACCGTCCGGGTGGCGCGCGTGCAACATTCCGCGGCCCGCGATGGACGGCCGGGACGGGCCAGGCCCGTGGGGCGTTTGAGGATCGCCGGAGGCTGGTCTAGCATTCGCGCGGGATGCGCGAGGCGCGCGCGGACGCCGGAGTGCACGAGCATGATCCTGAGAACCCTCGCCTTGGTCGGCATGCTCGCCGCCTGCTCCGGCCTGCCCGCCGAGACGGCGGCGACGGCGACTGGCCCCGCCGGCGCCCCGCCCGGGACGTGCCACGCACGCGGGATCACGCCGGCCATCCTCGAAACGGTCACCGAACAGCGTCAGGAAGCACCGGCGAGCCGGGCACCCGACGGCACCGTCCTGGAGCCTGCGCGCTTTCGCACCGTGACCTCCACCCGGATCCTCCGCCCACGGTCCGAGGACTGGTTCGAGACGCCCTGTGCCCTGCGCGCGAACGACGCCGGCTTCATCGCGCAGGTGCAGCGCGCGCTGGCGGCGCGCGATCTCTATGACGGCGAGATCACGGGCGTCTATGACGGCCGGACCCGGATCGCCGTGCGGCGATACCAGACGCCCCGGGGGCTGGAATCGGGCACGCTCTCGCTGGCCTCGGCCAAGGCGCTCGGCCTCGTGGCGCTGGGGCGGGACGGGGTGTGACCCACCGGATCGACGCCATCGACATGGCGCGGGGCATCGCGCTTGCGAACATGGTGGCGTTCCACTTCCTGTTCGACCTGCGGATGTTCGGCTACGCGCCGGGGTGGTTCGACTATGGCGCCTGGTTCGACCTTTGGGCCAAGGGCATCGCGGGCGGGTTCATCCTGTTGGCGGGCCTCGGCCTGTGGCTTGCCCATGGGCACGGCCTCGGCTGGCGGGGGTTCCTGCGACGCCTTGCTGTCCTTGTCGCCGCCGCGGCCGCCGTCAGTGTCGCGACCTACGTCGCCGTGCCCGGCGCTTGGGTCCAATTCGGCATCCTGCATTCGATCGCGCTGGGGTCGGTATTGGCGCTGCCGTTTCTGCGCCTGCCGTGGTGGGCGACCGCCCTTGTCGCCGCGGGCATCCTGTGGTGGGGGCCGGGCATTGCCGTGCCGGCCTTCGACGCGCCGTGGCTGGTCTGGACCGGCCTCGGCACCACGATCCCGCCGATGATCGACTACGAGCCCGTGATCCCATGGGTCGCGCCCATGCTGCTGGGCGTGGCCCTCGGCCGGCTGGGCGACCGTGTTTGGCGGCGGCTGGGCAATCGGCCCGGGCGTTCGCCGTCGCGGCCGGGCACGCTCCTGGCCTGGGCCGGGCGGCATTCCCTTGCGGTCTATCTAGTGCATCAGCCGATCCTGATCGGGCTGATCCTCGGGGTCGCCTGGTTGGCCGGGCAGACGTGAAAACGGGCGCCGCGAGGGGCGCCCGTTCAAGTGGTCCGGTTCGGAGAGGCCGAACGGACTACTCGTCCTGAAGCGGCAGCGCGACGAAGCGCGCATCCTCGCCGCGGCGGATAAGCAGAAGGAAGGATTTCTGGCCGGCCTCGCGGGCCTCCTCGATCCTGTCCTCCAGGTCCGCGACGGTCGAGACGGCCACTTGGCCGGCCTCCTCGATCAGATCGCCCGCGCGCAGCCCCTTTTCATAGGCGGCGGAGGTCTCGTCGATATCCGACACGACCAAGCCCTCGGCCCCCTCTTCGAGGCCGAGTTGTCCGCGCAACTCGTCCGTCAGCGTGGAGATCGTCATGCCCATGATGGTGCTCTGCGCCGGATCCTCGGCCGTGGCCGAGGCCGGAACGGCCCGTTCGGCGTCTTCGCGACGGCCGAGCGTCACCAGCAGGGTCTGCGTCTCGCCATCGCGGAACACGACGACGCGCACCGCCTTGTCGACCGGCGCGTTGCCGACCGTGCGGACGAGCTGACCCGTATCCTGGATCTCCGTTCCGTCGAAGGTCAGGATGACGTCACGCGCCTCGATGCCCGCTTCCTTGGCCGGACCGTCGGGGACATCCGTGACCAGTGCGCCACGGGCGCTTTCCAAGCCCAGTGCCTCTGCCAGCTCCTCGTCGACTTCCTGGATGCGGACACCCAGCCAGCCGCGGCGGGTCTCGCCGAACTCCTGCAACTGGTCGACGACGCGGGTGACCACGTTGGACGACATCGCGAAACCGATTCCGATGGAGCCGCCATTGGGCGACAGGATCGCGGTGTTCACGCCGATCACCTCGCCATCCATGTTGAACAGCGGACCGCCCGAGTTGCCCCGGTTGATGGCCGCGTCGGTCTGGATGTAGTCGTCATAGCTGCCCTGAAGCTCCCGCTCGCGGGCCGAGACGATGCCGGCCGAGACCGAGAAGCCCTGGCCCAGCGGGTTGCCCATGGCCATGACCCAGTCGCCGGTGCGCATGACATCGCTGTCGCCGAAAGGCACGAAGTCCAGCGGCTCGGGCGCCTCGACCTTGAGAAGGGCGATATCTGTCTTGGGATCGGTGCCGATCAGTTCGGCGGGCAGTTCGGCGCCCGAATAGAACTCGATCAGGATCTCGTCGGCATTCTCGATGACGTGGTTGTTGGTGACGATGAAGCCGTCCTCGGAGATCACGAAACCGGATCCCAACGCGCTGCCACGGCGCGAACGGGGCGGAACGGGCGGCTGCTGTCCGTCTCGGTTGCGGTCGCGGAACTCCTCGAAGAAATCCTCGAGCGGGTTGCCGCTGTTGGGACCGCGCTCGGCGGCATTGATGGTTGTGTTCGTGGTGATGTTCACCACCGAATTCGCGACCTGATCGACCAGATCGGCGAAAGTGTCGGGCCGCTGCTGGGCGGCGGCGGCAAAGGCCGACGCGATCAGCATGGCAAGGCCGAGCATAACGGCCGCCAGCGCGCGGAACGCGGCACCGACGGGCCGTTGCAGGTTGGTGTCTGTAGGCAAGGGTTCCCTCCTGAGATTCCTGTTCGCGCCCTTTTGGCGGGCGTTCGACGTGTTGCATGTCCACATCATTCCGCCGGCTTTCAACGCGCGAGGCTTCACATGGCCGTGAGACGGAGCGTGACGGGAACCTAGGCCCGATTCGCGGCGCCGCCAAGGGGCGCGCATCCAAAGCCTGCACGGCCATGGAAAAAGGGCCCAGCGGGGCCCTTCCTCATTTGCATCCCGGTTCCGTCAGTTCTGGATCGGAACCGTCGTCACCGTGGTATCCGACCCCGCGGCATCGGCCGACGTCCCCGTGTCGGGGGCGTTCGACGGCGCCGTGTCGTCGGTGATCGATTCGGGCGTGACATCCGGTTCGTCGCCTTCGGCCGCGTTGCCGATCGGATCGGGCACAGGCTGCGCGGGGGCCGTCGCGCGCCCGGGGATGCGGTCGTTCTTCAGGTAGTCGAAGAACTCCGAATCCGGCGACAGGACTAAGGTCGAGTTGCTACCCTGCAACGCGCGGGTATAGGCCGTCAGCGAGCGGTAGAATTCGAAGAACTCCGGGTCGCTGCTGAACGCGTCCGCGAAGATGCGGTTGCGTCGGGCATCGGCTTCGCCGCGCGCGATCTCGGCCTCGCGGCTCGCCTCCGACGTCAGCTCGATCACGGTCCGGTCGGCTTGCGCGCGGATCCGCTGCGCCGCCTCCTCGCCGCGCGCGATTTCATCGGCGGCTTCGCGTTCCCGCTCGGCACGCATCCGCGCGAAGGTCGCATCCAGGTTCTGCGGTGGCAGATCCGTCCGCTTCAGCCGCACGTCGATGATCTGCAGACCCAGATTCGCGGCCCGCGACCGGGCCCCCGACGCGATGCGCTGCATCAGCAGGGCGCGATCTTCCGACAGGATCTCGTTGGAGGAAACCGAGCCCAGCACCTCGCGCATCTGCGACCGGATGATGTCATCCAGGCGCTGCTCGGCCTGCTCCACGCCGCCGCTGGGATTGGCCTCGCGGAACTGCCGGAGGTTGGCGATCCGGTAGCGCGCGAAGGCATCCACGACCAGGCGCCGGTCATCGCTGGGCGTGACCTCGATCGGATCGATGTCGCGCGACAGGATGCGGTCGTCGTAGAACGCGACATCCTGGATCAACGGCACCTTGAAGGCGATGCCGGGATCTTCCTTGATATCGACCACCCGGCCGAATTGCAGGACCAGCGCCTTCTGGCGCTCGTCGACGACGAAGACCGCCGAGAAGAGCACCACGAGGGCGAGGGCGAGGATCGGCAGAAGCCATATGCTGCGGTTCATCAATTCGTCCCCCCTTGGGTCGCGCGTCCGCCGCGAAGTTCGTTGAGCGGCAGATACGGCACGATGCCCTGGCCGCCATTGCCGCCGGTCACGCCGCCATCGACGATGATCTTGTCGACGTCGCCCAGGACCTGCTCCATCGTCTCCAGATAGAGGCGCTTGCGGGTCACGTCGGGCGCGTTGGCGTATTCGGCCAGCACGGCGGTGAAACGGCTCGCCTCGCCTTCGGCCTCGTTCACGACGCGGGCGCGGTAGCCTTCCGCCTCCTCCAGGAGCTGCGCCGCCTCACCGCGTGCGCCGGCCAGGACCTGGTTGGCATAGCGGTCTGCCTCGGATTGCAGCCGGTCGCGCTGCTGCTCGGCGGCCTGCACCTCGCGGAAGGCGTCGATGACCTGCGCCGGCGGGTCGGCCCGGTCGAAGTTGACGCGGAGGATCTGCACCCCGGAATTGTAGCTGTCGAGCGTCTGCTGGATCAGCTCGCGCAGACGTTCGGCGATGATCCCCCGGTCACGGTTCAGGATCGGCGCAAGCGGCGACTGCGCCACGATTTCGCGCATGGCGGATTCGGACACGGCGCGGATCGTCTGCTCGGGGTCGCGCAGGTTGAAGAGGTATTCCGCCGGATCATTGATGTTCCAGACCACTTGGAAATCAATGTCGACCACGTTTTCGTCGCCGGTCAACATCAGGCCCTGCTCGTCGCGATTGCCACGGTTCACGCCGATGGCGACCGTCCGTTCGGAGGTCACGGAGAGCACTTCCTTTGTGACCACCGGCCAGGGCGCGAAGTTCAGGCCCGGCTCGCCGATGCCCGAGAAATCGCCGAAGAACAACTCGACCGAACGCTGGTCCGCCTGGACACGGTAGAAGGACATGAACAGCCAGGCCACGATCAGGACCAGGATGCCGAGACCGATCGTCGTGCGGTTCACCTCGAATCCGCCGCCGCCCGGACCGCCGCCCCGATTGCCGCCGCCGCGACCCCCCATCAGCACGCGCAACTGGTCCTGCCCCTTCTTGAGAAGCTGGTCGACCTCGGGCACGCCCTGCGTCCCGCGATTGGGGGGCCTTCGCCCGCCGGTCGGGCGTTCGGGACCGCGCCCGTCGTCCCCGCCCGAATTGCCGCCGCCCCCCCAGGGGCCTCCGCTACCTGCCATCAAATCCGTCCCTTCGTCAGTCTTCTTGCGTGTTTTCTAGATTGGCCCCCGGGGGCACGAGTTCAAGCGAGCGTGCGGACCGGCTCCTTCAGGGTCACCAGCTCCTCGGCCATCGTGGGATGGACCGCGCAGGTCCGGTCGAAGTCGGCCTTCGTCGCCCCCATCTTCAGCAGGATGCCGACATATTGGATCATCTCGCCCGATTGCGGACCGACGATATGCACGCCCAGCACCTTGTCGGTCTCCTTCGAGACCAGCATCTTGAACAGCACCCGCTCCTCGCCGCCGGCGAAAGCCTGCTGCATCGGACGGAAGGCGGTGGCGTAGACCAGCGTCGATTCCTGCGCCTCGGCCTCCTCCTCGGTCAGGCCGACGGTGCCCATCTCGGGCTGGGTGAAGATCGCGGTCGGGATGAAATCGTAGTCCATCTGCGTCTTTTCGCCTTGGAACACGGTCTTGTGAAAGGCAATCGCCTCGCGGATGGCCACGGGCGTCAGTTCCATCTTCCCGATCACGTCACCCAGCGCAAAGATCGACGGCACCGAGGTCTGGCCGTATTCGTCGACGCAGATCGTGCCCTTGCGGTCCAGCTCCACGCCGGCTTCCTCCAAGCCCATCTCGCCGGTGTTAGGGCTTCGCCCGACGGCCCAGAGAAGGCAGTCGAATTCGTCCGCGTGCCCGTTGGACCCCTTGACCCAGATCCTGTCGCCGCGCTTCTCGATCTCCACGGGGGCGCAGCCGGTGTGGATGGTGATGCCGCGCCGCACCATGCAGTCGCCGACATGGCCGCGCGCCTCCTCGTCGAAGCCGCGCAGGATCTGGGCGCCGCGGATGAACATGCTGACCTCTGCGCCCAGGCCGTTGAAGACGCCCGCGAACTCGCAGCCGATATAGCCGCCGCCGACGATCAGCATCTTCTTGGGGATCGCGTCCAGGTGGAACAGGTCGTCGCTGACGACGCCCAGATCGGCATTCTTGATGTCGGGCAGGTTCGGGCGCCCGCCCGTCGCCACCAGGATGTGCTTGGCGGTCTTCGTGGTTCCATCGGCCAGTTCGACGGTGTGCGGGTCCTTCAGCACGGCGCGGTGATCGAAGATCTCGACGCCAGCCTTTTCCAGGTTCTCGCGGTACACCTCCTCCAGGCGATCAAGTTCGGAGTGCAGGCGGGTGCGGAAGGTCTTCCAGTCGAACGTACCGACCGACGCGTCCCAGCCGTAATCGCGCCCGAGATGGATTGCCTCGGGGTATTCCGATGCGAACACCATCAGCTTCTTCGGCACGCAACCCCGGATGACGCAAGTTCCGCCCATCCGGCTCGACTCGGCCAGCGCGACCCGGTTGCCGTCCATCGCGGTCAGCCGTGCCGCCCGAACCCCGCCGGAGCCGCCGCCGATGACGAAAAGGTCGTAGTCGAATTCCATTGATCTTCCTTTCCGGCGCCCGGGGGCCTTTGCTCCTGTCCGGTTCCGTCCTCCGGCACCGCGCCTCGTCAATCCGCGACGGACACGAAGATGTTGTCTTCGTCGCCGATGTCGATGCGCTCATGCGTCACGGTTCCGCGCGTCATGTCCCGGATCTCGACCCCGCCATCGGCGTCGCCCACGATCACGACGTCGCAGATGTCGAGGAACAGGCCGTTCTCGACCACGCCCGGGATCTGGTTGAGCACCAGCGAAAGCTGCCGTGGGTTGCCGATCCGGCGGAGGTGCAGGTCCAGGATCATGTTGCCCTCGTCCGTGCGATAGCGCGCATCGCGGTTCAGGCGCAGCGTCACGGAACGGCCGGCAACGTCCATCCCGATCAGGCTCTCCTCGATCAGGGCCTTGGTGGTCTGCCAGCCGAAGGGAATGACTTCCACCGGCAGGGGAAACGCCCCCAGGTTGTCGACATGCTTCGACTTGTCGGTGATCACCACCATCATGTCGGACGCCGTCGCCACGATCTTCTCCTGCAGGAGCGCGCCGCCGCCGCCCTTTATCAGGCTGAGGTCGGTGTCGAACTCGTCGGCCCCGTCGATCGTCAGGTCCAGCCACTTGACGTCTTCCAAGGTGGCGACCGGCACCCCGCATTGCCGCGCCAGATCCGCCGTGCGCGAGGAGGTCGGCACGCCGGTGACGCGCAGGCCGTCCTGGCGGATCCGTTCACCCAGGCAACGGACCATCCAGGCCGCCGTCGACCCGGTGCCCAGCCCGATGCGCATCCCGTCCTGGACGTAGTCCAGCGCGCGCCGCGCCGAGACGTACTTGGCCATGTCGATCGGGTTGGGCTTGGCGGACATCGTGGCGGGCTCCCTCGTTTCTCGGGGGCTTATAGACGTCACGCCGCCCCGCCGCGAGAGGCCATTTCCAGCGATTCCAGCAGAATTGGCAGGGCGCGCGCCGGAAGGATCAGCGCGACCGTCCCCTGCTCCAGGGTCAGGGAAACCGGGCCCGTCGCGCGGTTGGACGTCCCTACCCGTGTCAGTGGCGACATCGCGATCCCGTCGATGGGCCAGTGGAGGCCGCGACTTCGCCCCCGCACGGTGTCCAGCGGCCAGAGGGACACACGGGTTCCCCGGGACAGATCCAGATCCAGATGCGCGGGGGCGATGCATATGCAGTCGACCTCGTCCAGCAGAACGCAACGCCCGCGCGACCGCGCGAGTTCGGTCAGGCAGGCAAGGAAGTGATCGACCCGCGCCCCGGTGAAGCCTACCGCGATGGTCAGACCGGCGGGAAAACTGCGCAGGGCCTTGGCGAAGTCGGTGCTGTCCTGCTCGGCGATATGCGTCACGCGATCGGCCAAGGCCGACCGGGCCGCGGCCGAGACCGAGTCGAGGTCGCCGATCACGGCTTCGGGCATCCGCCCCGCTTCGATCGCGGTGTCTGCACCGCTGTCGACCGCGATCAGGCGGGGCGCATGCCTTAAGGCTTCGTCAAGAACCGCCGTGCTAACCGGTGCGCCACCGATCAATGTCTGCGCGGGGACCCATTCGGAAACGGCCCGTTTCAAATCTGGCAAGAATCCGTCCTCGGCATCGCCAAATTGTCCCGATCGGGGCACGATTTGACTGGATTCGTCTGTTTATGTCCAAGTTTGAGTGAAACAGGTTTCCCGCCCGGGAAGAAAGTGATGGTGCCTCGATGGTTCCCGCCAACAAGATTCTCACGGTCGCCTACGGGACCTTTTCCTGCACGCTGGAAGGGTTCGACGATCCTTTCTCGACGATGACCGACATCGCGGAATACTTCCGCGACCTGGCTGCCGAGGACCGATTCTTCGGGGCGGAGCCGCCGACCCCCGACATGGCCATGCTGCGCATGATCGCGGAAACCCGGGCCAAGCGTTCGGTCGATGCCCAGCCAGAGGAGGGCGGCGTGGTTCTGCGCCCCTCCACCGTTCCGGCGCCCGAGGCGGTCTCGGCCGCATTCGACGTCGCGTCCGAAGAAACGGTCGCGGACAATCCGATCACGCAACCGGCCGCGGCACCCGTCGCCGACCCGATCGTCGCCCAGGACGTCGAACCGGCCCGAGACGATGAAACCGATCCGACGCCTGCGCTCGAGGTGGACGACCCGATCGCCGCCGAGGACATGATGCCGGTCGCGGAAGACATCGTGGAAGACGAAACCTTCGACGCCGAGGAAGAGCCTGCGGTCGAGACGCGGGATGCCACCGAAATCGTCGAAGATGACGAACCCGCGCAGCAAGTTGCCACCCATGAGGACGCCACCGAGACGGCGATTGGCGAGGACGGTGCCGCCGCCAAGCTGGCCCGCATCCGCGACGTGGTGGAAGCGGAGCGCGACGTCGACCCGACCTTCGCCGAAGACGAATTCGCCGATGAGATGTTCGCCCGGGATCAGGCCCACATGGCCGACGACACCTTGACCGCGGCCTTCCCGGACGATGGCACCGCGTCCGATCTGGCCGGGCACGATAGGGAGGACACCCTGTCGGCGGACCTCTCCGCGATCTTCGCCACGCCGGGTGACGACACGCACGCGGAAGAACCCGCGGACGCGGCAGAGACGGACTGGACCGAGATGGCCGACGCATCCGGATCGGAGGACGAAGGAGACGGTGCTGACGACTTGGCCTCCGAGGCAGGGAACCCCGTTTCGGCCTGGACCGGCGAAGACGATGAGCCGGACGCGTTCACGGCTTATGGGCATGAAGAAGGCGAACGGGTCGACACCGCACCGCACGAGTCGCATGCCATTGCCGACGACGATCCGGTCGCGAATGACGACGAAGCCGGAGTCGCCGCCGAGACCGACGACGCCATCGACGAGGTTGCAGCCTTCGATGAGGCAGACGTCGCCAGTGAAGAGATTTCGGCATTCGGTCAGGCAGAGGCCGCCGCAGCCGACGAGGAAATCGTCGCAGCCGACGAGCGGATCGGCACGGCCGACGAGGACGCTGCAGAGGACGATGCGGCGGAGGGCGCCGTCCAGCCCCGTCGCATAAGCGTCCGCAAGATCCTGCGCGCCGACGCGGCGCAAGCCGCCGAAGCCGCGTTCGCCCCCGAGGAAGATGATTTCTCGGTCGAGGTCATCGGAGAGGATCCGACGCCGACCGCAAATGAAATCGCCGCATCCGGGATCGACGAAGGTACGGAAGTGATGGCGACCGGGGACGAAGACCTGATGGCCGAACTGGCCGAAATCGAAACCGAACTCGTTCGCGAGCCGGGCGATGTCGACAAAGCGGACACGACGGACCGGTCCGAAAGCTATGACGACCTGATCGCCGAGCTCATCGCGATCCGCACCGGGGACGACGAGACCGACGACGATGCCCAAGCCGAACCGGAGTACGCCCCGGACGCCATGACCGAACCCGACATGCGTGACATGACGGACGAGATGTCCGCTTTCGATGATGCGCCGTTCGAGGAGCCCGAGGCGGAGACCGCCGAGGTCGAGGCACTGGACACGGAGGTCGAGGCGCATGAAACTGAGGTCGAGGCGCACGACCCGATGGTCGATGCGCAGGACACCGAGGTCGAAATGCAGGACGTCGAGGAAGAAAGCGTCGAGCGGAGCGAAGAGGTCGAGATCGCCCAGCGCGCGGCCCCGTCCGGCCCCGATATGGAGCGCCTCTTCGCGGCCACCGACAGTCGGCTGACGGGCGAGGACGCTTCGCGCCGCCACGCGAACATCTCGCACCTGAAAGCCGCCGTCGCAGCGAAACGCGCGGAGGGATCGAGCGAGGAAGAGGAACGTGACGAGACCGATCCCTATCGTGCCGATCTCGCCAACACCGTCCGTCCGGCCACCGCGGTCCGGCCCCGCCGTGCGGCCCGTTCGGCCGAGGGACGCGCGGAGCGCCCGGCGCGCCCCGAGCGGCCCGCGCCGCTGGTCCTCGTCTCCGAGCAGCGTGTCGAGGAAGAACCCGTCGACGCCGCGCCGATCCAGCCGCGCCGCGCGTCGCACCTGCGTCGTGCCGAGACGCGGGAAGAGCCCACGATGCACGACGGCGACGCCATGAACGGCGACGATTTCGAGCAATTCGCCGCCGATGTGGGTGCCGTCGATCTGCCCGACATCCTGGAAGCCGCGGCCGTCTACAGCGCCAAGGTGATGGGGCAGGACAACTTCTCGCGGCCGCGCCTGTTGCACCTGGCTGCCGAAGCCTGCGACGAGATGAGCCGGGAGGACGGCCTGCGCGGGTTCGGCCAACTCCTGCGCGACGGCACGATCCGAAAGGTCAGCCGGGGCACCTTCGCCCTCGCCTCCGACAGCCGCTACGTCCCCGATGCGGAGCGCCGCGCGGGCTGATCCGGCCCGGCCGAGACGGGCGACCATCGAAGGCTACGTGACAAGCCCCGCCGCCCCCCGCGGCGGGGTTTTCTCGTGCGGGAATATTGCCTGGATGGCGCGTTCCGGACACGCGAACCGGGCTGCCCGCGCTTCTACCGGAACGTGGCCCCGGAAACCCCGATCGTCGGTCAGGCGTGGCATCTTGCCCGCCCCGAAAGGCAGCGGCATCGCCCCATCGCAGCCCCGTCCGCGCGTTCCTGCGCCCTACTCCGCGTCGTCTCGCGCGTCCGGATCTTCGCGCGACGTGCCGAGGAAGATGGGCTTCAGCGGAAGGAACGCGACCACGCCCAGCACGACATAGATCAGCAGCTCGACCAGCAGCGGCGGCTGACCGAACCTGTCGTAGATCAGCCCCATCGCCCCTACGACGACGATGATGTAGAGCGGCAAACCGATCACCAAGATCAGCAGTGACAGGCGCTTCCGGGTCTTGTGGCGAAGGGTCATCGTCAATCCTCGAACGGGTCGGTGACCAGGATCGTGTCCTCCCGCTCCGGCGATGTCGACAAAAGCGCGACGGGACAGGCGATCAACTCCTCCACACGGCGGACATACTTGATCGCCTCGGCCGGCAGGTCCGCCCAGCTCCGCGCGCCTTCGGTCGATTGCGACCAGCCCGGCATCTCCTCATAGACGGGAACGCAGCGCGCCTGGGCGTCGGCGGCGAAGGGCAGGTGATCGAGCCGTTCCCCGTCCAACTCGTATCCCACGCAGATCTTCAGCGTCTCGAACCCGTCGAGTACGTCGAGTTTCGTCAATGCGATGCCGTTGACGCCGGATGTCGCGCAAGTCTGCCGCACCAGGACGGCATCGAACCAGCCGCAACGCCGCTTGCGCCCCGTGACGGTGCCGAATTCATGCCCCCGTTCGCCCAGCCGCTGACCGTCGGCATCGTCCAACTCGGCCGGGAACGGCCCCTCGCCCACGCGCGTGGTGTAGGCCTTGACGATGCCGAGGACGAAATCGATCGCACCCGGCCCGATCCCGGTGCCGGTGGCGGCCTGGCCGGCAATCACGTTGGACGATGTGACGAACGGATAGGTGCCGAAATCGATGTCGAGCAGCGCGCCCTGAGCCCCTTCGAACAGGATCCGCTTGCCGGCGCGGCGCTTGCCGTCCAGCACCTTCCAGACCGGCGCGGCATATTCCAGCACCGTCGGCGCCACGTCGCGCAAGGCGGCCAGCAGCGCGTCGCGGTCCACCGGGTCCATCCCGAGGCCGCGACGCAGCGCATCGTGATGGACCAGGGCCCGATCGACCCGCGTCTCCAGCGTCGCTGCATCGGCCAGATCGGCCACGCGGATCGCGCGGCGGCCGACCTTGTCCTCGTAGGCCGGGCCGATGCCACGGCCGGTCGTGCCGATCTTGGCGACGGCGTTCTGGCTTTCGCGCGCACGGTCGAGTTCACCGTGGATCGGGAGGATGAGCGGCGTGTTCTCGGCGATCATCAACGTCTCGGGCGTGATCTCGACCCCCTGCTCGCGAAGCTGGGCGATCTCCTGCACCAGATGCCAGGGGTCGAGCACTACGCCGTTGCCGATCACCGACAGCTTGCCGCCACGCACGATGCCCGACGGCAATAACGACAGCTTGAAGACCTTCCCGTCGATGACCAGCGTATGGCCCGCATTGTGGCCGCCCTGGAACCGCGCGATCACATCGGCGCGCTCGGACAGCCAGTCGACGATCTTGCCCTTGCCCTCGTCGCCCCATTGGGCGCCGACCACCACCACGTTCGCCATGTTCCGATCCCTCGCCGCGTTTCCCGGAAAATCGCGCCCCCCTAACCCGCCCCGCGCCGACAGGGAAGCCTTGCGGGGTTGCGGCACCGTCCGGCAGTCAATAGGTAGCCGCAAACCGAGTTCGCAGCGGGCTTCGCATGGAAAACGTCATCCTCGTCATTCACCTGATCCTGGCCGTGGGCCTGATCGGGATCGTGCTTCTGCAGCGCTCCGAAGGGGGCGGTCTGGGCATGGGTGGTGGCGGCGGCGCGATGACCGGACGTCAGGCCGCGACGGCGATGACCAAACTGACCTGGGCATTGGCGATCGCGTTCCTGGCGACCTCGATCACGTTGACGATCATCGCGGCCTCGAACGCGGCGGGCGGATCGCTGGTCGACACCGTCCCCGAGACCGAAGAGATGGCGCCCGTCGTGCCGGACGGCGACGCGTTGCTGCCGCCGGTGCCGAGCGACGCACCGCTGGCCCCGCCGCGGTCGGACTGAACGGGCGAACCTTCATCTAGGGGGCACGGGGCCCCGTATTTCAGGATGTAGCGGGGCGCGGTTGCGGGCCGCCGCGATCGCCTGCTATTCTCAAATCCCGTGATTGGTGATTCCGCGACCTTCGGAATCGGGCGACGACGCGGGGGCTTTCCGAGCATGGCACGTTTTATCTTCATCACCGGCGGGGTCGTGTCCTCGCTGGGCAAGGGTCTGGCGTCGGCGGCACTGGGCGCGCTGCTGCAGGCGCGCGGCTATACGGTGCGCCTGCGCAAGCTGGATCCCTACCTGAACGTCGATCCGGGCACGATGTCGCCCTTCGAACATGGCGAGGTCTTCGTCACCGACGACGGGGCCGAGACGGATCTGGACCTGGGGCATTACGAGCGTTTCACCGGCGTCGCGGCGCGGTCCACGGATTCGATCAGTTCGGGCCGGGTCTATTCGAACGTGCTGGAGAAGGAACGGCGGGGCGATTACCTGGGCAAGACGATCCAGGTCATTCCGCACGTCACCAATGAGATCAAGGATTTCATCCGCATCGGCGAGGACGAGGTCGATTTCATGCTGTGTGAGATCGGCGGCACGGTGGGCGATATCGAGGGGCTGCCCTTCTTCGAGGCGATCCGCCAGTTCAGCCAGGAAAAACCACGGGGCCAGTGCGTCCTGATGCATCTGACGCTCTTGCCTTACATCAAGGCATCGGGCGAGTTGAAGACGAAGCCCACGCAGCATTCGGTCAAGGAGCTGCGGTCCATTGGACTCGCCCCCGATATCCTGGTCTGCCGGTCCGAGGGCCCGATCCCGACGAAGGAGCGCGAGAAGCTGGCGCTGTTCTGCAACGTGCGGCCCGACAGCGTGATCGCTGCGCAGGATCTCAAGTCGATCTACGAGGCGCCGCTGGCCTATCACCGCGAGGGGCTGGATCAGGCCGTCCTCGATGCGTTCGGGATCAGCCCGGCGCCCAAGCCCGTCCTCGACCGGTGGGAGGACGTGGTCGACCGGATCCACAACACCGATGGCGAGGTGCGCATCGCCATCGTGGGCAAGTACACGCAGCTTGAAGACGCCTACAAATCCATCGCCGAAGCGCTGACCCATGGGGGCATGGCGAACCGCGTCAAGGTGCGCGTCGATTGGGTCGATGCCGAGATATTCGACCGCGAGGACGCGGCGCCTCATCTGGAACGGTTCAACGCCATCCTCGTCCCCGGCGGCTTCGGCGAGCGCGGGACGGAAGGGAAGATCAAGGCGGCCCAGTTCGCCCGCGAGAAGCAGATCCCGTATCTTGGCATCTGCCTTGGCATGCAGATGGCGGTGATCGAGGCGGCGCGGAACATGGCCGACATGGGCAATGCCCGGTCCGAGGAATTCGCCGAGGGTGTCGATCCGCGCGATTTCACGCCGGTCGTCTATCACCTGAAGGAATGGGTCCAGGGCAACGCCAAGGTCACCCGCAAGAAGGACGACGACAAGGGCGGGACGATGCGGCTGGGCGCCTACGACGCGACGCTGGTCGAGGGGTCGCGCGTGGCCGAGGTCTATGGCGAGACCGCGATCGAGGAGCGGCACCGCCACCGCTACGAGGTCGACATCCGCTATCGCGAGCAGCTGGAGAAGGAGGGGCTCCTCTTCTCGGGCCTGTCGCCCGACGGTCGTCTGCCCGAGATCGTGGAAGTGCGCGACCACCCCTGGTTCATCGGCGTCCAGTTCCACCCCGAGCTGAAATCCAAGCCGTTCGCGCCGCATCCGCTCTTCGCCGATTTCGTTCGTGCGGCGAAGGAACAGTCGCGTCTGGTCTGACGGCCCTGTGTCGGTCCGTCACCCCTGATCGGGAAGATAGCGGCGCACGACCTCCTGCCCGGCTTCGCTGGTCATCACGTCCAGCAGCGCGCGGTTCATGGTCTCGCGCAGCGGATCACCGTCGGGGAAGGCCATCGTGATCAGAACCGGGTCCCACCGTGTCGTCCGGATCTGCAGACCCAGCCCCTCGCGGTCGTCGTGCCACTGCAGGACGGGGGCCGTTCCGACCGCGACGTCCACCTCCTCCTCGGCCACCAGGCGCAATGCGGCGGCGGGCGAAGCTGCGGCGGTCGACACGACGCCCCGGCCGGCCAGGAAGGCCCCGGCCGGGCTGTCCTCGACCACGACGACGCTTCGATCCGCCAGCGCCTCGGGCAGGTCCGGCGCGCCGCCGCCCCCATCGGCCAGGGTCACCACCGTCGCGGTCAGCGACGCGCTGACGGCAAGGCCCGTCAGCATCCAGAACATTGCCACCGCCCGTCCGAAGAAGGTGACCGGTGCCTTGTCGCCATACCCGATCGTGGTCAGCGTCACGCCGGCCCACCAGAACCCGTCGCCCAGCCCGTGAACGGCGTCCTTGTGGAACATCTCGGAATTGCGGCGGCGCTCAATCAGCCAGACGATCGCGCCGACCAGCAGCAAAAGCCCCGCGACGCCTAGGATGACGCGCAGGAACTCCCAAGTCAGCAGGCCGCGCACGACATTCAGCGGCCCTGTGGTGGCCTGGGAGGCATAGCCCAGCGTCGCCGTGTACATCGGGTGGGACAGGTCGGCCCGCGCCTCGGCCTGGGTACTACCTTCCACGGGCAGGACGACGCGATGCTCCGCCAATGCGGCCAGCGGATCGCCGGCCACCGGCGCGAAGCGAAAGTCCAGGCCGGCACGCTCGGCGGCCAGGCGGAACAGGTCGACGGCCAAGCCGGAATGGACACCGGTCGCATCGCGGATCGCGAATGGCGCCTGTTCGACCACGCCGACGGTAATCGGTTGGGCGGCGGTCTGGATCGGAATGAAAAGAAATAGGGCGAGGAGGGCGGTGCGAAGTCTCGTCATGCCACCAAAGCGCAGGAGACGGGCCCCCGGTTCCCCCGCGATCCGTCGGACGGACTCAGAATCCGAGGGTGAAGCGCCGGGTGACGCCGATGCTGGCCTTGAACTGCTCGTCATCGGCCGAAATCGGGCTGTCGGCCGCGTCGTTGCGGAGCTTTTCGTAGGTGACGGCGGCGTCCACGCCCCAGTTCTCGTTCAGGCGATAGCCCGCGCCGAATTCGATACCCGAGGAAAGCAAACCGCCATCCGCATCGAACGGGTCGAAATTGCCGCCGCTTGCGATGCTCTCGGCCTCGGTCACGCCGAAATAGGTGGACGCGTAATCATCGTCGCCGAACAGGGCGCGGGGTCCCACGCTCAGCGTCAGGCGATCGGACGGGCGTACGAACACGTCGGCCCCCAGTTCGCCCACGAAGCTCTCGTGGCCTACCGCGCCATAGCGCACGACGCCGAAGATCTGATAGTCGCGCGTGGCATAGCGCAGGCCACCCCCGATCTCGAGCGACGCATCCACGTCGTCCAGTCCGCGCAACTCGCTGTCGTCATCGTCATCACGCTCGCCGATATAGCGAAACGACCCGATGGCGCCGAGGCCGGTCGGAACGAAGAGCGGATCGGGATTTCCGAAGGTGAAACCGCCGAGGCGCAGATAGTTCAGCTCGCCGCTGAACGTCGGCCCGGCCTCGTTCCCCTCGGCACCGAAGTAGGATGGGGCGGATTCCACACCGCCACGCAGCGTAAAGCCCAGCGCGGGGCCCTGCGACTGCGACGAGAAGACGGGCGTGCCGAGATCCTGCGCCGAGGCGGCACAGGCGGTCAGCGCGAGAAAGGCGACGGAATGGCGGATCATGCGAATCCCGGGGTCCAAAGGGCGTCTCGAGGACGCTAGCATATGGAACGGCAAATACACGTTCAAAGTTCCGCCATGCTTGCGTGACAGCGCCGCCGTCTCTAGGTCGCGGCGAATGTTGTCCTATCAACACAGCTATCATGCCGGAAACGCCGCCGACGTGCACAAGCATGCCGCGCTCTGCGTGGCGCTTGCGTACATGACGCGGAAGGACAAGGCCCTCAGCTATCTGGAGAGCCATGCCGGTCGCGGGCTCTATGACCTCGGCAGCGCGGCGGCCGCGCGCACGGGCGAAGCGGCGCAGGGCGCCGGCCGGCTCCTGGATCGCTTCGCGCCCGATCACCCCTATCGGCGTGCGCTGGACGCGATCCGCCGCGACCACGGAGGCGCGGCCTATCCCGGATCGCCGCTCCTCGCCCAACGGATCCTGCGGCGCTTCGACCGCATCGACCTGGCCGAATTGCACCCTGCCGAACATGCCGCCCTGGTCGCGGCAATGCCCGCGTCGCCCAATACACGGATACATCATCGAGACGGCATCGAGATGGTCAAGGCGCTGACCCCGCCGGACCCGCGCCGGGGCCTGATGCTCGTCGATCCGTCCTGGGAAATCCGGTCCGACTATCAGGCGATGGCGCGGCTGTTGCCGGCGATCCACCGGAAATGGGGCGTGGGCGTGCTGATGTTGTGGTATCCGATCCTCGCCGACGATCGTCATGTCGCAATGGTCGAGACGCTTGGCAGATCCATTCCGGGGCTCTTCCGTCACGAGGTTCGGTTTCCCCCCGCGCGGGCCGGACACGGGATGCGCGGCTCCGGCCTGGTGGTGGTCAATCCGCCCTGGGATCTGGAACGCCGGGCTTCGGAGCTAAGTCATGTCTTCGAGGAGGACGAGTGATGCCCAAGGGTTACTGGATCGCCCACGGCCGGGTCGACGATCCCGAACGCTACGACCTGTACCGCGCCGCCAACGCCGCGCCGCTGGCCGAGTTCGGGGGGCGCTTTCTCGTCCGTGGCGGGGCACGCGAGGTGCGGGAGGGCGCGGCCAAGCCCCGCAGCGTGGTGATCGAGTTCCCGTCCTACGAGGCGGCGCTGGCCTGCTACGACTCCGACGGCTATCAGGCCGCCCTGGCCCTGCGGCAGGGGATCAGCGAAAGCGACTTGGTGATCGCCGAGGGTTGGGACGGATGACAACGCGCATCATGCCGTCCCGCAGCGCGGCGGCCCCTGCCACACGAAACCCGACGGAAAGGAAACCTGCCAATGTTCGCTGACCTTCTCCGGCGCTTGACGGCGGACGAGCCAGAACGCCTGCCCGAGCCGGATGCCCAGCTTGCGCTGGCCGCGCTGATGGTGCGCGTGGCGCGAAGCGACGGGGACTATGCGCCCGCCGAGGTCGACCGGATCGACCGAATCCTGATCGCGCGCCACAGTCTGACGCCCGACGCCGCCCGTGCCCTGCGCGCGCAGGCCGAGGAACTGGAGGCCGAGGCGCCCGACACCGTCCGGTTCACCCGCGCGATCAAGGATGCCGTCCCGCTGGAGGACCGGATCGCGGTGATCGAAGCGCTGTGGTCCGTCGTTCTGGCCGACGGCATCCGCGACGACGAGGAGGACGGGTTGCTGCGGCTTCTGGCCAATCTGCTTGGCGTGAACGACCGCGACAGCAACCTGGCCCGACAGCGCGCCGAAGGCCGCCGATGATCGCAAGCCTGGGTTGGTATCCGGCCACCCGTCCGGTCTGGGACAGGTTGTGGCCTGAGGTGCGCGCCCGGCTGGGGTTCGGCCCGCCGGCGCTGACCTGGCCCGAGGATTTCGGCGCGCATTGGCGACACCCGGACCTGCTGTTGGCCTTCACCTGTTCGCTGCCCCTTCGTCTCGGCCTATCCCGGCACGTCCATCTGGTGGGCACGCCGGTCTGGGACCTGCCTGGTTTGCCGGCCGGACACTATGCGTCGCATCTGGTGGCGCAAGCCAGTGACCGACGTCCGCTGGCCGTGCTGGCGGAGGCGGGGATCGCCATCAACGCGGTCGACAGCCAGTCGGGCTGGGGCGCCCTGGCCGATGCGGGATTGACCGGGCCGGCCACCGTCACCGGCAGCCACGCGGCCTCGCTGAATGCCGTCGCGTCAGGCGAATGCGCGATGGCGGCGATCGACGCGGTCACCTGGGCAATGGCGCCTCGGGATGATGTGGCGATCCGTGCGACCACGCCGCCGACCCCCGCACCGCCCTTCGTGACCGCCCGGCCGGATCTTGTGCCCACGCTCTTCGACGCTCTGGCCGGTGCGATCGCCGCCATGCCGGCCACCGACCGGCGGGCCATCCGGCTGGCGGGTCTCGTCCGCCTGGACGATGACGCGTATGCCGCGCCGCCACCGGTCCCGCCGGTGCTGTCGACGCCCCGTGCCCATTGCAATCCGCCCGGATTTGCGGCGTAAACGTGCGACGAGTCCGCAACCCGAGCCACATGTGACCGACGCACCGCCCGTCCTTGAAATCCGCAATCTTCACAAGGCCTATGGTCAGCTGGAGGTGCTGCGCGGCGTCGACCTGCATGCGCGGCAGGGTCAGGTGGTCTCGCTGATCGGGTCGTCGGGATCGGGCAAATCCACGCTGCTTCGCTGCGCCAACCTTCTGGAGGACAGCCAGCAGGGCGACATCCTGTTTTGCGAGGAGCCGGTGAAATGGCGTGGCACCGGCCACGACCGCCGGCCCGCCGACGCCGCCCAGATCACCCGCATCCGCACCAACCTGTCGATGGTGTTCCAGTCGTTCAACCTGTGGTCGCACATGACCGTCCTGCAGAACGTGATGGAGGCGCCGGTTCACGTCCTGGGCCGCGATCCCGCACAGGTGGAGGACGCGGCGCGCGGCTATCTCGACAAGGTGGGGATCGGCGACAAGGCCGATGCCTGGCCCGCGCAACTGTCCGGCGGCCAGCAGCAACGCGCGGCCATCGCGCGTGCGCTTTGCATGGAACCGAAGGCGCTTCTCTTCGACGAGCCGACCAGCGCGCTGGACCCGGAGCTGGAGCAGGAGGTCGTGCGCGTCATCAAGGCCCTGGCCGAGGAGGGGCGCACCATGGTCATCGTCACCCACGACATGAACCTGGCCCGCGACGTCAGCGACCGCGTCATCTTCCTGCACAAGGGCCTGATCGAGGAGGAGAACGCGCCCGACGCGTTGTTCGACAACCCCCGGAGCGAACGCCTGCGCGGCTTCCTGAACGCCGTCGCGGCCTGAAATCACCCGCCATCCCCGCATGAAAGAAGGGGAGGCACAACATGGAGAGACCGAAGATGAAATTGATCCTGACCGCCGCGGCCCTGGTGCTGACGACCGGCGCGGCCCTTGCCGACGCGCATGCCACGACCGTGCGCATGGGCACCGAGGGGCAGTACCCGCCCTACAACTTCCTTAACGATGCAGGCGAGGTCGACGGGTTCGAGCGCGAGGTCGGCGACGAGCTTTGCGCGCGGGCCGAGCTGACCTGCGAATGGGTCACCAATGAATGGGACTCGATCATTCCGAACCTGACGTCGGGCAACTACGACACGATCATCGCCGGCATGTCGATCACCGAAGAGCGCGAGGAGGTCATCGACTTCACCCAGAACTACTTCCCGCCCGCCGCCTCGGCCTACGTCGCGATGGATGAGGGCGCGGATCTGGAAGGCGGCGTGATCGCCGCGCAGACCGGCACGATCCAGGCCAGCCACGTCGCCGAATCCGGTGCCACCCTGCTGGAATTCGCAACCTATGACGAAACCGTCGCCGCCGTCCGCAACGGCGAGGCCGATGCGGTCTTCGCCGACAAGGACGCGCTCGCCCCCACGGTCGAGGAATCGGGCGGCGAGTTGACCTTCACGGGCGAAGACGTGCCGCTGGGCGGAGGCATCGGCCTGGGCCTGCGTGAAAGCGACGACGACCTGCGCGAGAAGTTCGATGCGGCCATCACCTCGATGAAGGAGGACGGCAGCCTGAACGAACTGATCGTGAAGTGGTTCGGCGAAGACGCCAAGACGTTCGAGTAAGACTGGGGTCGGGGGCGGTCCGATCCGCCCCCGACCGACACCATGATAAGACGCCCGCCAATGGGCGCCGCTTTGGGACATTCCGGCCATCTTCGTCTGCACCGACCCCGACACGCTGTCCGGCCTGAACTGGCTGCTGTGCTACCTGACGACGGGCAAGCACCTGTCGTTCTACGCCGCTTTCGGAACGGTCCTGCTGCTTCTGGCGATCACGGCGCCGACGGCAATGGCCTTCGGCTTCGGCGGCGCCATAGCCGCGCGCTCCTCGGTCGCGCCGCTGCGGTGGTTCGGCAAGGGCTACATCGCGATCGTGCGCGGCGTGCCCGACATCGCGTTCTTCCTGTTCTTCGTGATCGCGCTCGACCAGGGCATCGAGTATCTGCGCCACAAGGTGCTTTGCCCCGGCTGGGACCAACCGGTCCGGCAGGGCAGCGACTTCCTCGTCTGCGCCCAGGCCAAGATGCCGCTCGGCACGTCACCGCAATGGGTGCACGAGACGTATGGCTTCGCGCTCGCCGTCCTGACCTTCGCTATCGTCTTCGGCGCATTCGCCGCCAACGTTCTCTACGGCGCCATGCGCGCCGTGCCCCGCGCCCAGGTCGAAACGGCGGAGGCTTACGGCATGACTCGCCGCCAGACCTTCTGGCGCATCACCGTGCCGCAGATGTGGGTCTATGCCCTGCCCGGTCTCGGCAACCTGTGGATGGTGCTGATCAAGGCGACGCCGCTCCTGTTCCTGCTGGGGGTCGAGGACATCGTCTATTGGGCGCGCGAACTGGGCGCAGCCAAGACCGCACGGTTCTCCGACTATCCGCATCCCGACTGGCGGATGTGGTACTTCCTGGCGCTTCTCGTCTTCTACCTCTGCTTCACGCGCGTCTCCGAGGTGGTGCTTGCCCGTCTGATGCGCCACCTCAGCCACGGACAGGCCACCGCCGCGGGCGAGGCCATGCGCAGGACCGCGACATGAGCTGCGCGCAGACGATCCTGGATTACGGCCTGCGGTCGCTCGGCTACGGCGAAAGGCTGTTGCCACGCACCGACTTCACGCTCTGCCAGCAATTCACGCTGATCGGGTCGGGCATGATCTGGAACGTCTATTTCGGGATCATTGCGCTGCTGACGGGGTTCGCCTTCGCCACCCTCCTTGCCGTCGGCAAGGCATCCCCGAACCCGCTGGCACGCAAACCGGCGGAATGGTTCATCTTCGTTTTCCGCGGCTCGCCCCTCTTCATCCAGTTCTTCTTCGGCTACTTCCTGTTCCTGTCCCTGAAACAGGCCTTCCCAGTGTTCGAGCCGCTCTCCTCTGCCTGGGCGGGTGCGCTGGTCGTGCTGTTTCTGAACACCGCCGCCTATTCTGGCGAGATCTTCTTCGGCGCGCTGCAATCCGTCCCCAAGGGCGACCAGGAAGCGGCGTCGGCCTACGGCCTGACCGGCTGGCGGCGCTTTCGGCGGATCACGTGGCCCACCATGCTGCGCCTCGCCTGGCCCGCCTACACGAACGAGGCGATCTTCCTCTTCCACGCCACGACGCTCGTCTTCTTCACCGGCTTCCCCGCCCGCCAGCAGAAGGGCGACGCGCTCTATTACGCCAGCTACTTCGCCGACAAGACGTTCAACCCGTTCGTCCCCTACCCGATCCTCGCGGGCTACTTCATCCTCCTGTCGCTCTGCATCATCGGCGCGATGGGCCTGGTGAATCGGCGATTGAACCGGCATCTGCCTCAGGCGGCGGTGCGGCGGCCGGGGCTTCTGGCCCAGGTCATGCGATGACGGACGCGGCGCCCGACGGCTGGCTGCACGCGAACCCGCAGATCCATTCCGTCCGGGTCGCCGCCTGCGACCTGAATGCCCAGGCCCGCGGCAAGCGCATCCCCCGCCGCTTCGCCCACAAGCTGGAGACGGACGGCACGCGCTTTCCGTTCTCGATCATGAACCTCGACATCTGGGGCGAGGATATTGAGGACAGCCCCCTGGTCTTCGATACCGGCGATGTCGACGGCCTGCTGCGCCCCACGGAACGGGGCTTCGTGCCGATGCCCTGGCTGGAAACGCCGAGCGCGCTGCTGCCCGTGTGGATGTACCACGACGACGGCCGCCCCTTCGCGGGCGACCCGCGTCACGCGCTGGCCGCCGTGCTGGCGCGCTATGCCAAGCGGGGCCTCACGCCCGTCGTCGCGACCGAGATGGAGTTCTATTTGATCGACGACAGTGCGCGGCAGCTGCGGGTTCCGCCCTCACCGCGATCCGGCAAGCGCCGCCTCGGGGCCGAGACGCTGTCGATGCGCGCGCTCGACGCGTTCGACATCTTCTTCACCCAGCTCTACGACGCCTGCGAGGCGATGGATATTCCGGCCAATACCGCCATCTCCGAAGCCGGGATCGGCCAGTTCGAGATCGACCTGGCCCACCAGCCGGATGCGCTGAAGGCGGCAGACGATGCCTGGCTGTTCAAGCTGCTGATTCAGGGGCAGGCCCGCAAGCACGGCTTCGCCGCCAGCTTCATGGCCAAGCCCTATCCGGACTATGCCGGCAACGGGATGCATGTGCATTTCTCCGTCCTCGACGCGCGCGGGCGCAACGTCTTCGACGATGGCTCGGCCACGGGTTCGCCGGTCCTGCATCATGCGGTCGCGGGTCTGCTGGGCGCCGCGCCGGCGTCCACGCTGATTTTCGCGCCACATCAGAACAGCTATGACCGGCTGGTTCCCGGGGCCCACGCGCCCACCGGCCTGTGCTGGGCCTACGAGAACCGGACGACCGCCATCCGTATTCCGGCCTCGCCCCCCGCGGCGCGACGGATCGAACACCGGATTTCCGGCGGGGACGCGAACCCCTATCTGCTTCTGGCTTCGATCCTCGGCGCCGCGCTTTGCGGGATCGAGGATGCGGCACCGCCGCCCGACCCGATCACCGGCAATGCCTACGCGCTCGACCTGCCGCGCATTCCGACCGACTGGTCCGCGGCCATCGACCGGTTCGAAGCCGACGCCTGGACGCACCGCCTGCTGCCCCGTCCCCTGACCCGCAACATGGTCCTGACCAAGCGCCAGGAACTGCGCGACATCGAAGAGTTGAGTCCGGCGGAACGCGTCGACCTCTATCTGGATACGGTGTGAGCGCCGGCGTCCTGGCCGCGGTTCTGGGCGCCGCTTTCCTGCATGCCGGGTGGAACGCGCTGATCAAGTCGGGTGCGTCCAAGGTCGGCGGCATGGCAATCATGACGCTGGTTCAGGGCCTGCTGGGCTGCGCCATCGCGCTGGCCTATCCGCTGCCCGATGCCGCGATCTGGCCTTGGCTTCTCGCCTCCGGCGCGTTCCACGCCGGATACAAGCTCTTCCTCGCTTTCGCCTATGAACAGGGCGACCTCAGCCGGGTCTACCCGATC
This sequence comes from Jannaschia sp. S6380, assembly GCF_023015695.1. Taxonomy (NCBI): domain Bacteria; kingdom Pseudomonadati; phylum Pseudomonadota; class Alphaproteobacteria; order Rhodobacterales; family Roseobacteraceae; genus Jannaschia; species Jannaschia sp. S6380. Next base: position 1,867,502 of record NZ_JALKAS010000001.1, read on the forward strand.
GCCCGCGGGGCCGCGCCGATGATCGTGCTTCTGGTCTCGCCGCTCCTGCTCGCAGATGTGCTGCGCCCGGCCGAGACGCTGGGCGTGCTGGTTCTCGGCGCCGGCATCGCGACGATGGCCGCCGGTTCGCTGCGCGCACGCGAAGCGCGGCGCCTGGTCCCCTATGCATTGGGTTCGGCGCTCATGACGGCGGGCTACACCATCGCCGACGGTTCCGGCGCGCGCCTGTCGGTCGCGGCCGCGCAATACGTGGCCTGGCTGTTCATCCTCGACGTGGTGGTCTTCGCGCCGCTGATCACCGTTCTGCGGGGCGTCGCGATCTGGCGCGCGGACCTGCGGGCATGGTCACTGGGTGCCACGGCGGCGGCGGCCAGCTATGGCGCGTACGCCATTGCCGTCTGGGCGATGACGGTGGCACCCATCGCACTGGTCGGCGCGCTGCGCGAGACGTCGATCCTATTCGCGGTGCTGATCGGCCGTATGGTTCTCGGCGAACGGCTCGACCGGTGGAAGCTGACGGCCGCGATCCTGATCGTCAGCGGCGTTGCGCTGACCCGGCTTTAGCAGTGCCGGCCGAGGACCATGGCCCACCAGACCGTGCCACGCGCGTCGCGCACGGCGGCGACGGCGCCATGCGTCACGTCGCGGTTCAGGATATTGCGGCGATGGCCCCGCGATCCCATCCAACCCACCGTCACGCGCTGCGCGGTTTGCTGCCCCATGGCCACGTTCTCGGCGCCGGCGCAGGCACGATAGCCGGTCGCCTCCAGCCGGTCCTGCAGGCGCGAGCCGCGCGGTCCCTTGTGGCCCATCTTGCCGGTCGACGCCATGTGGCGGGCCTGAACCTCGGCTGCGGCGGCCAGGCGACGGTCGTGCCGCAGACCAGGCAAGCCGTTCTGCTTTCGCGCTTCGGACGCCAAGCGCAGGGCCTCGGGCACTTCGCCCGCCGAAACGGGGGCCGCGACAAGAATTGCCAATGCGATAGCACGCAGGATCATGGGTCTCTTACCTTCTCTTCAAGCGGCGCGTCCCTCGGCGCCTGTCCCTCTTCGTTTCCGATGTGCGCCACCTTGCAGTGGTCTCTCACCCGGCCTAGCGTCGCCGCGTCGAACCCATGAACAGGCCGTCATGAAAATCGGAATTCTCCAAGCCGGGCACACCCCGGCAGAGTTGCTTTCCAGTCATGGCGACTACGATGGAATGTTCTGTCGGCTTCTCGACGGTCATGGCTTTTCTTTTGCAGCCTATGATGTCGAGAATATGGTCTTTCCGGGCTCGATCCGTGATGCCGACGGTTGGGTTGTGACGGGCTCAAAACATGGGGCGTATGAAGACCATGCCTTCATCCCCGCGCTAGAGCGTTTCATTCGCGAGGCCCATGCGGGCGACGTTCCGCTGGTCGGCGTCTGTTTTGGGCATCAGATCGCCGCTCAGGCGCTTGGTGGACGCGTGGTCAAGCATATCGGCGGATGGTCGCTCGGCCGGCAGATCTACGAAACCGCCGGCGGGGGACGGCTGGCCCTGAACGCCTGGCACCAGGATCAGGTCGTCGACCTGCCCGAGGGGGCCGTCTGCCTTGCCGGCAGCGCGTCCTGCCCGAATGCGATCCTCGCCTACGGAAACCGCGTGCTGACGGTGCAGCCGCATCCCGAATACGGCAGCGACCTGATCGCCGATTTCGTCGCCCTGCGGCAGGGCACCGGAACCTATCCCGACGACCGGATGGAGGCGGCCAAGGAAGATCGCCACAGCGCGGTCGACAATGTCCGGCTTGGCGCGGTGATCGCTCGGTTCTTCCTGACGAGGCACGCCGATGTCGACGCCTGACTGGATCGACCGCGCCCCGACCCATGCCCAAGCCTATATCGAGGGCCGCCGCCTGGACGAGGTGGAATGCATCGTCGCCGATCTGTCGGGTATCGCGCGCGGCAAGGCCATGCCAGCAGCCAAGTTCGCCAAGCAGGCGCAGTTCTACCTGCCCAACTCCATCTTCCAGCAGACGATCACGGGCGACTGGGCCGACGATGGCGACGCGGCCTTCCTTGAACCCGACATGGTGCTGACGCCCGATTTCAGCACCGCCTGCGCCGCGCCCTGGACGGCCGATTGGACGATGCAGATCATCCACCACATGCACGACCAGGCAGGCGAGCCCGTCCCGATGGCGCCGCGCAACGTGCTCAGGCGCGTGGTCGACCTCTACGAGGCGCGCGGCTGGAAACCCGTCGTGGCGCCCGAGATGGAGTTCTACCTCGTGGCCCGCAACACCGACCCTTCCAAACCGGTGGAGCCGCCGATGGGCCGGTCCGGCCGCCGCGCCGCCGCGCGTCAGGCCTATTCCATGTCCGCCGTCGACGAATACGGCCCCGTCATCGATGACATCTACGATTTCGCCGAAGCCATGGGCCTGGAGATCGACGGCATCCTGCAGGAGGGCGGCGCGGGCCAGGTCGAGATGAACCTGCGCCACGGCGACCCGGTCAAGCTCGCCGACGAGATCTTCTACTTCAAGCGCCTCATCCGCGAGGCCGCGCTCCGCCATGATTGCTACGCCACCTTCATGGCCAAGCCGATCCAGGAGGAGCCGGGCTCGGCCATGCACATCCACCATTCGGTCGTGGACATGGCCACCGGCACCAACCTCTTCGACGGCGGCGACGGGACCGAGACGCCAGAGTTCCTGCACTTCATCGGCGGGATGCAGCACCACCTGCCCTCGGTCATCGCGCTGCTGGCGCCCTACGTGAACTCGTATCGGCGCTACGTCCGCGACTTCGCGGCGCCCATCAACCTCGAATGGGGTCGCGACAATCGCACCACCGGCCTGCGCGTTCCCGTCTCCGAACCCTCGGCCAAGCGGATCGAGAACCGCATCGCCGGCATGGATTGCAATCCGTATCTCGGCCTCGCCGCGTCGCTGGCCTGCGGCTATCTCGGCCTCATCAACAGGATCGACCCCGCGCCGCAATTCACCGGCGACGCCTATGACAGCGCCGACGGCATCCCGCGCGACCTGTCCACCGCCATCGACCTGTTCGACCGCGCGACCGAAATCCACGAGGTCCTGCACCCGCATTTCGCCGCCATCTACTCCGCCGTGAAACGGCTCGAGAACGGCGCCTTCCTCCAGGTGATCTCGCCATGGGAGCGGGAACACCTCCTTCTGAATGTCTAGCTGGCTTCACGCCAATGGCGACCGCGGCACCTGGCCCGCCACCTGGTACGCCAAGGGCCTGACCCTGCCCGACCCGCACCCCCCCCTTCGGGGCCATGCCGACGCCGACCTCTGCATCGTCGGCGCCGGTCTCACCGGCCTCTCCGCCGCCATCCATGCCGCGCAGGCCGGCCTGTCGGTCACGATCCTCGAGGCACAGCGGGTCGGCTGGGGCGCGTCGGGGCGCAATGGCGGCCAGGTCGGGTCCGGTTTCAACTGGTCGCAGCGCAAGCTCGCCGCCAAGCTCGGCCCCGACAAGGCCCGCGCCCTCTGGACGCTGGCCGAGGATGCTAAGACCCTCACCCGCGACCTCGTCGCCACCCATGCGCCCGAGGCCGACTGGCGTCCCGGCATCCTGTCCGCCTGCTGCACCGAGGCCGAATTCGCCGCCGCCCGCGAGGCCGCCGCCTGGATGGCCGCCCGCCACGGCACCGCCACCGAGATCCTCGACCGCGACGACATGGAGGCCCGCATCGGCACACGCGCCTATGCCGGCGGCGTGCTCGACGCATCGGGCGGCTACATCAACCCGCTGGCCTATGCGCTCGGCCTCGCGCGTGCCTGCATCGACGCCGGCGTGACCATCCACGAAACCTCCGAGGTCCACCGCATCGCCCCGGGCCGCGTCGCGACCGCGCAGGGCACCGTCTCCGCGCGCCACATCCTGCACGCCACCAACGGCTACGCCCCGCATCTGACGGCGAAGACGGCGGCGCGCGTCCTGCCGATCAACAACTACATCGCCGTGACCGAACCGCTCGACGCGCCCCCGATGGCCAACCCCGTCGCGGTCGCCGATTCCCGCTTCGTCGTAAACTATTTCTGGCAGACGCGGGACGGACGGCTCCTCTATGGCGGGGGCGAGAGCTACGGCAAGCGCTTCCCCCGCGACATCCGTGCCCGCGTCCGTGCCAACATCGCGCGAGTCTATCCCGACCTCCGCGACGTGCCCCTGACGCATGCCTGGGGCGGCACCCTCGCCGTCACGGCCACCCGCCTGCCCTATCTCGCGGAGTTGGCGCCCGGCGTCTTTGCCACCGGGGGGTACTCGGGGCATGGACTGGCGCTGTCGGGGCTGTTCGGGAAGGTCTGCGTGGAGGCGATGCAGGGGGAGCGGGGACGGTTCGACCTGCTGGCGGGGCTGCCCGTGCCGGCCTTGCCGGGGGGACGGTGGCTCGGCGGGTGGATGGCGCAGGCGGGGATGGTTTGGGGTGGGTTGGTGGATCGCCTATAGGGTGGGTAAAATCCACCAATGTTGCAACGCCGACCCGATCGACCAATGGTAGCTTTCACCCACCCCATGTTCGCTCTAATCGTATTTTCGCGCTGTAGCTGTGATCCGCTCACTCAAATGGTAAATATCATCCAATTGCTCAATTGGAACCCGATCTTCCTTATCCCCATCGAATAGGCCGACTAGCTTCTTCTTTCCGTTGAAGTGGAGCCGAGCCAACGGACGACGATTGTTGTCGTCCAGCAATATCGCACAGTAAGATTTCGCGTCCCGAATGTGTACCCGCTTGCTATCGACAACAGATCGAACAATCGCCTTGACCGTCAGGAAACCCTCGACCTCCTCCTGCGTCGTTTCGATCCCGTCACCATCTTCTTCGATATCTTCCTCAACATGTTCGCTATCTAAGGCGTTCGAGAGGCGAGAACGAACGCGCTCGCGAACAATTTCGCGAAAGGAAGTCTTGATTGCCTTCCCCATCTCTTCGCGAACGGCAGCCGTCGCCGAACCCTCATAGACGGCTCTTGCGGCCATTCTGCACAGTTGGGAATGTCAGCATATCGTGTTGGCAGAGACCTGATCAGGTGATGACCGCTCGAAACAAGGACACCGGGTCGGCCCATCTGCGCGCCACGAGCCAGCGAGCGTAGCCATCGAGATACTTGGTCGCTGGACCACGCCATTGCGGGATGAACTCCTCCCATTGGGCGTGGAGGGAGTTCACGGTGTTGAGGTGATATGCCCTTGGCGTGCGGCGACCCCGTTTGCCTCCGTAGAGGATGTGGTAGGAGATGCCGCGGCTTTTCGCGATGGCTTCATACTGCGGCGCGCCGTCGAACAGCACCATCGCGTCCGGAGCCACCTGCGGCACGAGCGCGGCATCTATCGCCGGCTGACGCTTGTCGAAGAGGTGCTGGAAGCTGGCGCGGCCGGCGCGATCGACTACGCCCAGTATAGGCTCCTCGAACGCCTTGGCGATGGCCTTCGGTGGCCTGCGGTTCGGGTATTCATACCAGCGTCGGCGAGGTGGCATTGGCTGCGAGGGGTCGCGCTGGTGGCGCACCCACTCCCGCGAGCCCTTGCGGCTCTCACGCTGCGCCGTATCGTCGGTCTCGATGATGCCGGAAAGCACATCAGGCGCAACGGTCTTGAGTTGGTCCAGGACCACCATCCGCCAACGCCAAACGGTATCCCGGGAAATACCGAGACGGCTGCCGAGCTTTCGGCACGACAGTGGCGCATCGTCGGGATCGAGCATGTTGCGTGCCACCTCGATGAAAAGGCCGGGGCGGTGGACGCGGGCAATCGGTGTGCCCGACCGGCCTGTCCAGGTGCGATCGCAATCCCCACACCGCCAGCGCTGCGCACCGGTTCGGGTCTTACCCCAGCGGGAGCGATGCTGACCGCCGCAATCCGGGCAAGCCCGTTCTTCTCCGACGGCGTCGATCTCGACCACGGCCTCGGCGCGTCGGCGAGCAGTGGCGAGCGCGGCCTCTGCCCTGGCGATTTGCGCAGGAGGCAGATTTGAAATAGATCTTAGCAGACGGTCGAGCAGGCGCGCAGATGTATCGGTGCCGGGCATCGGCTTCTCCAGCGGGTTCGGGGCCAAGCAACATTGGCCCGATCACCCACTAACGAAGCCCTACCAACACGATCTGCTGACATTCCCGCACAGTTCGTCCGAAGGGGATTCCATCTCTCCCGCTATCCACCCCTTTACGAGGTTGACATACTTAAGTCTTTCGGCTTGCTCCAATATCACATCAACATTGAAAGACGATTTGCTGAAACTCGCGAGCTCTGCCAGTGAATAACCCGAATGATCGCATACGTCGAAGGTGAAGAATGGCTTCTTGTCCATCCTGTTCGCCGCTTCGAGGTCGCTGTAGAAACGATACTCCCGCCCATTCGTGAGTATGGCAAACCGAGCCTCAGTCACAGAGAAGTAGCGAAACAATTGCGAAAGGTGCTTATCGTTAAGCGGAGTTGATAATCCCTTGCACTCAATGAGGATCGCGACCTTCTTGTCTCTTACGATGGCGTAATCAACCTTTTCACCCCGCTTCCCCGGAGTATCGGCTGTATACTCGGGCACCACTTCGGAAGGGTCAAAAACATCGTATCCAAGCGCCTGCAGAAACGGCAGAACGAACGAGGTCTTTACGGCCTCTTCGGTCTGCATGTTGGCGCTATGCTGAACAATCCGATCGGCCAAGGCTGCAATCGTCGTCTCTATCGAACTCATCGTCACTCCTCGCTTCGCACTTCGACAATAGCGAGAGCAGACCAAAATGCTATCGTAACTTGTAGAACGAGGATCGGTAACCAACGCACGGCGCTCAGAGCTAGGAAGTCACCCCACCACCCCCATAAACTCCCGCCATTCCCCCTTCGACATCCCGCTCGTTTCCTGCGTCACATCTTCCCCCGCCAGCATCCGCCGCACGCACTCAACCCCCGTCGCCGACAACGACGCCCCGCCCAAGCGGTAATCCTCGAACGCGCCGTAGGCGAGCGGGACCCAGTCGCGGACGATCTCGCACATCGCTTCGGCATAGACGCGGATCTCCATCTGGGCGTGGGGGTCGGCGCGGAGGCGGAGGAAGTGGAACAGGTTGTGCAGGTCCACCTTCCAGTACCATTGCGTGTAGATGTTCGCCGGCAGGTTCATGCGGGCCAGTTCGCGGGCCAGGCCCTGCTGGCCGTCCTGCGAAATCATCGCCTCGTAGTGGTCGTAGGCGCGGTCGCTGTCCTCGCGCAGCCAGTCGAGGACGCGCTGCGCCTCCTCACCCGCGAGCGCCTCGCCCCGGCCCTGGTTGTTGACCACGGACTGGGCCGCCAGGTCGTCGGGCGCGGGGATGTAGAACTCCCGGTCCAGGATCGAGTAGCGCGCCGAATATTCGTTCACGTTCGCCGTGCGGTGCCGGATCCATTGGCGGGCGACGAAGACAGGCAGTTTGACGTGCAGCTTGACCTCGCACATCTCGAACGGGGTCGAGTGCCAGTGCCGCATCAGGTAGCGGATCAGCCCCTCGTCGTTCGACACCGCCTTGGTGCCCCGCCCGTAGGAGACGCGCGCCGCCTGGCAGATCGCCGCGTCGTCGCCCATATAGTCGATCACCCGGACGAAGCCGTGGTCGAGCACCTTGTGCGGGGTGTAGAGCCGCGCCTCCATCCCCGGCGCGACGGCGCGCAGCGTGGGCTGCGGATTGGCGCGAAGCTCGTCGATTTCGGCCTGCTGTTCCGGTGTCATGCCCGTCCCCCTCGCGGCTGTTTCCGGCATGCTAGCGGGCGGTGTGGCGGGCGCAACCGGATGTGCTAGGTCGGAGATATGTCCGACGCGGATCCCCCGTCGGGCCGACATGGATCTCCAGGGAGTTGGAACCGTATGGGACTCGAATATCTGCACACGATGGTCCGCGTGAAGGACCTCGACGAGAGCATCGCATTCTACAAGATGCTGGGCCTGGAGGAGCGCCGCCGCAGCGAGAACGAAAAGGGCCGCTTCACCCTCGTCTTCCTATGCCCGCCCGGCCAGGACGACGGTCGCGCCGATATCGAGCTGACCTACAACTGGGACGGCGACGATGGCTTGCCCAGCGATTCCCGCCATTTCGGGCACCTCGCCTATCGCGTCGACGATATCTACGCGACCTGCCAGGCACTGATGGACAACGGCGTCACCATCAACCGTCCGCCCCGGGACGGGCACATGGCCTTCGTGCGGTCGCCCGACAACATTTCGATCGAACTGCTTCAGGCCGGCGACGCGAAGCCCGCGCAGGAACCCTGGGCCAGCATGGAGAACACCGGTCACTGGTAAAGCCCACGTTCGCGCGATCATCATTTTGCCCGAATCCCGCGCCATAAGATCCGCGAAGATCGGGTCGAAGGGCCCGTCGCGACGAAGACGGAGACCGGCCAAATGGCAAAGAGACATCCCTTCCTGCAGGACGAATCCGGGCAGGTATCGGTCAATTTCGCGGTTCTTGCGGCCGGGCTCGCGGGGCTCGCTGCATCATTGGCCTGGCTCTATGCCGACCGGATCGGGCAGTTGAACTTCAACATCGGCGCCCGCGTCCAGGAACGGGAAACGCGGCCGTCCTACGCCTATGTTCCCTACGACATCCTGCTGCACGACCATTTCAAGTCGCAACTCAGCACCCTGAACGACGAGGATCTGGAGCAACTGTCATCCTGGGGCAACGCCACCCGCGAAGAACGCGCCGCCCTCCCGGAGGAGCAGGCCGGGGTGTTGGATGATTTCGACAACGCGATCACGATTGCGCATGGCGAACGCTACAAGTCCCGCGGCGCGGACGACAGCTACAACGAGGCGGAAGTGGGCCGCATCTTCGAGGATCTGGGATACGGCAGCCCCGGCGCCGTGGCCACGGCCGGCTGACGCGACCGCTCAGCCGACGGGCAGAACGGCGGCCGCGACGCGACGCCCTTCGCTGACGAGGACGTTGTAGGTCCGGCAGGCGGCGGGACTGTTCATCGCCTCCAGCCCCAACCCGACCTCGTCGGCCGCGGCGCGCAGGTCGGGCGGCAGGTGGGCGATTTCCGCCCCCGTGCCGACGCAGATCACATCGACTTTCCCGGCCAGTTCCATCGGGGTTGCGACATCCGCCAGACCGCCCCAGGGCAGGATGCCGCCCGGGTGCAATACCAGCGCGCCCTCGATCACCCGACCGCCGATGCGGAAGAAGCCCGGCCCATAGCCGTCGAACGGGCGGGCATTGTCGAATTCCATCTCGCTCAGATCCATGTGGCGGGACTTAGTCTGCCACCCTCAGTCGAACAAGGGCAGGCCCAGAAGGACGGCCCCGACCACGACCAGATAGGCGACCCGACGATACAGGCGCTCGGCCCCGGGCCGGAACAGCGCGGCCCCGATCAGCGTGCCACCCATATAGACCGGAAGCAGCACCGCGCCCATCCAGAGTACCGGTCCGGTCAAGGCGCCCCCGACCCAGAGCATCGGCAGGAGGGCGACGTTCACGATGGTCAGGAAGCTCGAGAGGTTCGCCCGCATGCGGTCGGCCGCGTCCCCCGACGCCAGGGTGGTCAGGATCACGACCGGCCCGAGTAGTCCGGTCGTCCCGCCCACGAACCCGGCCGCGGAACCGAGTGTGAGGCGCGGAACCGGTCCCGATCCCAGGCGCAGCTTCCACCCCGATACGACCGCCACGAGCGTCAACGCGACAAGCCCGCAGATTGCCCATCGCAGTGGAACCGGATCCGTCCGGATCAGCAGCACGATACCGATCGGCATGGATGCGAGCGCGGCCAGTATCATCCAGACGGTCGCGGGGCGGTCGGCGCGCGGCCATGTGCGCGGCAGCATCGTGAAGACGGACCCGATCCCGGTAATGGCGAAAACCGCGACGGCCAGTTCAGGCGGAAGGATACGGGCACCGACCGGCATGAAGACCAGTGCCGATCCAAAGCCCGCGAAGCCGTAGATCAGACCTGCAAGGAATACGGCTGCCGCAAGCCAGATCAGCCCCGGCTCCGCCAGGACCGATCCCAATGCGTCAGGCATCGACTTCGGAAAATTGCGTCCCCGCGTCGGAAGGTTTCTTCGGGTCGCGATCGACGCCCAGCCAAAGCACAATGTTCTTGGCTACGTAGACCGAGGAATAGGTGCCGACGATGACGCCCCAGAAAATCGCGAAAACGAACCCGCGGATCACGTCGCCGCCCAGGATCAGCAGCGCGAGGAGCGCGATCAGCGTCGTCCCCGAGGTCATCAGCGTCCGGCTGAGCGTTTCGTTGACGGAGCGGTTCATCACCTCGATCAGTGGCGTCTTCTTGTACTTGATCAGGTTTTCCCGCAGCCGGTCGAAAATGACGACAGTGTCGTTGATCGAATAACCGATGATGGTCAGCAGCGCCGCGATCGTGGCCAGATCGAACCGGATCTGCAGCAGGCTGAAGACGCCGATGGTCAGGATGACGTCGTGGAACAGGGCCCCCACCGCCCCGACCGAGAACTGCCATTCGAAGCGGAGCCAGATATAGAACAGGATCGCGACGAGCGAGGCCCCGACGGCGAGAAGGGCCGTGATAATCAACTCGCCGGACACCTTTGGACCGACCGACTCGACCGACGGGAAGGTCAGCGACGGATCGACCTCCTGAAGCGCCGCCTCGACGGCGGCGATGGTCTCGGGCGTGACCGCCTCGGCGCCGTCCTGCGCCTGGATGCGAATCTGCGCGACGTTTCGGTCGGGGCCGAAGGTAGGGTCGAACACTTCGGTGATGGTAATGTCGCCCAGGTCCAGCGTCTGCAGCGCATCGCGATAATCGCCGACGTCGACGGCCTGCGTGCTCTCGGTGCGGATGGTCGTGCCGCCCAGAAAATCGATTCCGAAGTTCAGCCCGACCGTCAGCCAGATCAGGACGCTGGCGATCATCGCGACCACGGACGCCCCGAAGGTGACCTTGCGATACCGGAAGAAATCCCAGTTCGTTTCCTGCGGAACGAGTTTCAGGCGCATGTCAGACCTCGATCTGCTTGGGGCGACGGCGTTCGAACCAGATCACGATCAGCAGGCGCGTGACGAAGATCGCCGTGAACACGCTGGTCAGGATCCCGATGCCCAAGGTCACCGCGAAACCGCGCACCGGGCCGGAGCCGAGGGTGAACAGGATCACCGCGATAATGAACGTCGTGATGTTGGCGTCGATGATCGCCGACAATGCGCGTTCATAGCCCAGCTCGATAGCCCGGGCGGGGCCGCGCGCGGATTTCAGCTCTTCGCGGATCCGCTCGAAGACGAGGACGTTGGCATCCACCGCCATGCCGATGGTCAGCACGATGCCGGCGATGCCGGGCAGCGTCAGCGTGCCGCCGATCAGCGAAAGCACCCCGAAGATCAACGCGACGTTGACACCCAGCGCCACGGTCGCGAACGCACCGAACAGCCCGTAGCTCAGGATCATGAAGACCACCACGGCGGCCATCGCGACGAGGGCGGCGATCTGGCCCGCATCTATGCTGTCCTGTCCCAGTTCGGGGCCGACGGTGCGCTCCTCCAGAAAGGTCATCTCGGCCGGAAGCGCGCCGGCGCGCAGCAGGATCGAAAGCTGGTTCGCCTCGGGAACGGTGAAGTTGCCGGTGATCTGCCCCGACCCGCCGGTGATCGGCTGACGGATGACGGGCGCGGTCACAACCTCCTCGTCGAGCACAATCGCGAAAGGGGCGCCGACATTGTCGGCGGTATAGTTGCCGAAGGCGCGCGCGCCCGCGGGGTTGAACCGAAACGTGACCGCAGGCTGGCCGTTCTGGTCGAAGCCGGGCTGGCTGTCGACCAGGTCGTCGCCCGTGACGACGGGGATGCGTTCCAGCAGGTAGAACGTGTCCGGCTCGTCCAGCGAGGGGAACATGAGCTGATCGGGGCTTACACGCTCCTGCGGGTCGGATGTCCGCCCGCTGACATGGTGGAACGTCAGGCGCGCGGTGGTGCCGATCAACTCCTTGAGTTCCTGCGCAGACCCGATGCCGGGCACCTGGATCAGGATACGGTCGGAACCCTGCCGCTGGATGGTGGGCTCCCGTGTTCCGGCCTCGTCCACGCGGCGGCGGATGATCTCCAGCGATTGCTCCATCGTGCGGTCGTCGGTCGCGGAACGCTCGGCCTCCGACAGGCGCAGGGTCAGGGTGTCGCCGCTTCCTGTGACCTCGATATCGGACTGGCCGACGCCGGTCAGGCTGACGATGGGCTGGGCCAGGCCGCGCACGGCGTCGACGGCAGCCTGCAAACCTTCGGGGCGGCTTATGCGGACCCGCAACTCGCCCGCCGGGGCCTCCTGCCGGCGGATCGTGCCCACCGCGTCGCGCAGATCCCGCAGGACGTCGCGCACCTCGGGCCAATAGCCGTCGACGCGACCCTCGTAGACGTCCGCGAGCTGGACCTCGGCCAGCAGATGCGCACCACCGCGCAGGTCCAGCCCTAGGTTTACCAGGCTTGACGGCAGAATTTCCGGCCACTGCGCCAGATCGGCCTCGATTTCGGGCGTCGTGACGGCGCCGCGTTCGATGGCCTGGACGGCGTCGTTGTGACGTTCGGCGCGGGTGTAGAACACGTTGGGCAGCGCGAGCGACAGCCCGACCAGGCAGACGAGCAGGATCGTGAGGCGCTTCCACAGCGCGATCTGCAACATGTCAGGTGGCCGGGTCTGTCTTGGACAGGACCTGCGTGATCGTCGCGCGCACAACCCGGATCTTCACGCCATCCGCGATCTCGACCTCGACCTCGCCATCGTCCTTGACCTTCGAGACCTTGCCGATGACGCCGCCCCCGGTGATGACCTGGTCACCGCGGCGCAGGGCCTCGATCATCGCCTTGTGCTCCTTCATCTTCTTCTGCTGCGGACGGATCAGCAGGAAATACATGATGGCGAAGATCAGCAGCAGGGGAACGAAGCTGCCGAAGCCGGCGGCCGCGCCGCCGAGGTCCTGGGCGTAGGCGGGGGTAGCGAACATGTCTGGTCCCTTGATCGATGGGGCGTCGTCGCGCACCCCCTGTCAGAAGTGGCGGCAACCTATAAGCGGCATCTGGGGGGCGCAAGCGGGGCTGGCAACCTCTGGTCCCGTCGCACGGCCTGTGGCATGTGGCGCCCGAGACACGGATAGCCCGAGGACCACGCCATGCACGACATCCGCACCATCCGCGACGATCCGGCCGCCTTCGACGCGGCGCTGGGGCGCCGGGGCCTGGCGCCGATTTCGGCGGAGCTGCTTGCGCTGGACGCGGCGCGCCGGGCCGCGATCACCGGCGCCGAGGCCGCGCTGGCGGACCGGAACGCGGCGTCCAAGCAGGTCGGCGCGGCCAAGGCCGCCGGCGACGAGGCCGAGTTCGAGCGTCTGCGCGGGCTGGTGGCCGACAAGAAGGCCGAGATCGCGATGCTGGAAGACCAGGCCCGCGAGGCCGACGGCAAGCTGCGCGACGCCCTGCTGGAGATCCCGAACCTGCCGGATGCCGATGTGCCCGACGGCGAGGACGAGGCCGCGAATGTCGAACTCCACCGCTGGGGCACGCCGCGCCGGATGGACTTCGCCCCGGCCGAGCATTTCGATATCGCCGGCGTCCGCCCCGGCATGGATTTCGAGACCGCCGCCAAGCTGTCGGGCGCGCGGTTCGTGATGCTTCGCGGATCGGTCGCGCGCATCCACCGGGCGCTGGCGCAGTTCATGCTGGACACGCATGTCGCCGAAAACGGGCTGGAGGAGCACATGACCCCCGTCCTCGTGCGCGACGACGCGATGCTGGGCACCGACAAGCTGCCGAAGTTCGGCGACGACAGTTTCCTGACGCGCGAGGGCTATTGGCTGATCCCCACGTCGGAGGTGACGCTGACCTATTCCGTCGCCGGCGACGTGCTGGACGAAGGCGCGCTGCCCCGGCGCATGGTGGCGCACACGCTCTGCTTCCGTTCGGAGGCCGGCAGCGCGGGCCGCGACACCGCGGGCATGCTGCGCCAACACCAGTTCGAGAAGGTGGAGATGGTCTCGATCACTCATCCTGACCACAGCCGGGCCGAACTGGACCGGATGACCGGCCTGGCGCAGGGGATCCTGGAACGGCTCGAGCTGCCTTATCGGACAGTCGTCCTGTGCACCGGCGACATGGGGTTCGGCGCGCGCCGCACGCATGACATCGAGGTCTGGCTGCCCGGACAGGACAGCTATCGCGAGATTTCGTCGGTTTCGACCACCGGCGATTTCCAGGCCCGGCGGATGAACGCCCGATTCAAACCCGCCGGCGGTGGCAAGCCTGAGTTCGTGCACACGCTGAACGGTTCCGGCCTCGCGGTCGGGCGTTGCCTGATCGCGGTTCTGGAGAATGGCCAGCAGGCGGACGGTTCGGTCAAGCTGCCCGACGCGCTGGGACCCTGGCTGGGGGGACGGCTGACCCTGACGCCGGAGGGCATGCTGGCCTGACGACCGGAGGCTCGCCTCAGCCCAGGCGCGCCACCAGGTCGGGCAGGTCCTGCAACGTCGTGATGCGGCGGAACCGCGGCGCGTCCCGGGGTGCGTCGGCCCGCTCCAGCGCCCATTCGATCTCCGAGGGGCAGAACACGCCCCACGCGCCCGCCTCGATCGCCGGGATCACGTCGGATTTGAGCGAGTTCCCCACCATCAGTGCCCGATCCGCCCCGTCGCCATGGGCGTCAAACGCGCGCAGGTAAGTGCCGGCAGTCTTGTCGCTGACGATCTCGATACCGTCGAAGAGGTCGCCCAATCCCGACTCGGCCAGCTTCCGCTCCTGGTCCAGAAGGTCGCCCTTGGTGATCAGCACCAGCGTATGGGTTTCCGACAGGCGCCGCACGCAATCCTCGGCACCGGGCATCAGGTCGACGGGATGGCGCAGCATCTCGCGCCCCTCCTCCAACAGCTCTCCGATCACCGCGGCCGGCACCCGACCTCCGGTCACCTCGATCGCCGTCTCGATCATCGAAAGCGTGAAACCCTTGATGCCGAACCCGTAATGTCCGAGGTTCCGGCGCTCGGCCGCCAGGAGCCTGTCCATCAGGTGATCGGGGTCGGCATGGTCGGCCAACAGCGCGGCGAAACGATCCTGTGTCAGGCGGAAGAACGTCTCGTTGTGCCAAAGGGTGTCGTCGGCGTCGAAACCGATCGTCGTGACCGTCATGGAAGCGACCCCTTTTCCTGTCGTGCCGGTTGACTATATTACGGCTTTCACCACGTCATCCCCGATACGGAGCGAAGATGCGTCGTCCCGATCCGCACAACATGGCCGACACGCCCGGTGGCGGCGATGGCGATGGCGACGTCTCGGTCGTCACGAAGACGCGGCCGAAGACCGCGCGGCCGCCGCTCTACAAGGTCCTGCTTCTGAACGACGACTACACGCCGATGGAGTTCGTCGTGATGGTTCTCGAGAAGTTCTTCCAGATCGGACACAGCCACGCGGTGGAGATCATGCTGACCGTCCACAAGAAGGGCCTCGCCGTGGTCGGCGTCTTCAGTCACGAGATCGCCGAGACCAAGGTCGCGCAGGTCATGGATTTCGCGCGCCGCCATCAGCACCCGCTGCAATGCACGATGGAGAAGGAGGAATAATCCTCCGCCCATGAGCGTCCGCCTGTCCACAGCCCTCGCGGCCGGTGCCGTCGCGCTGCCCGAAGGGCGCGTCCTGTTGATGCGCCCGCCGGCCGACCTGGATCTGGACGGTCTGGGGCCGGACCGCCTGCACGCCGTCCACGGCTTTCGCCCCGCCCACGACGCCCTGACCGCCAGGGGCCTTTCCGTCGCGCCGCGGCTGGAGGTCGAGGTGGAAGGCGCCGTGGTGTTCGTGTCGCGGTCCAAGGCGCAGACGCGCGACATGATCGCCCAGGCCTGCGCGGCCGTTCCGGCGGGGGGCCCGGTGGTCGTCGACGGCGCCAAGGCGGACGGTGTGGAATCGATCCTACGCGACTGCCGGCGCGCCTTCACGGTCGGGGAGGTCTTCGCTAAGGCGCATGGCAAGTGCTTTGCGTTCCCCGCGCAACCCGCGCCCGGCGACTGGCACGACCTGCCGCGCCATGTGGCGGGTTTCGTGACACGGGCCGGCGTGTTCTCGGCCGACGGCGTGGATCCGGGCTCGGCCCTTCTGGCACGCCATCTTCGGGATCTCGACGGCACCGTCTGCGACCTAGGCGCCGGATGGGGATACCTTGCGCGCGCCGTCCTCGCCTCGGACAGGGTGACCGCAGTCGCACTGGTCGAGGCCGAACGGGACGCGCTGGACTGCGCACGAGAGAACATTGCCGATGCCCGCGCGGCCTACCACTGGGCCGACGCAACCATCTGGCGGGGCGGGCCGTTCGACACGGTGATCTCGAACCCGCCATTCCATACCTCGCGCAAGGCCGATCCGGAACTGGGCCGCGCGTTCGTGCGGGCCGCCGCGGATCTGACGGCCCCGCGGGGGCGGTTCGTGTTGGTGGCCAACCGTCACCTGCCCTACGAGGCCACGCTGGCGGAGGTGTTCGCCCAGGTTGTGGTCCTGGCGGACGAGGCGGGGTACAAGGTGATCGACGCGCGCAGACCGAAGCGGAGACGGACATGAGCCTCAGCATCGAGGGCAAGACCGCGATCGTGACGGGGGCGGCCAATGGTGTGGGCCTCGCCATCGCGCGGCATTTCGTCGAACAGGGCGCGAACGTGATGTTCGCCGACCGCGACGAGGCGCGGCTGGCCGCCGAGGTCGGCGACGCACAGACCGAGGACGGCGCACGGCTTCACTACTTCGCGGGCGACCTGCGCGAGCGGCTGACGATCGCGAACCTGCTTTCGGCCACGATCGACGCCTATGACCGTGTCGACATCCTGGTCAACGCCTCCCGCCAGATCCTGATCACCGATCCGCTCGACCCCGAGGACAACTCGGTCATGACGCTGCTGGAACAGAACCTGCTGACCGCGCTCCGCTTGAGCCAGGCAGTCGCCAAGCGCATGATCCACCAGGCCGCCGAAGCGGATGACGACGAGGGCATCATCGGCACGATCGTCAATATCGGCTCCATCGCCGGGCGGCGGACCCAGCCGGAGCTGCTGGCCTATTCGATCAGCGCGGCGGCGCTGGATCAGGCGACCCGCAGTCTGGCGGTAAGCCTCGCGCCCGAGCGCATCCGCGTGAACGGGGTGGCGCTCGGCTCGATCATGTCGACGAACCTGCGCACCCGGCTGGCCGACGCCGACGAGGAGCTGCGCGACGCGATCGTGCGCGCCACCCCCCTCGCCCGCATCGCAGCCCCGTCCGAACTGGCCGAGACGGTGCAGTACCTGGCCTCGGACGCGTCGGGGTTCATGATCGGTCAGGTCCTGACGGTGGATGGCGGACGGACCCTGATCGACCCGGTGGTGGAGCCGGCACACTGAGCAGTAAAGATAGACTCAGTTTATCTGCCGTCGACACTGGACCTTGCGACCAGACACGCAAACTGCGCCTTCGCCCGATTTGCTCTCTTGCACAAATTCCCAGCCGGATCCCAGGGATCCGCAATCCGTCGGAGTAGCCGCGCAGAACGGCGCGGTGCCGATCCACTGCGTCGTGAACGCCGGTACGACGACCGGGGCAGGTGGAGATACGGGTCCGGGCGCGGGAGTCCCCCCGCCGGGCGCCGTTTCTACGACACAACTCGCAAGTGGGAACGTCAACGAACCGAGCGACGCAAGCCGATAGACAGACTTCATGGATCCCCCCAGCATCTAACGACGACGCAACGGTGCATGCGGGGCCGCCCAACCCCTAACTGAAATTGACCTTACGTAACCCCTCGTCATCTCCAGGCTCTCGCAGGGTCCACGGGAGCGACCGGTGCCGCTCGTTTCGAGAGGGTGTGCAGGCTAGATTGCGGCTGCGGCGCGCTGCCCGTATATGCGCGGCATGCCCGACACCGCCCTTTCCAACCGCCCGCCCCTGCCGCCCGAGATCGGCCGCCGCCGGACCTTCGCGATCATCTCGCACCCGGATGCGGGCAAGACGACGCTGACCGAGAAATTCCTGCTCTACGGCGGTGCGATCCAGATGGCTGGGCAGGTGCGCGCCAAGGGCGAGGCGCGGCGGACGCGGTCGGATTTCATGAAGATGGAGCAGGATCGCGGCATCTCGGTCTCGGCCTCGGCGATGTCGTTCGATTTCGCCGGCGGCGACCGGTCCTATCGCTTCAACCTGGTGGACACGCCCGGCCACTCGGATTTCTCCGAGGACACCTATCGCACGCTCACGGCCGTCGACGCGGCCGTGATGGTCATCGACGGCGCCAAGGGGGTCGAGAGCCAGACCCAGAAACTGTTCGAGGTCTGCCGGATGCGCGACCTTCCGATCCTGACCTTCTGCAACAAGATGGACCGCGAGAGCCGCGACACGTTCGAAATCATCGACGAGATCCAGGAGAATCTGGCCATCGACGTCACGCCCGCCTCTTGGCCGATCGGTGTCGGGCGCGACTTCATCGGATGCTACGACGTGCTGCACGACCGCCTGGAGCTGATGGACCGCGCCGACCGCAACAAGGTGGCCGAGACGATCAGCATCCGCGGGCTGGACGATCCCGAACTTGCCCGACACGTCCCCGCCGACCTGTTGGAGAAGCTGCGCGAGGATCTGGAGATGGCGCGCGCGCTTCTGCCCCCGATGGATCACGCGGCCTTCGCCGAAGGGTCGTTGACGCCGATCTGGTTCGGCAGCGCCATCAACAGCTTCGGGGTGCGCGAATTGATGTCGGGCATCGCCGAATACGGCCCCCCGCCCCAGCCGCAGCGCGCCGAGCCGCGCCAGGTCGCCCCCGAGGAGAGCAAGGTTACCGGCTTCGTCTTCAAGGTGCAGGCCAACATGGACCCCAAGCACCGCGACCGCGTGGCCTTCGTCCGCCTCGCTTCGGGGCATTTCGAGCGGGGCATGAAACTGACCCATGTCCGCTCCAAGAAACCTATGGCGGTGTCGAACCCGGTCCTGTTCCTGGCCGCCGACCGCGAATTGGCCGAGGAAGCCTGGGCCGGCGACATCATCGGCATCCCCAATCACGGCCAATTGCGCATCGGCGACGCGCTGACCGAGGGCGAGACGCTGCGCTTCACCGGTATCCCTTCCTTCGCGCCCGAACTGCTGCAAGGCGTGCGCGCGGGCGACCCGATGAAGGCCAAGCACCTGGAGAAGGCGCTGATGCAGTTCGCCGAGGAGGGCGCGGCGAAGGTGTTCAAGCCCGCCATCGGTTCGGGCTTCATCGTGGGCGTGGTGGGCGCGCTGCAGTTCGAGGTTCTGGCCAGCCGGATAGAGCTGGAATACGGCCTGCCGGTCCGGTTCGACAACTCGCAGTTCACGTCCGCACGCTGGCTTTCGGGGAGCAAGTCGGCCGTCGAGGGCGTGGTCGACCGTAACAAGCAGCACATCGCCCATGACAATGACGGCGACCCGGTCTTCCTGACGCGCCTGCAATGGGACATCGACCGGATCGAGCGCGATCATCCCGACGTCCGGCTGAGCGCGACGAAGGAGATGATGACGTGATCCCGCGCACCACCGTCGCGGCCGCGTTGGGCCTGCCGGAGGCGACGGATCGGCTGCCCGAAGGCGACCTGCCGGTGGATCGGTTCGTCACGCGCTACCTCGCCTATCTGCGCACCGACGCGGCCGACAGCGAAACGCCGGATGCCTGGACGGGCACGCTGATGGACCACCTGATCGCCGGGCACCCCGATCAGGCGCTGGACGTCGTGCTGGCCGGAATGGGTCAGGATGCCGAAGGCCGGCTGGCCGACACGCTGGCCGATCTGGCCGAACAGGCGGATCCGGGAACGCAGGCCCGGATCGAGACCGAAGCGGCGGCGAATCCGGGGTTCGCGGCCCTGCTTGCCCGCACGCAGGAGGATTGATGCCCCTGCGCAACCGTGTGCGGCCCGACGGGACCCTGCACGCGGTTCCGGGGCGCGGGACGCTGACCGGCAATCGCGGCGTCCTGCACGACGCGCGGGGGCAGGTCGGCCCGGCCATCTGGAAACACCGCGCCTGGGTCTGCTGCCGACTGTCCTTTCGTGGGCGCCGCCGCGCGCCGATGCCGCCTGGGCGCTGGACCGCGCTGTTCTTTCTGGACGAGGCGGTGGCGCTCGCCGCCGGGCACCGTCCCTGCGGGCATTGCCGTCACGATGATTATCGCGCCTTCGCCGAGGCCTGGGCGCGCGCCTTCGGTGGATGGCCGGGACCCAAAGCCGCGGACGCGAAACTGCACGAGGGCCGCGCGGTGCCGGGCGCACGTCGTTTGCGGCACCACGAGGGTCGGGCGGGCGATCTGCCGACCGGGGCGATGTTCCACCGGGACGGCAGCGACTGGCTGGTGACCGGCGGGCATGCGTGCGCCTACACGCCGGACGGGTACGGGGCACCGGTCGCGCTGCCGTCCGGGCCGGTGACAATCCTGACCAACCCCGTGACCTGCGCGGTGCTACGGGCTGGCTTTCGACCCGGCCTGCACGCGTCGGCAAGATGACGCCAGGTCAGCCGCAGCCGCCGAAATCCGCCTTTCATCCGGCAGCAAAACCCGTAGTCTCCGCGCGAAACCGAGTATCCCGAGGGAGATCCCATGCTTGTACGCTCACTGCCGCTTCTGCCCTTCGCCGCGCTCGCCGGCGGCGCTTCGGCGGACGAGGCCGCTTGGTCGTTCATCCGCGGGATCGAGGTCGAGGAAGTGGTGACGCAAGACAGCTACCGCGCCATCAAGACCTATCCCGCCGAGATCGAGAACGGGGTGGCGCAGTTCGACATCACCGGATTTGCCATGCCGCTCGAGGAAGGCGCGCTCGTGCGGACGTTGATGCTGGTCTCCGACATGGTGACGTGCCCCTTCTGCGGGCTCCCGGACCATGCCGCCGCGCTGGAGGTGACGCTCGCCGACCCGATCAAGGTCGAGGAAGGCCAGCGGGTGACCCTGCGCGGTGCGCTGGAGTTGAACCGCGACCCGGAAACCTGGCAGGCGGCGGTCCTGACGGGTGCGCGCCTCATTCCCTCCTAAGGCCGCTCTCCGGGCACCGGGCACGTTGTTCCCGATGCCCGGCCCATGTCAGGTCGCGCGGGCGTCCATCGTGATCTCGGTCGCGAGGAGCTTGGAGATGGGACAGTTCGCCTTTGCCGTCTCGCAAGCATCGAGAACCGCCTGTTCGTCGGCACCGGGCACGGAAACGGTGACGTCCAGATGCGATTTCGTAACCGCGAACCCGCCATCGACCTGGTCGAGCGTCACGGTGCATTTCGTGTCGATCGAACTGGCCGTCAGATCGGATTCGCCCAGCACCATCGAAAGCGCCATCGAGAAGCACGACGCATGCGCCGCGGCGACGATTTCTTCGGGGTTGGTGCCGGCCTCGCCCTCGAACCGGGTCTGGAAGCCGTAAGGCTGGCCATCCAAGGCACCGGACTCGGTCGAGATGGTCCCCTTGCCGTCCTTCAACCCACCTTCCCAGTGGGCGCTGGCGTGCTTCTCGGGCATGTCGTTCTCCTTTGCTGGCGGTCATGCAGGGATGAACCCCGCGGCAGGCGATGGCGTTCCGCCGGTAAGGGGGGTGCAACCGGCCGGCAAGTTGACCCGCGGCCAAGGCTTTGCTAGCGATGCCGCGCGCGCGATGATGCGCGGCGAGACGAATTCCGAAGGACGCATTGGCACTGTCGCGTCCTACCAGACCCCGGGCACCGGCAATACGGCCAACGCTCCAATCAGGACGCACATGACAAGCTTTTCCGACCTGAACCTCGATCCGAAGGTTCTCAAGGCCATCGAGGCCACCGGCTACACTACCCCCACACCGATCCAGGCCGGCGCGATCGCCCCCGCGCTGGAAGGCCGCGACGTGCTGGGCATCGCCCAGACCGGGACCGGCAAAACGGCGGCCTTCACGCTGCCGATGATCACGATGCTGTCGAAAGGCCGCGCGCGGGCGCGGATGCCCCGTTCGCTGGTGCTGGCGCCGACGCGCGAGCTGGCCGCGCAGGTGGCCGAGAATTTCGACACCTACGCAAAGGGGTCCCGTCTGACGAAAGCCCTGCTGATCGGCGGTGTTTCCTTCAAGGAGCAGGACCAGTTGATCGACCGGGGCGTCGACGTTCTGATCGCCACGCCCGGACGCCTGATCGACCATTTCGAGCGCGGGAAACTCCTGCTGACCGGGGTTCAGATCATGGTCGTCGACGAGGCCGATCGGATGCTGGACATGGGGTTCATCCCCGATATCGAACGCATCTTCGAAATGACGCCGTTCACGCGCCAGACCCTGTTCTTCAGCGCCACCATGGCGCCCGAGATCGAGCGGATCACCAACAAGTTCCTGTCCAACCCCGAGAAGATCGAGGTCGAGCGGCAGAACTCCACCTCCGACACGATCACCCAGATCCTGATCGAGCATACGCCCAAGCGGCGCGACATGACCGCTAAGGACAAGCGCGAGATCCTGCGCGCCGTGATCGAGCGCGACGGCGCCGACTGCCGCAACGCGATCATCTTCTGCAACCGTAAGACCGAAGTCGACGTGGTGGCCAAATCGCTCAAGAAGCACGGCTATGACGCCGCCCCGATCCATGGCGATCTCGACCAGTCGCAGCGGACCCGGACGCTGGACGGGTTCCGCGACGGATCGCTGCGTTTCCTTGTGGCTTCCGACGTGGCGGCGCGGGGTCTCGACATCCCGAATGTCAGCCACGTCTTCAATTTCGATGTGCCCAGCCATGCCGAGGATTACGTCCACCGGATCGGCCGCACCGGTCGCGCGGGCAAGACCGGGTTGGCCTACACCATTTCCACACCGTCGGACGCCAAGTATCTCGACGCGATCCAAAGCCTCGTGAAGGCCGATATTCCGCGCGGCGAGAACCCGTGGACGCCGCCGGGCGCACGGCCGGCCCGCGACGAGGCGGAGGAGGAAGCGCCGAGGCGCACCGCCTCGCGCTCCCGCTCCCGCACGAAGCCCCGGCCGGAGACGCAGGCGACCGAGACGCAGGCGACGCAAGAAGCACCGCGCGATCCGAATCCAAAGACACCGGCCCGAACGGAAGCCCGCGACGACCGCCCCGAGAGCGGTCGCAGCCGCTCGCGCGGTGGGCGCGGACGTCAGGATGGCGGGCCCAGGGTCGTGGGGCTGGGCGATCACGTTCCCAGCTTCATCGAGATGAGCTTCGCCGAACGGCGCGCCGAGGCCTGACCGGACCGGCGGCGCCCATGCGGATCGCGGCCCGGGACGGTACCCGACTCCACATCGCGGAAACCGGGCCACCGGACGGCAGACCCTTGGTCTTCGCGAACAGCCTGGGCACGGATCTTCGCATTTGGGACGACGTCCTGCCTCGCCTTCCGGACGGCTTGCGCATCATGCGATACGACATGCGCGGGCATGGCCTGTCGGATGTTCCTGATCCCCCCTACGGCATGGGAACGCTCGTCGCGGACGCCGAGGCGGTTCTGGATACGCTGGATGTCAGGGCCTCGTGCTTTGTCGGGCTTAGCATCGGTGGCATGGTCGCGCAGGGGCTGGCCGTGAAGCGGCCCGATCTCGTCGGCGCGTTGGTGCTGTCAAACACTGCCGCACGGATCGGGACCGAGGCCCTGTGGGACCGGCGCATCGCCGACGTGCGGCGGCACGGGCTGGACACAATGGCCGACGGGGTGATGGAGCGGTGGTTCGGCCGCGACTTCCGCGCCTCCGGCGCGCTGCCGATGTGGCGGGCCCGGTTCTGCGAAACGCCGCCGGACGGATATGTCGGCTGCTGCGCGGCCATCCGGGGCGGTGACTTCTATACCCCGACCAGCGGTTTGCGCCTGCCGACACTGGTCATCGCCGGCTCCGAGGACGGCACCACGCCCCCCGACCTTATACGCGAGACGGCGGCCCTCATCCCCGGGTCCGAATTCGCGATCATCCGCCGCGCCGGTCACCTGCCGCCCATCGAGGCGCCGGCGGAGTTTGGTCGGGTGCTGGCGGCATTCCTGAACCGGCCGGACGTATCCGCTCTCGCCTCGCCGGGGACGCGTCGATAGGGTCGGCCAATGCCGCGCCTTCCCGTCCTGTTCATCCTGGCGACCGTCGTGATCGAGTCGATGGGCATCGGCCTGATCCTGCCGGTGATGCCGTCACTTCTGCGCGAGGTGCAGGGCGTCGGGTTGAGCGAGGCGGCCGTCTGGGGCGGCGTCCTCTCCTCCAGCTACGCGCTAATGCAGTTCCTGTTCTCTCCGGCCATCGGCAATCTGTCGGATCGGTTCGGGCGACGTCCGGTCCTGCTGCTGTCGATGGCGGTGATCTTCCTCGACTACATCCTCATGGCGCTGGCGCATACGATCTGGCTGTTGCTGATCGGACGGATCATCGCCGGCATCGCGGCGGCAACCATGTCGACCGCGATGGCCTTCATGGCCGACATCTCCAAACCCGAGGAGAAGGCGGCGAATTTCGGCTTGATTTCGGCCGGCTTCGGCCTCGGCTTCGTTCTGGGCCCGGCCATGGGTGGCCTGCTGGCCGAACTGGGCCCCCGCGCCCCATTCTGGGCGGCGGCGATGCTTTCGGGTGCAAACCTCCTCTTCGGCCTGGCCGTGCTGCCCGAGACCTTGCGTCGGCAGCGCCCCTTCGACATCCGCCGCGCCAATCCGCTGGGCGGCCTGCGCGCCGTCACGAAGCTGCCGGGCCTGGGGGCGCTCCTGACGCTGTGGTTCTTCTATCAGGTGGCCAACTGGGTCTATCCCGCCGTCTGGGCCTATTTCACGCAGGCCGCCTTCGGATGGGAGGAACGGATGGTCGGCATATCGCTCGCCGTGTACGGGATCTCGATGGTGGTCGTGCAAGGCGGGTTGATCCGCGTGGTCATTCCCCGTCTCGGCGAACGCAGGGTCCTTGCATGGTTCGTCCCCTATAATTGCGTTCTTCTGTTCTGCGTGGCCTTCGTCCAGCATGGTTGGATCATGCTCGCGCTGACGCCGCTTTCCGCGCTCGGGGCATTGGTGCAGCCAGCGATCCAAGGGTTGGCCAGTCGCGTGGCGGATGACGACGCGCAGGGGGAATTGCAGGGCGTGCTCGCCTCGATCACGGCGATCGCGGCCATCGTCTCGCCGCTCCTGATGACGCGGATCTTCAACCTCGCGACCGAAGGCACGCGCGACTTCCCGGGCGCGCCCTTCCTGGCGGCCGCGGCGCTGATGTGCGTGGCATGGGGCCTGCTGCCACGAAAGGCGTCCCGCGCTCAGGCGTGATCCAGCGCGCGCACGAAAACGTCACGATCGACATTGCCGCCGCTGGCCACGACCGCGATGTCGCCGTCGTGATGAAACAGCCCCGCCGCCAGCGCGACGGCCCCGCCGGGTTCCAACACGATCCGCAGATGCTGCCAGGCCAGCGCCATGGCGCGCAGCGCCTCCGCGTCGCTGACCGCCAGGCCCGGTCCGCAGAGCCGCGACAGGATCGGGAACGTCACCTCCCCCGGCGACGGTGTCAGGATCGCGTCGCAGATCGACCCATCCATCGCGGCGTTGGTCTCCCGTCTGCCGGACCTGAGCGACCGCCCGACATCGTCGAAACCGACCGGCTCCACCGGCCGCACCGTCGCGCGCCCCTCCAACGCCAGGGCGATGCCGGCGGCAAGTCCGCCACCGCCGCAACAGACCAGAACTTCGTCCACCCCGTCAGGCAGGTCCGAGCGCAGTTCCAGCCCGCAGGTCCCCTGCCCCGCGACCACGCGCGGATCGTCGAAGGGCCGAACCAGGTCCAGACCCCGCTCCGCCTGCAGTCGCGCGCCGATCTGGTCGCGGTCCTCTGCCGCGCGGTCGTAGAGCAGGATCTCCGCGCCATAGGCACGGGTGTTGGCGATCTTCACCTTCGGCGCATCCGACGGCATGACGATCACGGCATCGCGCCCGAGCATTCGCGCCGCCAGCGCCACACCCTGCGCGTGATTGCCCGAGGAAAACGCGACGACGCCGCCCTGTCCCTGCGAAAGCGCGTTGTAGGCACCGCGAAACTTGAAGCTGCCGGTACGTTGCAGGCATTCCGCCTTGACGAAGATCCGACGCCCGACAGCCGCGTCGAGCGAGGGCGCGTTCAGCAGGGGCGTACGCACCGCATGACCGGCGATCCGTTCGGCCGCGGCCTCGATGTCGGCCCGGGTTAGAGCAGCATCGTCCATTCGTTCAGCGCCTCCAGTGCTTCCGGCTCGTCAAGGAAGGGGACGTGACCGCGATCCGGCACTTCGGCCACGATCATGTCGGGCCGGCGACGGCACATCTCGGCCAGCGTCTCAGGGGCGAGCAGGTCGGAATTGGCGCCACGGATGCAGGCCAGGGGCAAGCCCTCCAATGCATCGAAAAGCGGCCAGAGGTCGGGGGCGGGTTGGGTCCCCGCCTCAAGGACGGCATCGCGCAAGCGTGCGTCGTAGTTGATCGCCAGCCCCTCAGGCGCTTCGCGGTAATGATGCTCCACTTCGATCCGCCAGCGATCCTCGGGTACGTTCGCGAAACCGGCCATGAGCGACGCTCGCATCGCCACCGCCTCTTCCAACGTCGTTGCCGCCGGCGGTCGCCCGACATATTCGCGGATCGCGTCCAGACCCGCTTCGGCGATGTCGGGTCCTATATCGACGAGGCAGAGCCCCCCCAACCTGGGCCGCGCCATTAGCGCGAGGGCCATCCCGATCAACCCGCCGCGCGACGTGCCGAGTACGGGAACCCGGTCGAGCCCGAGATGATCGAGAAGCTCCAGGACATCGCGCGCCTCGGTCGGAATGGTGTAGCTGCGCCAGTCCGGCGCGCGCTGCGACTTGCCGCGTCCGCGATAGTCCAGCCGGATCACGCGATGCTCGCCCATGAGATAGGGCAGGACATAATCGAAATCGGTCGAATTCCGCGTCAGCCCCGACAGGCAGAGGATCGGCTGGCCTTCGCCCTGATCCTCGTACCACAGGCGCAACCCGTCCGAGGTCTTGAACTCCGCCATCCTAAAGGCTCGCCGCCAGGTCCGGGATGCCGGACAGGTCCTCCAGGACGTGCTGCGGCGTCCAGGGCAGGCGGTCCATCGGCACGCTGGCGCGGTTCACCCAGACGGTCGCGAAGCCGTATCCGGTCGCGGCGGCCGCGTCCCAACCGTTCGAGCTGACGAAGAGGACGTTGCCGGCTTGGCATCCGAACGCCCGGTTGACCAGGTCATAGACCTTGGTGGCGGGTTTGAAGACGCCGACGGATTCGACCGAGAGGACATGATCCAGGAGGCGTCCGACGCCCGCCGATTGCACCGCCGATTGCAGCATCTCGGGTGAGCCGTTGGACAGGATGCCCGTCGCAAGCTCCGCATCCTTCAGTGCGCCCAGCATGTCCGGCACCTCGGGATAGGCCGACAGTTCCCAGTATAGCTTGCGAAGGCGGTCGCGTAGGTCGACATCGCCCTGCAGGCCCGATGCCTCCAACGCGTAATCGAGCGCGTCGTTCGTCACCTGCCAGAACTCGGTATGCTCTCCGGTGATCGCGCGGATCCAGCTGTATTGCAGCTGCTTCTCGCGCCAATCGGCGGCCAGCTTGGCCCAGCCGTCGGACAGGGCCGGAAAGGCCGGATCCTCGGCGACCTGGCGGGCCGCGGCGGTTACGTCGAACAACGTGCCGTATGCGTCGAAGATGCATGTATCTATGGCCATCAGCCGCCCCCGTGATCGGTCGGAGCGACCCTGCCATGGGGGGGCTACCTAGTCGAGACCGCGGCTGGCGAAGTCGCAATCCACGAGGCCCGCAATGGTGTTCTCGCGGGTCCATTCGCCGTTCGAAGACCGCCGTCCGGCCAGCCGTTCGCGTTCACGGCGAAGTTCCGTATCGCTGACGCTGTAGCGCCGGTCTCTCAGGCTGCCGGTCACGTCGACCGGATCCCCGCCCCCGTTGGCGACCCGCGCCGCCTCGCGGGCCTTGAGACCGTCGATGCCATGCGCGCAATAGTCGTCGGTGCCGAAGCTCTGTTGGACGATCTGCCTGTTCTCCTCCGCCGCCTCGTCGAATGCGACGATCTCGAGGCCTTCGGGAATGCTGCTGACGATCGAGAACCCGGTACCGACGATCACGGCCGTCAACACCATCCAGTCCAGCGAGATCCCACCGGCCTCATCAACAAGGAATGATCTGACGCTCAACATCGGTCGGCCGCCTTAACGAAATAACTTTGCCCGGTTATCGCAGCAGGAAAGGGCGCATTTGGGGCAAATCACCTGAAAGATCGGTCCAATTTTGCCATTATTCGCAGTTCTCGGCAACGATCCGCCGATGATGCGGGCGATTGTCGCCGAACATTCAAAGATTGTCCGGATGCGGCATGCCCATGACATGGAAGCCACCGTCGACGTGGATCACCTCGCCCGTCGTGCAGGCACCGTGGTCGGACGCGAGGTACAGGGCCGTCCCGCCGATCGCGTCGAGCGTCGCATTCGCCCGCAGGGGCGCGTTCGCCTCGGCATGGCGGAAGGTGCGTCTTGCCCCACCGATGGCCGCACCGGCCAGGGTCTTCATCGGCCCAGGCGAGATCGCATTCACGCGGATGCCTTCGGGACCCAGATCGGCCGCCAGGTAGCGGACCGCCGATTCGAGCGCGGCCTTCGCCACGCCCATCACGTTGTAGTAGGGCATGACCCGCTGGGACCCATCGAAGGTCAGCGTCAGGATGGTTCCCCCATCGGTCATCAGGGGCGCCGCGCGGCGGGCGACCTCGATCAGGGAATAACAGGAAATATCCAGCGAATTCTTGAAGTTGTCGCGGCTCGTGTCGACGAACCGTCCGGTCAACTCAGCCTTGTCCGAGAACGCGATGGCGTGGATCACGATGTCGAGGTTGCCCATCTCGGCCAGCGCCGCGAAGGCCGCGTCGAGCGAGGCATCATCTGTGACATCGACGTCCAACAGCGTCGTGGAGTCGATGCTCTCCGCGAGTGGAGCCACGCGCTTGCCGAACGCCTCGCCCTGGTAGGTGAACGCCAGTTCGGCGCCCTCGGCGGCCAGGGCCCGGGCGATGCCCCAGGCAATGGAGCGGTCGTTGGCCACCCCCATGACGAGGGCGCGCTTGCCGTCCAACAGGCCCATCCGCCTACTCCCGGTGCCTGGAAATGATGACGGTGCCGTTCGTCCCGCCGAACCCGAAGGAGTTCGACAGGATCGAGTCGATCTCGACGCCGTCGCGCAGTTCGGTGTTGATCTCCTCGGGCTTCAGGGCGGGGTCCAGTTCGGTGACGTTGATCGACGGGGCGATGAACCCCTTGTTCATCATCAGCATCGAATAGATCGCCTCCTGCACCCCGGTCGCGCCCAGGCTGTGACCCGTCATCGACTTGGTCGATCCGATCGGTGGCGTCCGCCCCTCGCCCCAGATGTTGCGGCAGGCGACGACCTCCTTGATGTCGCCCACCGGGGTCGAGGTGCCATGCGCGTTGATGTAGTCGACCTTCCGGTCCTCCGGCATCTGGCTCAGCGCCAGCCGCATCGCCCGCTCGCCGCCCTCGCCGGACGGCGCGACCATGTCGGCCCCGTCGGAGGTGGCCCCATAGCCCGTCACCTCGCCATAGATCGTGGCGCCGCGCGCGATCGCCCGGTCCCGCTCCTCCAGCACGACGACGCCCGCGCCGCCGGCGATGACGAAGCCGTCGCGCGTCGCGTCATAGGGGCGCGATGCCTTTTCGGGCGTGTCGTTGTACTTGGACGACATCGCACCCATGGCGTCGAACAGGCAGGAAAGTGTCCAGTCCAC
Organism: Jannaschia sp. S6380; assembly: GCF_023015695.1. Lineage (NCBI taxonomy): Bacteria > Pseudomonadati > Pseudomonadota > Alphaproteobacteria > Rhodobacterales > Roseobacteraceae > Jannaschia > Jannaschia sp. S6380. The sequence continues at coordinate 1,897,196 of NZ_JALKAS010000001.1, forward strand.
CTCCTCGCCCCCGCCGGCGAAGACGATGTCCTGCTTGCCGAACTGGATCTGCTCCACACCGTTGCCCATGCAGTGCAGCGACGTGGTGCAAGCCGAAGTGATCGAGTAGTTCACGCCCTTGATCCCGAACGGCGTGGCCAGGCAGGCGCTGTTGGTCGACGACATGCAGCGGGTCACCATGAACGGGCCCATGCGCTTGGGCGAGCCCTTGTTGATGACGGTGTCGAAGGCGGTGAAGAAGTTCGACGTCGACGGCCCGCCGGACCCCATCACGAGGCCCGTGCGCTCGTTCGAGACCTCGTCCTGCGCCAGCCCCGAATCCGCGATGGCGCGCTCCATGGCGATGAAGTTGTAGGCCGCGCCCGGCCCCATGAAACGCAGGTCGCGCTTGTCGATATGGTCCTCCAGCACGATGTCGGGCACGCCGTGGACCTGGCTGCGGAAGCCGTGCTCGGCATAGCTGTCCGAGAAGGTGATACCGGACTTGCCGGCGCGAAGGCTCGCCTCGACCTCCTCAGGCGTATTTCCGATGGGTGAGACGATCCCGATCCCGGTGATGACGACGCGACGCAGCATGTGTCTTTCCTCTCAGCTCTCGGACAGAGCCACTTTCATATCCTTGACGACGTAGATTTCCTCTCCGTCGGCCTCCACCCGGCCATCGGCCACGCCCATGGTCAGGCGGCGCGTCTGGATCGCCTTGGTGAAATCAACGAGATACGTCAGCTTCTTGCGATCGGGGCGGACCATGCCGGTCAGCTTCACCTCGCCCACGCCGAGCGCATAGCCCCGCCCCTGCCAGCCACGCCAGCCGAGGTTGAAACCCGTCAGCTGCCACAGCCCGTCGAGGCCCAGGCAACCGGGCATGATCGGGTTGCCGGGAAAGTGGCAGTCGAAGAACCACAGATCCGGCTTGATATCGAACTCGGCCACGACATGGCCCTTGCCGTGCAGGCCCGCATCGCCCGAAATGTCGGTGATCCGGTCCATCATCAGCATCGGCGGCTCGGGAAGTTGCGCGTTGCCTTCGCCGAAAAGCTCGCCCCGCGCGCATTTCAGCAGGTCGTCGCGGTCGAAATTGGTCGGATACTCGCTCATGCGCCCCCCTTTGGGTCCGGTTCGGGCCCGTCTATCACCGCATGTTTCAGCCTCGCAACCCATCGCGAGCGCCCGGATGGGTGCCGAATGGGGCGTTTCCGCACGGAATCCGTTTGAAAACCGTCACGCGGACCCCCTATATTGCTCCCGATGCAGATGTCCGAGACAGCACGCGACCGGGGCGAAGCCTGGCTGGCCCGCGCGAACCTGCGGCCCACGCGCCAGCGGCTGCTGCTGGCGTCGCTCCTGGTGGGTGACGGGCGCGATCGCCATGTCACCGCCGAAGGGTTGCACGACGCGGCACGCCGGTCGGGGGACAAGGTCTCTCTCGCCACCGTCTACAACACGCTGCGCGCCTTCACCGAAGCCGGCCTGGTGCAGGAGATCACGGTCGACGGCACCGGCAGCTATTTTGATACGCGGCTGGACGACCACCCCCATTTCTATTGGGAAGAAGACGCCCGCCTGACCGATGCAGGCCACGAGGCGATGAAGATCGTCAACCTGCCCGATGCCCCCGCCGGGACCGAGATCGCCAAGGTCGACGTCGTCATCCGCCTGCGCGCCAAGGCTTGAGGCCCCCGCCCCGCGCCGATAGGCGTTCGCCGGAGGCTGGGGAGGGCACATCATGGAACGGATCGGTTTCGTCGGCACGGGGCTGATGGGTCACGGCATGGCCGCGAACATCCTTGGGGCGGGCTATCCGCTAGCCGTCGTCGCGCACCGCAATCGTGCCCCGGTGGAGGATCTGCGCAGCCGGGGTGCCTCGGAGGTCCCCGACCTGGCGGCCCTCGCCCGGGCCTCCGACATCGTCCATATCTGCGCCCCCGGCAGTCCGCAGGTCGAAACGGTCGTGGACGTCCTGGCCGACCACATGGTCGAGGGCGGGGTGATCGTCGACTGCTCGACGTCCAACCCGGTCTCGACCGAAGCTCTCGCCGCCAAGCTCTCGGCCCGGGGCCTGCACATGGCGGACGCGCCGCTGGGCGGGACGCCGGTCCAGGCGGAAGCGGGCGAACTGGCCGCCATGGTCGGCGCGACCGAGGACGTCTTCGCCCGGATCGAGCCTGTCATCGCAACGTGGGCCAAGTCCATCGTCAGGATCGGGGGCCCGGGCGCGGGCCACAAGATGAAGCTTCTCAACAACTTTCTCGCCATGGGCTACGGCGCGCTCTATGCCGAGGCGCTTGCCCTGGCCGAGAAATCGGGCGTCGGGACGGCCATGTTCGACAGCGTCATCCGCGGCAGCCGAATGGATTGCGGCTTCTATCAGACGTTCATGGGCTACGCGGTCGACGGCAATCGCCAGGCGCACAAGTTCACCCTCACGAACGCCCTGAAGGACATGACCTACCTGGCCGCCATGGCCGATGGCGCGGGCGTGGCCAATCCGGTGCAGTGCGCGATCAAGAACAGCTTCGCGATGGCCGTGAACACCGGCGGTGATGGGCCGGAGGACTACGTCCCGCATCTGGTGGATTTCGTGGCCCGCGCCAACGGGATCGCGCGCGACTAGCCGAGGCCCAGTTCGGCGAAGGGGATATAGCGCACAGGATCGCCCGGTGCGATCTCGGCGGCGCCATCGGGCAGTTCGACGAAACCTTCGGCCCAGGATAGGCCCGAGACCAACCCGGACCCTTCGGATCGGAACACCTCCGCCGCGCCGTTCCGCAGACGGGCGCGCAGGATCTCGCGCCGTCCGGCCCTCTTGCGCTTGGCGAAGGCCGCCGGAACGGTGAGGCCGACCGGTTCCCGCCAGCCCGCCCCGGCCATCTGCAAAAGCGCGGGCCGTGCGAAAATCGCAGCACAGGTGAGGGCCGCCACCGGGTTGCCGGGCAGTCCGAAAAGGGGCGTGCCGTTCCAGCGACCGAGTGCCAGCGGCCGTCCGGGCTTGATCGCGATCCGCCAATGGACGACGTCGCCGCGTTCCCGCAGCAGACGCGACAGATGATCCTCGTCACCGGCACTTGCCCCGCCCGATGTCAGGATCGCATCGGTGCCGGCCGCGTCCAGCATCACCGCTAGCACCTCCGGATCGTCGGGCGCATGTCCCAGGTCAACCGGATCCAAATGCCAGGCCGCCAGCATCGACAGCAGCATCGGCCGGTTCACGTCGGCCGTACCGCCGTCCGCCCCCGGTGCCACCAGTTCGTCGCCGGTCGACAGGACGCCGACGCGCAAACGTGCGTGCACCTGAAGCGTTCCGTGACCCGCGGCGATGGTCAGCGCGATGTCGGCCGGCCGAAGGACGGCACCGGCGGACAGGCACGTATCGCCGGTCGTCACGTCCTCGCCTGCCTCGCGGGTATTGGCACCCCGGGCAGGAACGGCCCGCAGGAGGAGATGGCCGTCCCGAACGGTCGCGTCTTCCTGCAAGGCCACCGTATCGGTGCCCGCCGGGATGGCCGCGCCGGTCAGGATACGGATCGCATGCCCCGATGGCACCTGGCCCGCGTATGGCCGCCCCGCCGCCGCCCGCCCGGGGAGCAGCGCAACGGGGCCCGGTGCCAGCGTCGCGTGGGCGAAGGCCCAACCGTCGACGGCGGCGTTGGCATGCGGCGGATTTGACCGCCGCGCGATCACGTCGGCGGCGAGGATACGCCCCGTGGCAGCGCCCACGGCAATGGTCTCCGTCCTCACGACGGTAGGCGTCGCCGCGCGCAGGGAGGTCAGGGCCCGATCGACCGGCGTCCAGTCCTCCCCCGGTGGCAGCGCGAAGCAATCGGCAGGCGGCAGAACGCCCAGGATCCAACCCTCCTCGGCGGCGATCCGGTCCGCATCGGGCTGCGCGCCGGGGGCGGTGAACCAGGTTTCAGGCGCATCGCGCAGGGCGGCAACGGCGGCGAGGACCTGGCCCTCGTCCTTGATGGCGCGTTCGACGGGGCACCAGAGGCTGGGATAGATTTCGGCCAGGACGACCCGCGCCGGAGGGACGGCGAAGCCCGTCTCCTGCGGCCAGACGGCCAGATCGGGATGGCGCGCCCGCAGCCGGGCCAACGCGGCCAGCCCGACGAGCGACTGCCCCCCCACCGCACCTGCCGTGTAGAGCTTGAGCACCGATTGCGCCGCGCGCGCGAAGGCCTCGACCGCGCGGTGATCCCCGATTCCGTGGCCCGACCGCGCCCGCCCTCGCGCCGGAAGATCGGGCAGGTCATGTCCGTCGGGACGACCCCAGAGTGGACCGATGCCGGGAAAGGCGCGGTTGATCGTCTGCGCCACCTCGAACCGGTTGTTGGCATTGTCGGGGCCGTCGCGGACATGCGTGGCGAGCCAGTCCCAGACGGCCAGCGCCTCGGCCCGGCCGGTCAGGGTCCGCGCGAAGCCCTGCGGATATCCCATCGCGAAATCGAAGGTCAGCAACGTGCGATGCCCCAGGGCCAGCCATTCTTCGACCTCCGCCAGGGCCGCATGCCGCGTCGCGTGATAGCGGGTCGTGCGGACGCCGTTCAGATCGGCACAGACCCAGATGGCATCGGCGCAGGGCCGCGGCCCCGTCGGACGGGCGGCGGCGGACCAGTCGACGGCGATTACCAGGTCGAACACAGGAAATCCGCGATCGCCGTTATGTCGTCGAGAGGCAGAACGGGTGGCTCGACCGTGCAACGCCCCTTGGCTGCCACGGCCAGGATCGTCCGGTCGGCCTGCGCCAGGGGCGGGCGTCCCAGGTCCGCACGCCATGCCTCGATCCGGGGATGCTCCCCGACCTTCCATCCTTCGGCCAGGACGACGTCGCAGGGGGCCAGTCGCGTCAGTATGTGGTCGAGGCTGGGTGTCGCGACCTCCTCCAGCAGGGCCAGACGGCGGTCAGTGGCCAGAACGACCTGCCCGGCCCCGGCCTCCCGGTGGCGATGCGTGTCGGTGCCCGGCGTCTCCAGGTCCAGGGCGTGATGCGTGCGCTTGAGCGTGCTGACGCGCAGGCCCCGGGCCGACAATTCGGTGACAAGTGCCACGGTCAACGTGGTCTTGCCCGCGTTCTTGTGCCCGATCACGCCCATCAGCCGCATGCGAGATCCTCCGCCCGCTGCAGGTCCTCGGGCGTGTTCACGTTGAAGAAGGGATCCAGCGGCGCCGTCGGGAACAGGGCGAGCCCGGCCTCGTGCCGATCGGTCCAGGCCAGGATCTTGCGGGTTCCCTGCGCCAGCGCGGCGCGCAGATCGTCGCGCAGCGCGGTGGGCCACAGGCCGAACGTCGGCTGCGGCCGGACCCGGTCGTCGTCGCGCGTGGCCGCCAACGCCAGCCCTGTCGGACCGGCCGCCGCGAGCAGGCGCGGCACGAGGTCGGGCGGCAGGAACGGCGTGTCCGCCGCCGCCGTCACGATATGCGGGCGGCCCTGCCCGGCCGCCCAGTCGAGCCCGGCCAGCACGCCAGCCAGCGGCCCGGGCCGATCCGGGTCGGCGTCGGCCAGCACGGGCAGCCCCAGATCGGCCCACCGCCCCGGCGGTCCATTCGCGCTGAGCGCGAGGGCGTCGACCTGCGGCCCGATCCGGTCGATGACGCGTTCGACGAGCGATCGGCCCCCGACCGGCAGCCGGCCCTTGTCGCCGCCGCCCATCCGCGTCGCACGCCCGCCCGCAAGGATGAGGCCGTGTGGCTGGATCACGGGCATCGCGCGAGCCCGTAACGCTGACCGAGGGTGAAGCGTTCGTATTTCACCACCAGAGGCCGCCCCTCGGCATCGAAGGTCGTGCGGAGCAGGGAGTGCACCGGCGGGCGCAACTCCTCCGACCAGCGTGCCGCCCGATCGAGGACATCGACGAAGAGCGGGGTGCCGAGGCGCCCGCGCCAGACATGCACGAAGGCGGTACCGTGGCGGGACGGAACGGCCAGGTTCCAGCGCGCGGGACAGTCCGGCCGCGCGGTCGGCGCGATGACGGCGCGCACCCAGTCATGTGCGGCCTCGGGGCCGTCCAGCGCGGCGAAGATCGCGAACAGGCAAACCTGGTGCCCGTCGATGTCGCGCGGGCCCGGCCAGTCATAGGCCGTCAGGTCGACGGGATCGGAATGTCCGTCGCCAGGGGCCAGGCAATCGGTCAGACGCGGTCGCAGCCGGTCCGCCGGCAGCGGCCGGGGGTGCGACCAGGCCAGGTGCGGGCGGACGGCGCCCCGCTCCGTCACCACGATCTCCGGGCCCGGACTGTCCATGGTTGCGCGGGGGATCGACAGCCCCTCGCGCGCGATCCCGGACGCCGGGGCCGCCAGCACGGCCAGCGCCAGGGTTGCGGCACATATCAGGGCGCGGTTCATTCGGCGTCCCAGACGACGCGCTCCGCCCCGCTGAGGCAGATGAACCGCGAGCCTTTCATCCGCCCGATCACGGTCAGACCGACCTGACGCGCGATCTCGACCCCCCAGGCGGTGAAGCCGGAACGCGACACCAGCGACGGGATGCCCATCAGTGCGCATTTGATGACCATCTCGGAGGTCAGCCGCCCGGTCGTATAGAGAACCTTGTCGCCCGCCTCGACCTGCGCGATGCGCATCCAGCCAGCCAGCTTGTCGACCGCATTGTGGCGTCCGACATCCTCGAAATAGGCCAGCGGGTCGCCACCGGCGCAAAGGCACGTCCCGTGGATCGCACCGGCGGCCAGATACAGGCTGGGCGTCCGGTTGACGGCACGCGACAGGGCGCGCAACTCGCTGACGCGCAGCGGCGTGGCCGGCAGGGTCAGATCCTCCAGCCCCTCCATCATGTCGCCGAAGACGGTGCCGACCGCGCAACCCGAGGTGCGCGTCGCCCGCGCCAGCCTTGCCTCGTGATCTGTCTCGACCGCGGTGCGAACGACGACCGCTTGCAGCTCCGCATCATGGTCGATGCCGGTCACGACATCCGACGGCCGCACCATCCCCTGATTGACGAGAAACCCCAGCGCCAGCCATTCGGGATGATCGCCGATTGTCATGGCGGTGACGATCTCGCGCGCGTTCAGATAGATCGTGAGCGGCCGCTCCTCGACCACGCGCAGGGCGACGGAGGCGCCGGTCTCGTCCACGCCGGTCACGCCGCGCGTCAGGCGGGCATCGTCGGGCGTCGGCGCGACGCGCAGGCTGGCTGGAACTTCGGTCGACACTTGAGACCCGGCATCTTGGCGGCTAGGGGCACGATGTCCGGCAAGGCGAAGGGATGCAAGCGATGGCGGAAAAGCCATTTCGGCGCGGCGTGGCCGAGGGGCTGCCATTCGTGATCATCATCGTCCCGTTCGGCGCCTTGTTCGGCGTTCTCGCCACCGAAGCGGGCTTGCCGCTGGCGCAGGTCATGGGCTTCTCGGTCGTGGTCATCGCGGGCGCCGCGCAATTCACGGCTGTCCAGTTGATGTCGGATGGCGCGCCCCTGGCGATCGTCGTGCTGTCGGCATTGGCGGTGAACCTTCGGATGGCGATGTACTCGGCGGCGATGGCCCCGCATCTGGGCGCGGCGCCGGCCTGGCAACGTGCCCTGATCGCCTATGTGCTGGTCGACCAGACCTATGCGCTGGCCGCGCAGACATATGAAACCCGGCCGAACTGGTCCCTTGCGGATCGGGTGATCTATTTCGCGGGCGTCGCGCTGCCGGTCTTTCCCGGCTGGGTCGCGGCGACATGGGCCGGCGCGGCGCTCGGCGCGCGCATCCCCGCGGGCCTGGGGTTGGATTTCGCCATGCCCCTGGCGTTCCTCGCATTGGTGGGACCCATGCTCAAATCACGGGCCCATGTCGCGGCCGCGTTCGTCTCGACGGCGGGCGCGCTCCTGCTGGTATGGGTGCCGTGGAACCTGGGGCTGATCCTGGCCGCGATGCTCGCCATGGCGACCGGTGCCGAAATGGAGCGGCGCGCATGAGCGAGACCGCCGTCTGGGTCGTCATCGTACTGCTTGGTGCGGGCACGTTTGCGTTGCGGTTCCTGTTCCTCGGGCTGGTCGGCAACCGGGCGATGCCGCCATGGGTCCTGCGGCATCTCCGCTATACCGGCGTGGCCGTCCTGCCCGGCCTCGTCGCGCCCCTCGTGGTATGGCCCGCGGCCGCGGGCGGCGTCTTCGACCCTGTCCGCCTTGCCGCCGCCGCCGTCGCCCTTGGCATCGGCGCCTGGCGCCGCGATGTGATCCAGGCGGTCGTGGCCGGCGCATTAGCCATGCTGGTGCTGGACTGGTTGATCTAGACCGGCAGGGCCGTGGTCTTGCATACGGTTTTGAGCGCGAAGGACGATTGCAGCTTGGCCACTCCGGGCAGCCGCGCCAGATGTCGTCGGTGGATCGACGCGAAATCCTCGCTGTCACGCGCCACGACCTTGAGCAGGTAATCATAGGCGCCGGTCATCAGATGGCATTCCAGCACATCCGGTATCCGCGCGACCGCCGTCTCGAAAGCGTCGAGCACGTCATCCGCCTGCGAGGCGAGACTGATCTCGACGAACACGGTGGTCGGGCGCCCGACGACACGCGGATTGACGAGCGCGACCGTGGCTTCGATCGCACCGGTCGCCTCGAGCCGTTGAAGACGCCGGTGGCAGGCCGAAGCACTGAGGTTCAGACGCTGCGACATCTGCGCCGAGGTCAGGCGCGCGTCCTTCTGCACGAGTCGCAGAATACGCGCATCGGTTTCATCGATCTGAACCGCCACGGTCAAATTCCCCGCCGTTTCCCGGCAGGGCAGGAAAATCTCCTGATACCGCCGTTCCCGAAGCCTCTGATAGCGACGAAATGCCGGCGCGTCATCCCTAGGATCGGGGCAATCGAGAACCAAGGGAGGTTGGCATGCTGATCGGGTGCCCCAAAGAGATCAAACCGCAGGAGTTCCGCGTCGGAATGACGCCGTCCGCCGCGCTGGAGGCCGTGGCGCACGGTCATTCCGTCGTGGTCGAAACCAATGCCGGCATCGGCGCCGGGTTCGACGACGCGCAATATCAGGCCGTGGGCGCACGCATCGCCGACAGCGCCGAGAAAGTCTTCGCCGAGGCCGACATGATCGTGAAGGTCAAGGAGCCGCAGGCGGTCGAACGGGCGCGACTGCGCGAAGGCCAGCTGCTGTTCACGTATCTGCATCTGGCCCCCGACCCCGACCAGACCCGCGACCTGCTGGCCTCCGGCGCGACCTGCATCGCCTACGAGACGGTCACCGACCGCGCCGGGGGCCTGCCCCTGTTGGCGCCGATGTCGGAGGTCGCCGGTCGGCTGGCCCCGCAGGTGGGCGCATGGACCCTGCAGAAGGCCAATGGCGGGCGTGGCGTCCTCATGGGCGGCGTGCCCGGCGTGGGGCCCGCGCAGGTCGTCGTCATCGGCGGCGGGGTCGTGGGCACACACGCCGCCCGGATCGCCGCCGGTATGGGCGCGGACGTGACCGTTCTGGACCGGTCGCTGCCGCGGCTGCGCTATCTCGACGACGCGTTCGGCTCGGTCTTCAAGACGCGCTATGCCAATGCCGGCAACACGGCCGAGATGGTGATGGCCGCCGATATGGTCATCGGCGCCGTCCTCATACCCGGCGCGGCGGCGCCCAAGCTGGTCAAGCACGACGACCTGAAGCACATGAAGCCCGGCGCCGCGATCGTCGATGTGGCGATCGACCAGGGCGGCTGTTTCGAGACGTCGCGCGCCACGACGCATGAGGATCCGATCTACGATGTCGACGGCATCATGCATTACTGCGTCGCCAACATGCCCGGCGCGGTCGCGCGCACGTCGACCCTGGCGCTCGGCAACGCGACGCTGCCATTCCTGCTGGCGCTGGCAGACAAGGGGTGGAAGCGAGCCTGCGCCGACGATCCGCATCTCCGCAACGGACTGAACGTCCATGCCGGGCAACTGACATATGCGGCCGTGGGCGAAGCGCTGGGGCTGGCGTCGGTCGACCCGGAAACCGTCCTGGCCTGAAGGCCGGATCCGGGGCCCGCGCCACGCGGGTCCCGGGAACGAGGCGCCGGGACGCCGTCTATTCGGCGGGCGTGGCCGACGTGCCCTGCGCCAGGCGGTCACGGATATCGATGAGGACATCGAGTTCCGACGGGCCGGTCTCGACCTCGGGGGCCACGTCGTCGGGCCGCTCCGCGGCCGCCTTCAGGCGGTTCACGGCCTTGACCAGCATGAACACGACCCAGGCGATGATCAGAAAGTTGATGCAGGCGGTGACGAACGCGCCGTAGGCGAAGATGGCCGCACCGGATTCGCGTGCCGCTTCCAGTCCCACGCCCTCGGGCACATCGCCGGACAGGACGACATACATGCTCGTGAAGTCGATCCCCCCCAGCACGAGCCCGATCAGGGGGTTGATCAGGTCGTCCACCAATGACGACACGATGGCGGTGAAGGCCGCCCCGATGATGATCCCGACGGCGAGATCCATGACATTGCCCTTGGCAATGAAGTCCTTGAATTCTTGGAGCATATTCGTCCTTCCCGACAGTCCAGTTCCCCCGGTACCCCTGCCTTCAGGGTGTCCGCGCACAGGTCTTGTCGGAAAATGCACGAAAGTCACCCGTTTTGTTGACGTATCGGCAACCTATCTTGAGCCTCACGTGCAACCGACAGGAGGCCCCATGGCCGATCTTTCCGCCTTTCCGATCACGCGACGCTGGGTCCCGCGGGACCCCACGAAGCTGCAGCTCTTCAGCTTTCCGACACCGAATGGCGTGAAGGTCGCCATCGCGCTGGAAGAACTGAGGCTGCCCTACGAGGCCCATCGCGTGACCCTTTCGGACGAGGACGTGAAATCCGACGCGTTCCTGTCGCTCAATCCGAACAACAAGATACCGGCGATCATCGACCCCGACGGACCGGACGGCACCCCGATCGGCCTGTTCGAGAGCGGGGCGATTCTTCTCTATCTCGCCCGCAAGACCGGGCGACTGACGGGGCCGGATGCGACATCCCAGGCACATGCCACGCAATGGCTGATGTGGCAGATGGGCGGCCTCGGCCCGATGCTGGGTCAGCTCGGCTATTTCGTGAAGTTCGCCGGGAAGGAGATCGACGATCCCCGCCCGCGACAACGCTACGTGGACGAGGCCAGGCGCCTGCTATCCGTCTTCGCCGGCGCCTTGCAGGACCGCGAATGGATCGTGGGTGAGTTCACCATCGCCGACATCGCGATCGCGCCTTGGCTGAATGCGCTGGAATTCTACGGTGCCAAGGACATCGTCGGATGGTCGGACCACCCGGTTCTGGAGGCATATGTCGAGCGGTTCATGGCGCGCGACGCGGCCAAGGTGGGTATGAATACCCCTCCACGCGAAAGTGCGACGTCATAGCATGGTTCCGGCCGTGCCGCACAGCAGCACGAGAAGGAAAGCCAAGGCGGCGGAAAGGGCGGTGATCTCGATTCGTTCCATCATGTGCCTTGGTTGACCGTCTTTCCTCTACAAGGCGTTAACGGCGGTCGGCGCTGTCCCGATGGACAACCTTTCTCGTACATGACGGTTCCCGACCGCCGGTATCGGGCCCGACCTTAAGGCTTCCGAAAGGGTCGGGTGCTACGCCTGCAGCATGAGACTTCGCACCCCCCGTCTGGCCGCGCTGGCCGTATGTCTGTTTCCCTTGCTTTGGGCGGGCGGCGCGATCGCCAGCGTGCCGCCCGCGCGCCCCGGGTGGCCCGTATTGGTCGTGTCCGGACCTTTCGGCCCGGACGCGGCGACCCTGCTGCGACGGGCCGGCGGGCACGAGGTCGGGCCGCGCCGATTCCCGATTGGCGTCGTCGGCCATTCACAGGACGCCGATTTCTTCGATCGGTTGGTCCATGGCGGCGCGATTCTCCTGCTCGACGCCGGGCGGATGACCGCGATGTTCTGTGGCGCCGATGTCTGACGAAGCGCTCGATCAAAGTCGCGCTTCGGCGGCCAGGATCCTCCAAGCGATGACGCTCGCCTGGGTTCTGCCGATCTCGGGCGCGGCCCATCTTGCCGACACGTTCTCGGCCCTGCTGGTGGTCGCCGCGATGGCCGGACCGGCCTTGGCATGGGTTGCCTGCAAGCTCGACGCCGCCATCGGGCGCGTCGCATTGGCCATGGCGGGGGTGGGGCAGGTCATGCTCATGACCGGCGCGATGGCGGGCCATCCCTGGCAGCTCGACGCGCATCTGTTCTATTTCGGCTTCATCGCGGCCATCGCGGCGATGGTCGACCTGCGGGCCCTGGCCGCTGCCGGTGCCGCCGTGGTGCTGAACCATCTGATCCTGACTTTCCTCGCACCCGATCTGGTCTACGGATTGACCGGGGACCTGCAGACGCTGCTGCGTACGGTGATCCACGCGGTCGCCGTGATGATGATCGTCGGCTGGCTCGGCATGAGCATCCACGTCCGGCTGACCCTGGTCGACGAGGCGCGCGTGGAACGGGAGGCGGCGCTGAACGCGGCGACGCGCGCGCAGGAGGCGGAGGCGGAGACGGCCGGCGCCCTGACGAAAGCCGAAGCGGCGCGCACCGGCGCGGAAACGGCCCGAGGCGAGGCCGAGTCGGCGCTCGAGGCGCTTCGGCGCGAAACCGAGCGCGCCGAAGCCGCGGATGCCGAGGCCCAAATCCTTCGCCAGCAGGACGAGGCGCATCGCGCCGCCGAACGCGACAAGCAGACGCGGGTGATCGCCACGCTGCGAACCGCCCTTGCACGATTGGCCGAGGGCGACCTGGGTGGGCGCATTTCGGGCGATCTGCCGCCGGAATACGCCGATCTCGGAACGTCCTTCGACGCGAGTATCGAGGCCTTGTCCGCGGCGCTCTACGGGATCCGCCGTTCCTCCGCCCATATCTCTGGCGAGACGCAGGAGATCGCATCGGCCACGGTGGACCTGGCGCGAAGGACCGAGCGACAGGCGGCGTCGCTTGAGGAGATTACCCGTTCGAACGACCAGCTGACCGAGCTGATTGGCGCCACCGCCGAGGACGCCGCGCAGGCGGAAGCGATCATGGTCACCACCGGGTCCGAGGCCGAAACGGGCGCGCGGATCATGAACCAGGCCATCGACGCCATGGCCGAGATCGAGGTTTCATCGGGTGAGGTGCGCAAGATCACCTCGGTGATCGAGGATATCGCCTTCCAGACAAACATGCTGGCGTTGAACGCCGGGGTCGAGGCGGCGCGCGCGGGCGATGCGGGGCGTGGGTTCGCCGTCGTCGCCTCCGAGGTGCGGGCCCTGGCGCAGCGGTCCTCGGAAGCCGCCAACCGCATCGATGCGCTCGTCGGCCAGTCCGGCGACCATATCGACCACGGCGTCCGTCTCGTCCACGACACCGGCACGGCGTTGCGGACGATCATCGAATCGGTCGGCACCGTGACCACTCGCATCAGCCGGATCGCCGCCACATCCGACGAACAGGCGACCGGGGTCACCGCCATCAATGACGCGCTCCGGGATCTGGACCGGGTTTCGCAGCAGAACGCGACGATGTTCGAGGAGACGACAGCCGCCTGTCAGACCCTACGCACGAACGCGCAGGATCTCGCGACGGCCATCGAACGCTTTTCAGTCCTGGATGACGAGGCCGCGCCGGCCGAGGGCGACATCTGTTCCCGGCCCTCGCCGCCGGACGCGGCGCCACGGAGTGGATCGATAAGCGTGGGCATCGAACGCCGCGCCTGATCGGCAGGGTCCACCCTCCGTGACGCGTCGCACCGGCCCGCGTTGGTAACGCCCAGCACACGCGGCGGGCTCAGTCCACGAAAAAAGCCCCGATCCTCGGGCCGGGGCTTTCTCACTATTTTTGATCCTCGAGCCTTATTCGGCCGATTCGTCCTTGGCTTCCTGACCGGTCTCCTGGTCGACCATCTTCATGGCCAGGCGCACCTTGCCCCGGTCGTCGAAGCCCAGCAGCTTGACCCAAACCTCCTGGCCTTCCTTCAGGACGTCCGACGGATGGTTCAGGCGGCGGTTCTCGATCTGGCTGACATGGACCAGCCCGTCGCGCTTGCCGAAGAAGTTCACGAAGGCGCCGAAATCGACGATCTTCACGACCTTGCCCTTGTAAACCTTGCCTTCCTCCGGCTCCGCCACGATCGAATTGATCATGTCGTAGGCCTTCTGGATGGCCTCGCCGTTGGCGGACGCGATCTTGATCGTGCCGTCGTCCTGGATGTCGACCTTGGCGCCGGAGACTTCCACGATCTCGCGGATGACCTTGCCGCCCGACCCGATCACTTCGCGGATCTTGTCGGTGGGCACCTGCATCGTCTCGATGCGCGGGGCGTGGGCCGAGAACTCGTTGCGGCCCTCGGTCAGCGCCTTCGCCATCTCGCCCAGGATGTGGACCCGGCCGGCCTTGGCCTGCTCGAGCGCCTTCTCCATGATCTCGGGCGTGATGCCGGCGACCTTGATGTCCATCTGCAGCGACGTAATGCCGTCCTCAGTGCCCGCGACCTTGAAATCCATGTCGCCGAGGTGATCCTCGTCGCCCAGGATGTCGGTCAGAACCGCGTAATCGCCATCATCCTCGAGCACGAGGCCCATCGCGACACCGGCCACCGGCGCCTTCAGCGGGACGCCCGCGTCCATCATCGACAGCGATCCGCCGCAGACCGTCGCCATCGACGAGGAGCCGTTCGACTCCGTAATCTCGGAGACGAGGCGGATGGTGTAGGGGAAATCCGTCGCCGTCGGCAGCACCGCCTGCAACGCACGCCAGGCCAGCTTGCCGTGGCCGATCTCGCGCCGACCCGGAGGGCCGAAGCGCCCGACTTCGCCGACCGAATAGGGCGGGAAGTTGTAGTGCAGCAAGAAGTTCGACTTGTAGGTGCCGTGCAGCGCATCGATCATCTGCTCGTCATCGCCGGTGCCCAGCGTGGTCACGACCAGGCCCTGGGTCTCGCCGCGCGTGAACAGCGCGGAGCCGTGCGTGCGGGGCAGCAGACCCACCTCCGAGACGATCGGCCGGACGGTGTCGAGCCCGCGCCCGTCGATCCGCTTGCCGTTCTTGACGACATCCCCGCGCAGGACCTTCGATTCAAGCTTCTTGAGCGCGGTGCCGAGGTTCGGATCCTCAAGCTGCTCTTCCGACAGCTCGGCCTTGATCGCGTCCTTCGCCGCCGAAACCGCGGCGGTCCGATCCTGCTTGTCGGTGATGGCATAGGCGTCGCGCATCTTCTGCTCGCCGGCGGCCTTCACGGCCTCGAAGAGCTCCGAATAGTCCGGCGCCTGGAAATCCATCGGCTCCTTCGCGGCATCCTCGGCCAGCGACACGATCAGATCGATGACCGGCTGCATCTGGTCATGGCCGAACTTGACCGCGCCCAGCATCTCGGATTCCGACAGCTCATAGGCTTCGGATTCGACCATCATCACCGCGTCCCGGGTGCCCGCGACCACGAGGTCGAGGCGCTGCTCGGGGTTGGTCTTGAGGTTCTGCATGTCGTCGACCGACGGGTTCAGCACGTATTCGCCATCGACGAAGCCGACGCGGGCGCCCGCGATGGGACCCATGAAGGGCGCGCCCGAAATCGTCAGCGCGGCCGAGGCGGCGATCATCGCGACGACATCGGGATCGTTTTCCAGGTCGTGGGACAGAACGGTGCAGATCACGAGGACCTCGTTCTTGAACCCCTCGACGAAGAGCGGGCGGATTGGCCGGTCGATGAGGCGCGAGGTCAGCGTCTCCTTCTCCGTCGGCCGGGCTTCGCGCTTGAAGAAGCCGCCGGGAACCTTGCCCGCGGCGTAGTATTTCTCGTTGTAGTGTACGGTCAGCGGGAAGAAGTCCTGCCCCGGCTTCGGCTGCTTGGCATAGGTCACCGCGGCCATCACGGAGGTCTCGCCATAGGTGGCGATCACGCAGCCGTCGGCCTGGCGGGCGATCTTGCCCGTTTCCAGAGTGAGGGTGTCGTGCCCCCACTCCATCTCTTTCTTGACGATGTTGAACATGTGTCATCCTGTCTGACGCCGTCCGGCCCCTGCCGTCGCGTCGTTGCATGGCGGCCCCATTGCCGCCGACCCCTCTCATCATTCCATGCGCCGGGGTCGTGGCGTCACGTCTCAGATGCGCCGTCCCGTACAGCGGATGGGCCGAAAAGGGAACCCCGCTCAGGGACGCATCGCCGACAGGATGGCCATGACCTGCCGCCGCGCTCCGTGCAGGATCGCGGCCTGCGTATCACGCTCCGAACAGGCTTGCGCGGCGGCGATGGCGCCGGATGCGGTCACGATGGCCGCCATCGTGTCGGCCCCGCCATTCAGGCCCCGCGTCATCTCCGCCGCGATCTCTCTCAACGCGGCATCATAGCCCCGCCGCTGCGCCTCGGTTCCACGCGCGGCCTCTCCGGTCAGGGCAGCGAGGGTGCAGCCGCGATGCACGTCCGAGAGGTTCGCGGGATCGAGATAGCCGTCGAATATCCTGACCATCTCCTTCCACAGGGCATCGGGCGTGGGGTCGGATCGGGCCTGCAGCATGCGGAGTATCGGATGGTCGCGGCGCAGGACCTCGGCGACCAGATCGGACTTTGATCGGAAATGGGCGTAGAACGCCCCACGCGTCAGGCCCGCGCCGTTCATCAAATCGTCGAGCGTGACGGCCCCGATGCCCCGCTTACGGAACGCGATCGCCGCGGCCGCGACAATACGATCACCGATCCGCGCCTTGTCTTCTGGTTTCAGTCGCATGAGGCCCTCGGTTTATGCATGTTGACCGACATATATTCTTGTGGTTAACCTTACCGCAACCCAGATATCGGAGGATTGCCATGCCCACCGATCCCAATTTAGCGGATGCCGCGGTCGACAACCGATGGCAGGCCCTCGTGAATCGGATGTGCAAGGATCCGACCGTCGCGCGCGGCAAGATGATGACCGCCGAGGCGCTGACACATGCGGGGAAGGTCTTCGTCTTCCGGTCCCGTCGCAACGGCGCCGGACTTGGGATCAAACTCGGCGCCGGATCCGATCCGGCGGAGTTCCACGCGACCCGGTGGAGACCGCTTCAGCCCTTTGCGGGAAAGGCACCGATGCGGGGCTGGTTCGTGATCGAGATTGCGGATGAACCGGTTTGGGATGCACTTGCCGACGCGGCTCTAGACCGTGCCCGCCGGTGGGCCGATGCCTGAAGTGACGCCGTTCTACGCCGCGATCATCGCGATCCTGATGGCGGTCCTGTCCACCCTTGTCGGGGTCGGGCGGGGACATCATGGCGTGGCGTTGGGCGACGGCAGGGTGGCACCGCTCGCCTTGTCGATCCGGCGCTTCGGCAACCTGTCGGAATACGCGGCGATGGCCTTGCTGATCCTGCTGCTCCTGGAGCTAACCGGAACCGAGCCGTTCTGGCTGCATGCCTACGGAACGGCACTCGTAGCCTTCCGCGCGATCCATCCGATCGTTCTCTTCGACGACATGGGTGCGCCGGCATGGCGCAAGGCGGGCCGGTTCGCATCGGCTGCGGGAACGGCAGGACTGTTGCTTTCGGGGGGTGTCGCGCTGCTCCTGTGAACGGCGCGGTTCCGGGGCCCGCCACGGCGGCCCCGGATGCGCGTGTCAGCGGCGGATGCCGAGACGCTTGATCAGGTCCTGATACCGGGCTTCATCCTTGCCGCGGGTATAGTCCAGCAGCTTGCGGCGCTGCGCGACCATCATCAGAAGGCCACGACGGGAGTGGTTGTCCTTCTTGTGGGTCTTGAAGTGTTCGGTCAGCGTGGTGATCCGGCTGGTCAGGATCGCGATCTGCACCTCGGGAGAGCCGGTGTCCCCCTCCTTGGTCGCGAATTCCTTGATAAGACGGTTCTTTTCTTCGACGGTGATCGACATCGGGGTCTCCTTCGAGGTTAGAGGAATGGCGCAAGCCGGGATGTCGTCCAGCAAGGCCCGTGGAGTAGGCGCGTCGCGTACACCGGACGGCGCACGAAGGAAAGCCCCCGTTTTTCCTTCACTGCATTAACCGTTTGGCAATTGTCCGCTGGGTATGCCGGACGGGACTTGCTAGCCATGGCCCGAAACGGCGCGGGACATGCCGCGCCGTCACCTGATACGAGGTTCGCTTCATGATGCTCTTCGCCGGTTTTCTCGGCCTTCTGGCCTCGGGCGCGATGATGGCGTTGCCGATTGTCGAGGCTGACGCCGTCGACGATCTGGACGAGGTCGATCACGATGACGCGGAGGATGCCCGGATCGAAGCCGGGCCAATCGATAACGGGGAGGAGGGCGCGGGGACCGAGGGGTCGCTTCTGGACACGGTATCGCGGGCATCAGCCGGGTCCCCCGAAAGCTCGGAGACGGGTGGCGCGACCGGACCGGATGAACTGTCCGGCCTGTCGGCGACTGATCCAGCACCCCTGCCCGATGTCACGGTGGAGGCGGAACCCGAGAAGGCCGGGCCCGACGTCATCGCGCCGGAGGACGATCTGTTCCCCCCGC